>CATJIO010000056.1 GCA_949740725.1 uncultured Lachnospiraceae bacterium | reverse complement strand
GCAACAGTTTTGAGTTGCTGAAAGGGAAACTGGTGCGGCTTGAATTAAAACACAAAATCAACTAACTTCGGAAAGATTCCAAAAGTCCTTTACAAAACGTCACTGGTCATGCTGTTTATTAAGTATTCGAAGGACAAGGAAAACTTAAGCAGGGTATTGGCGGCCAATGAAAGGCGTTTCCGGGAAGTGGAGCGCAGGGCGGCAGATATGATTGAAGCAATTACAAATCCGGGCATAAAATATGATGAAGAAGACGAGGTGGTTAATGTGTGCCAGGCGATTCAGGAAATTCGGATGGAAGAACGGAATTTGGGTACTCGCAGGCAAAAGTATTGAAGAATGACTTAAAATTAAGGTTTTCAGGCTTGGTGGGGTTCATCACGGCGGGGGGGGGGCCCTTTTTTTCGTGTTTTTTAATACCACTTATAACGGGGAGATTGAGTGGTGTTTTATACGATTACGCGAAAGCCGGCGGTTTCCGTGATAGTATATGGATTTTCGTAATAGGTTTGAAGGTTCGCCTGTTTGTATGCAAATGCTGTTGAAAGATGGGATTTATCGTAAATATTTGATTGTAATTAGTAACTTTGAGAATGGGATAATGGTAGGGGTTAATGGAAGGAGAGAGTTAAAATACCGATTGAGAACTGCGGCTTCTTATTAGATTTACATGTAAAGGTGGAGGAACCCGCCGCTTTCTAGTATATATTAACACCAACGGATAAAAAAGAAACAAATGACATCCCTGAGCAGTGCTTAATTAATACGCCATACTTGTATCGTTTTCTGTGTAGTTGATGTGCTATACTACCACTATCAAAGACGCACATTAACAACCAAACGGGAGGTAATGGATGGATTATCTATGTCTGGCGGTTCAACGAAAAGTGACAAAAAATGAAAGCGGCAGCAGGGAGCAGGCCCAGGAGTATTTTTGGGAGAAATTCGGGGACTGTGTAAAGGCAAAGCTGGAGGCGGAAAAGAAGAAGCTGGAGAGGAGGATTCGTTACTATGACCGGAAAGCGGAAAAACATGAGGAGGTAAAGGAGGAATATTTGAGGCGCAGGGAAGGGGCCCGGGAGGAATTGGCATATGTGGAAAATCAGTTAAGAAGTGAAGGGGAACGGTTTCTGGCTTGGAATTATGAAGAGAAATATGAGCCCTGCCTGGAAATCCCAGACCGGCTTGACTTTGGCCAGGATGTTTTGATGCTCCGCATGGCTAAAATTTGCCGTATTGGCAGCAGGTTTCAGGTTGTGGAAGAAACATACTCTTACATGGTGTGGAGAGCGGCCGGAGATAAGGGAGCCCTGGAAGTGCGAAAGAGGATACCGGAGGATGAAGCAAAACGCTGGACTTACCTGGCTATCTGCCGGGAGGAGCAGGAGACGGCACAAGGGTTTCAGAGAAAGATAAAGAGGATGGGAACAGAAGCAAGAAGAAGGTTTCATGCTGAAAAGAATCGAGGGATTTTTTGAAAGAAAAGGGAAAATGCCGCGGCTTGATGAAGTGATATATTTGTAAAGAGAAGTGGAAGGTTATAAAAATTTTATAAGAGGGCAGGGATATAAAACATGGTATTACAGCAAGAAAAAATTGCCGGAGGCCTGTATGGCCTTTTGGTTGGGGATGCTCTGGGAGTTCCCTATGAGTTTTATGAGGCGGAGGAGCTTCCTCTTTATGAGGAAATCGAGATGGCGCCGCCGCCGGGATTTAGGAAGACCTATTCGAAGGTTGATGCCGGGACATGGTCAGATGACGGGGCACAGGCACTGTGCCTTATGGACTGTCTTTTAAAACATGAGGGGTTCTCTCTAAAAGCCTATTCCGATGCGCTTTTAGCCTGGTATGAGGAAGGCTTTTGGGCGGTAGACGGAGTTGTATTCGATGTGGGAATTCAGACAGCCAATGCGCTTGGAGCATATAAAAGTGGGATCCCTGCAAAGAAGTGCGGATTGATCAATCCAGAGGGAAAGGGAAACGGGGCGCTGATGCGTGTCTTGCCTCTGGTCTTATGGCATTTTGTGCAAGGCGATACAGATCCGGAGAAAAGAAGCAGAGACCTGGTGAGGGATGCCCACAGCCAGTGCCTGATTACCCATGGGCATCTGTGTAATCAGGTCTGTTCGGCTCTGTATTGCCTTGTGGCGCAGGGGCTGCTTGAGGGGAAGGAGGCCCGGGAAGCCATTCAGGAAGGAGTCCGTGCGCTTCGTTCCATTTACCGGGAAAAGCCAGAGTATGAACAGGAGTTGGAATGGAGCGTCCGTCCGGATATCCCATGGGAAGGCAGGGGAACCGGATATGTGGCAGATTGCCTGCACAGCGCCTTTATGATTCTGGAACAGGCGTCGGGGTATGAGGATGCCGTAAAGCGTGCTGTTTTGCTAGGGAATGACACAGATACAACAGCCTGTGTAACGGGAGGTCTTGCCGGAATCCGTTATGGATTGCAGGGAATCCCAAAGCGCTGGCTTAAGGCATTGAAAGAAAGAAAAAAGGTGGAATGTCTGTTGGGGTTGCTTTTGGCGGAGTAATGATTTGAAAAAATACAAGGTTGCCCTTTGTCCACTGAGGGTAAGAAAACCAAGGAACCATGTGGTATACTGTGGGTAACAGGGGCTAAAAGGAGAAAGATGATGAGAAGAACACTGGAAAAAAGAACCGCGGGCTTTGCCATTGAATTTGTAAAAACAAAAGAATGAGTAAAGGCATTTTCTGGTTTCCCTGCTTTGCGGGAACGGAAGGGGAGCTTATTTTCACGGAAGAGATTTTGGCCTGCACAATTCCTGAAACGGCAGCTCCAAATACCCATAAAGATTCCTGGAAGGCGATCACGGCAGGAAGAAAGGATCTGAGAGGAATTTCCTGGAATTATTTTCCCAGAGGGCGGGTGGAAGTTTCCCGAGGAAGGGCGTTGATATTTATGAATCCCGAGATTTTAAACTGTGACAATGCTCTGGAACGGATTAAGGAAAAATTCGGGATCGGACATCTGGATATCCGGGTCAGGATTGATAATTCTGCCCATTATCAGTGTACCGTATTGGAGGATAAGGAGAATTGTTCAGAAGGTCTGGGCATTTACCGCGCTGACCGTAAGGTAAAATCGGCTAGAGGGCAAAAATCCCATCGCCGCAGGTGATTGTAATGGATTTTTGCTCATAACGGTGAGGATACTGGACAGTTACGATTAAGGAAAAGAAAGGCGGGGATAAGTTGGACAGGGAGGTTATAAAACGAAAGATAGAAAAGCTTTTAGCTCTAAGCGAAAGTACAAATGAAAGCGAAGCTATGTCTGCCGCCCGGACTGCGAGAAAGCTCATGTTGAAATATCATATTTCCATGACGGAGAGGGAAAAGGCAGGTATGGAAAGCCCTCTGGGCAGTTCCCGGATATCTATAAAAGAACTGAGATTTAAGAGGACGCCCATGAGACGGCATCACTTGATACTGGCCTTTATCCTGGCTAAAAATTTCCGGTGTAAAACGTACTACCAGTACGGAGAGACTCCCTGTGTCAAATTCATTGGATTTGGGGAGGATGCCTTCGCCGCCCTGGCCCTTCTCAACTATCTGATCCGGTTTATGGAACAGGGAGTGGGGAAATACGCAGGCCAAAAGCATCAGGAGCACAGCTTTAGAGATGGATTTTGCATAGGAGTCCTCGAAACTTTTGAGGCGCAAAATAAGGAAGAGCCAGGATATGGGCTTATGCTGGAGACTCCGGTAGAGGTGATGGAGGCATATAAAAAACTGAATCTAAAGAAAGAACCTGCTGTGAAAGGCAGGACGCCTTATTTCCTGGATGAGGATGCTTTTTCCTGTGGAGAAAACTATGGGAGACAGGCAATGGACCGGCGAAGTATCCCATTCAGGGAATAAGGAAATTTAGATATGTCATACTAATGTCGCTATATGCCGGAGAGGTATGTTACAATAGGCTCATCAAAGGAGGATGCGCAGGATGGAATTAAAGGATTGGATTTATTCTCCGGATATAGCCCAGTGGCTGTCCGAAAGGAGAGATTTAGACCTTATGGAACGGACAGACTGCATTCTTTCAGCACCCCACAGGACCCTGGGAGAAAAGCTGGAGGGTCTGCGGGAACTTTCCCGGGAGGTTAGAGAGGAACAGCGGCAGGAAGCAGGTGACAGAGGCTCACCTTTTCGGACCACCAGGGAAGATGTGTCGCTGGATTTGGAGTTTCTGGACAAAAAAATCGAGATGGGGGAAACCCTGGATGAGATTCTCCATATGGTGAGCGGATTTAGGAATCTTTATGAAACGGATATTTTCTGCCGTGGGAGCCAGGAAGAATGGATAAAAAAACGGATTTTTTCTGTTCCACAGCCCGGGATCCAGTTTATCCGGGAGCAGATCAAAGAGACGGCGGATAGATACGGGATTGGTACAGGCTCTTTTTTTGGCGTTCTCCGTAAATTTTATAGGAGGGGAGTCCGGTATCTGGATTTGGAGTGGAATATCCTTCTGAACCCAGAAGGAGAGGTTATCTACTGCCTGCCGGAAACTGCCGAGGCCAAGGAGCGGTGGGACTGCTGGATCGGCTCCTGTGATTATCACTACCTGAAACTTCCTTATCCTTCCGGAACCCTGGTGGAGACCATGGCGTCCCCCTTTTTTCCGGCTGTAAAGGGTGTATTGGTAAACCGGGTAGAACCTTGGGAGGAGGATTTCGCCCAGGATGATGAGCAGTGGCTTGTGTATCGGGATACCCTCCATGAAAGCCAGGATGCCGGGATCGGAGTGATCCCTTTGAATCATTATGCCTCTCTTACCTTCGGATCAGATTTTGTCCTTCCGTTTGCTCAGTTTCTTAAGCAATATGACGGAACACTTTCGGAGAATGAGAGGTGGTTTGGGGAGTTAGGAGAGCTGGTGAGGAAGGATAAGAGCTGTTTTGCCCTGATCTTAAGGGACAGGCAGCCAGGGAAAAAGCCGGGAGGAGAGGTTAACCGTCCACGGGCTTATGTGAGAGAGCTGGAAAAACGACTGAGGCAGGGAGAAACAAAAAGGCTGGCCTGGGAGAAAAAGGAAAGGAAGAAAGTATTAAAAGGGAAAGGAGGATGAAATTTTATGGGAAAGATCCGTGAAGAAGTGGAGGCAGCCATAGAGAAGTATGGGAAGGAGGCCTTTTTAAGCCACCGGGACGAGGTTTGCGATGCCATAGAGTCCATCTGCTTCTGTCTTGAATTTTTGCAGAATCAAGAGGACTGGGGCAGCAAAAGGGCGATCCCTTTGAGGGAGTCTTATTTAACACAGGAAGAATGGGAGAAGTTATTTGCAGAACAGTATGACCACGACATCAGGCGCGTGGAGCTTATGAGGCTGAGAATGGAATTGGATGTTGACATACCACTGAAAAATTTCCTTTTCCAGGGTCTTGATCTGATGATAAATGGCTGGCAGCGCGATCTGGAAAGTTTTACGCAGTTGATGGAAACGCAGATCATGGTGGATCAGTACGAAGATTATCGGGCAGTTGTTGAGGCTGTCTATGTGTTGGGACTTCTGGAAGTGTGGAGTCTTCAGTGCGGAACCAGCTGCCATTTTTTCAGAGGAGATTTTCGCGACGCTGAGCATTTTCTGAAATCCTTCGCTGGCCAGATTCCGGAGGAAGGACGGGAAATTTACAAGGATTTTTCCACCGGAATATCGGAGGTTATAGAAGAACAGAGAAGGGATGACATGAAAATGATCCTGGAGGAACGGGATCAAAGGCTTAAGAATATGCAGGAAGAAAAGGGAGGAATCCCTATTTTGGATCTTTTTTATAAAAGCATGTGGGGAATGGCAGATAGGGATTTTGAGAAGTTTGTCACAGCACAGTTTAGAGAGACAGAGGATGAAGGTGAGGGCGTATTGCCGGGATATAGCCGCGAACTGAGCCTTCAAAAACGGAAAATTTTCAGGCTCCAGGACCTGGCAGAACTGTTCGTCTATGGAGGGAGCAGGTTAAGGGAACGCTTGTTTCGACATTTATCCGGGGAAGAGCAGATGCTGGTTATGGAATGGTGGGTGGCGGATTACTATCCTTCCACGGTAGACGAACTGGTGGGGAGGTTTGATGGGATGTTCCAGGCTGCGCAGCCTGAGAAGGTATGGGAAGAGGGCTCAGAGGAAGGCGTTTGCGATTCCATGGAAATATGGCATGAGAAAATGAAGGCAGAACTTCGCAGTTCTGTAGAAAAAGTGATGGGAAGAGTGACCCGGGAAGGGGATTATCGATGGGTGTGATATTTTTGCAGGTGGAAACCAAGGAACAATCTTTGGGGATCATGAACTTAAAAAAGGAAGCGCTTAAATATGCCAGGGAAGTTTTTGCTGGGCACAGGGAGCGGACTTTTACGGTATTGCAGTTCCTTTGCCAGTGCTGTTATATCGTCAGTCAGAGTGGGCTTTTGATACTGGATGCCATAACAGGACAATGGGATAAGGATACCCTGTGGGAAGACGATGTTACATTGGCGATTTCTATGGCTGACGGAGATATGCCGTTAAAAGAGCTGCTGCTTCGCATAATGGAAAAAATCGCAGGTTGCTATGATTGGGATGAGACGGAAGAAGAAATTCTGGAGAAGGCGAAGACAAATGGCTGTTCCGGCCATGAATGGTATTTTGTATATCTTTATCTGATGGCGGGAGAGAATATCCGTCGCGGAGTATTGCCGGAGCAATTTTTACTTATGGTTCGGGTGATGGTTCCAGAGCAATGGCTGGAGGATT
This sequence comes from uncultured Lachnospiraceae bacterium, assembly GCA_949740725.1. GTDB lineage: Bacteria > Bacillota > Clostridia > Lachnospirales > Lachnospiraceae > Caccovicinus. The sequence goes on along the minus strand of CATJIO010000056.1, from coordinate 3,982 downwards.
ATGACAGGTATTGTCAGGAGTGGACGCAGATGAGGGAGGAAAAAGGGCAGGAAGAAAAATGGGAGCAGATAAACGAAGAATTTGAAGAGGAAATTTCCATCCACACGGCTTTTAACCGAATATTTGGAGAGATGGGGATGGAAAAGATGAGATTTATTATGAAGGAAGTGGATCATAAGACATTGGCGTCCGGAATTGCCTTTGCAAAAGAGCCGGTCAGGAGACGTTTTTTGGAACATATGCCGGCATGGCAAAGAAAGCTTGTGGCAGAGGAGTGGGCCTATAAGAGAAGTTATGGTTATCATTGGAAGGATAATCTTAAGGCAATGGACCGGATGCTGATCGTGGCCGGGCTGGCAGGGGAGGAATAAGCTAGCAATTTCTTATCTATTGGTTCTATATTGACTCATTCAGAGGAACAAATTTTCGGAATAGGTTACAAAATTTTTCCCATTGTGGAGCCGGTGATTTTATATGGGATATTTGATACGTGGATAGGTAATGCAGAATAATAATTTGGTGATTAGCTTTATGAGCAGGATGATGGATAAGATAATTCATTATCCTGCTTTTTTGATGCCTAAAGATACGGGAGGATTACCAATGGGCGTTTGATTTATCCGAGATAGGGGAGGATTAATATTTTTTTAATACGTATATGCCATACTTATGTCATTTTTATAATCAGGAATGTGCTATGCTTTCTGTACCAAGGGGAAACTCTGGGAATATATTTGAAAAAAGGGAGGAATAGGCCATGTTGGAAATTAGGGGAGTATGTTTATCAGGTATTTCGAGGGATTAAGAATCCAGGCAGGGACGTGGTCTTGTGTATTGCTTTGACCATGAAGCTGGATTTAAAGGAGGCCAGATATTTGCGGCGGGTTGGACATATGGCTTGCCTGGATGCGCGCAACAGGAGGGATTCCATGGTTATGTTCGGCATTGTGCAGGGGACTTCTGTGGCAGAGGTGAATGATATTCTTTATGAGTTTGGTGAAGATTGTTTATAGAATGGAGGAATGATCATGGAAAGAATCAGAATTGAAAACGGAAAGAAAATGGAAAAAATTTTAAAGGCGGTAGGACCTGGTGGGGCCACGATCAAGATGAAGGGAGAATGGGATTTTGTGGTCTACATTACGGAGGAGGATGAGGAATCTGCATGGATTGAGATGTGTGAAATGAAGGATAGCGGGGGTGACTTGATTTTGGATCCTTTTATGGAAATCTGTTTAAAAAAGGACAAAGATGGCCATATTGCCCAGGCAATCCCTAAGAGATACCAGTCGGACAGTTTGGTTATGGGGAGAACGGATATTAATGAAAAGGGGGAGATTTTTTTGAATTTAGAATTGATAGATACAGAGCCGGGGGAACTGGACCGGAGATTGGAGAGCTGGCTTCACAGTATTGACATGATTGGTTATCTGACAAAATATGATGAGATTGTTTTTCATGAGTAAAGGGGAAGATGATGGACATTTATGATTTTATGGATTCAAAGACTGTGGGCGGTTATTGCCGGGAGATTGGACATAGGTTTACGGCTGTTCAGGAGGCGTATTTGATTAACAAAAGTTTCCGGCATACCCTGAACGAGAAACGACAAGCATTTCGCTATATAATAGAACATATGCCCGATGAGGAAACCAATTCTTATGTTTTTTCCATGGATAAAGGGGAGGCAGGAAGAGTAGGGATTCACTGGCTTTTGAGCCGGTACATGGAGATTCAGGATAAATATTTAGAGGAATTTTTCAGGAATGGGGAACATCCGGTTTATGAATACAGGATTTATCATACAGGAGAAGAATACAGGGAGGATGGGTATTTCCATAAGATTGATGATGTGTTTTCCGCTATTGATTCGGCGGATTTTTTCCATGAGGATGAGGCGCAAATCCGGGTTTACAAATATAGAACGGACGGGAGCGGGAAGTCCATTGCTGTGTTTTTTAACAGAAAGAAAGAGGTAATGGATATTGATATGGAGGGGGCATGGGAGATGTCTGAGGAAGAACAGGATATTGTATACGGAATTAATGGAGTGTGTTTTGTCTGTCCTGTTCCTTTTAAAAAAGGCGATATTGTCTATGCTCCTTTTCAGGGGGGAGAGCCTTTTGTCCTTGAGCATGTGTGGTATGAGGGATTGGAAGAGGATTATGTGGCAAAGTATTCGGCATCGAGGCATTGCTGCAGCGCTGATATGGTGGCATACGGACATTTCCAGCCCCTGGATGGGGGAATTTATTATGAATGTATGCATGATTATTTAGGCCTGGAGTATTATACCGGCCCTTTGGAGGGGAAGAAGCGGATCTTAAAGGCTGTAAGTAATTATCTGAAAGGTGAGATAAATTTGACGCTGGCCCTTAATGCCTATTATTTGATTATGGGTGAAGAGGAGGTAAGAATGCACAGAAAGCGCATGAATATTACGGATGAGGGGATGAGGCTTGCCGGGCTTTTGGAGGAATAATGGTATCTGCACAATAAGAGGATGAAAAGAGGGCAGGGTTAAGAGATATCGGTGAAAAGGATTGGGAGGAATATAAAGGTGAGTACTTATGTTATGACGGATATTCACGGGCATTATGACGCCATGAAATGTATGCTGGATAAAATCGGGTTTTGTGAAGAAGACAGACTGATTTGTGCAGGCGACTATATTGATAGAGGACCGAAAAGCTATGAGATGCTTAGATGGATGGAAAACCCTGGGAAAAATGTCATTCTGGTAAGAGGTAACCATGATGAGGAATTCCGTCTTTGCGTGAAAGCCATGGGAATGGTTTTCCTAAAATGCGGTTTGGAAACTGCCGATGTGGACGACACCATATCCGTATACCAGATGGTTAGGCAGATTTCTTCCTATTTTGACATGTATGGGACTATGGGCAAACTGATTAAGGAAAGGGGGACAGCATTTGATCAGCTGTCAGGTTGGGCGCAATGTATAGGGAAAATGCCGTATTTTTATGAGATGATGATAAACGGGCGGAGGTGCATCGTTGTCCATGCTGGATATGTTGAAGGCCTTGGATGTCTGGAGGGAAGGGAAATGGATGATTCTTATGACTCATTGGAGGACTTTTATCTGAAAGCCAGGGATGATGCTTACATTTACGGAGGTGTGGAACATGGGATGATTATCGCGGGGCATACCCCAACTACAGCCATAGATGAACTACCGTTTAATCATGGGAATGTTTATCGTGCTTATGATGAAAAGTTGGACTGCGTTTTTTATGATTTGGACTGCGGGTATGTGTTTAATAGCATTGGGCCGGAAGCGAAACTGGCTTGTTTGAGATTGGAGGATGAGAGGGTTTTTTACCTTTAGTAATGCGGTTTCTGCTATTGGAGAGTTAAAGAAAATGGGAGAATAGGAGAAATTAAAATTCGTAGAAATGAGCAGGCTAGCGAACGAACAGATCCTTCGTTAACCTGCTTTTTGTTGTCGTTCTATTGCCTTTACATTATCATGTTGATATATCGTATCTTATCACTTGTAGATGAAGTTCTTTTTTGATAAAACGGTAAGACAAATGGTGAAAGACTTTTGATATTTAGGCGGAGACTACTAAGCTGAAGATGGCTATTTCCCTGTTTCCTTCCGGCTGATCAGCGTTGTGATCAGCTGGGTGTGAACCGTAACGAGATGAGGACAAAATTACATGAAAAATAGATGACAAATAGTGGCATAGAATGTTATAATAATATTCAAGCCACAACTAAATTGTATAAATATTAACTACTAATGGAATAATTGTATGGAAATAAAACGTATTGAAGACGATTCTTACATTGCACATTGTAAGGATGATTTGCATGAGATACAATCTGTCTCTGCACATAATCAGGAAACCGCACAGCTGGCCCAGTCCTATTGCACGGTGGAAGCGTTGACTGCCATCAGCTATCTGGCAGCCGTGCTTCACGACTGCGGTAAATACAGCGACCGTTTCCAGGAATATAT
>CATJIO010000055.1 GCA_949740725.1 uncultured Lachnospiraceae bacterium | reverse complement strand
TCGGGCCGTAGAGATTTTCTCCGCGGCGCCCCCCGCGCGGGGGAGGGGGCCGGGGGCCATGGTGCTGGAGGCACTGGGGCAAAAGCCGCTGATCCATGGGAGGCTGTGCCTGGGAGAGGGCACGGGGGCAGTGGCATTATTCCCCCTTCTGGATATGGCGGTATCGGTGTATCATGAGATGAGCACCTTTTCCCAGATTCAGGTAGAGGAGTATCAGCATTTTTCCGATTGACTGGCGAAGAGAAGCCAGCCGTTACTGCTCACAGGCAGCATCTTGCCAGGCGTTTTTTGTGCGTGAACGCCAAGGGATCAAAGCGAAGGAGAAGGAATTTCAGGAAAGGAAGCATGGGTGATGGAGAAGGAGCAGATTTTTCATATTTTAGGAATCCAGGAAACTCGTGATGAACGGGAGATCAAGCGGGCTTATATGGAGCGGCTGAAGGGGACGAATCCAGAGGACGACCCAGAGGGCTTTAAGCGTCTGCGCCAGGCTTATGAGGAGGGGATCGCCTTTGCCAGAAAGGTGGAAGAGGGAGAGGAGGAGCCGAAGACCGAGGTGGACTGGTGGATCCGCCGGGTCGATGAGCTATACCGGGATTTGCTGTCCCGGGCGGATGTAAAAAAGTGGGAGAAAGTATTTTCTGATCCGGTCTGTGAAGAGTTGGACACAGCAATGGAGGCGAAGGAGAAGCTGATGGTGTATCTTCTGAATCACATCCGGATTCCCCACTCTATATGGAAGCTGGCGGATGAACGGTTTGAGATCCTGGCGGATATGGAGGATTTGAAGCAGCGTTTTCCCGCGGATTTCTTAAATTATGTCTCCTATTACATACAAAATCCGACCTTTATTCCCTACGAATATTTTCGCTACGACGGTCTGGATGAGTCGGAGATGAATGGGGATGGATATATTGATCAGTATCTGAAGATTAAGCACCAGATCGATGACGGGGAAACGGAAGGATGCTTAAAGGAGCTGGAGGAATTGAGCGCCTTTGCGATTTACCACCCCTACGAGGACGTGGAGCGGATGCGCCTTTATACCGGGGAAGACACGGCTAAGGGGGCGTCTCTGGCGGATCGGCTCTTGGAAGAGTATCCCGGAGATGAATACATCCGTTATTATTCCGGAGAGGCCAAGTGGAGGGCTGAGGCCAAGGAGCAGGCCTATGAGATCTGGAAGGCGCTTTTAAAGGACAGCCCGGATCACTATTCCGCAAAGCTGGGTATGGTTCGCTGGCTGATGGAGAAGCCGGACTATTATGAAGCCAGGGAGCTGATGCTGGAGCTTTTAGACAAGGGCAGGAATGACGTGGTGGAGGATATGATCCGGAAGGCGAATGAGGCGCTGATCCAGGAGTTCCGGCAGTCCCTGGCGGAGAACCGGGAGGATCCCCGGATGACGGCAAATGAGATGGTGATGAAGCTGGGCTGGTGTTTATTCCAGAATGAGCGGATGGAAGAGGTGTTGGAGCTTTTGTCTGGCTTCCAACCATCGCCGGAGGATGAATATTTATACAATAATCTCTATGGCCGGGTGTTTTATCAGATGTGCCGCCATGAGGAGGCCCTTCCCTATTTAGAGAAATGGCTGGAGCAGATCAAGGCGCTTACCGACGACGGGACGGCGGAGACCAGGAAGCGGCTTTCCCGCCACAGCAGCGCCTGCTATATCCTGGCCGGGTGTTATTACGCCTTGGAGCAGCAGGAGAAGACGGAGCAGATGCTGAACGAGGCCATTGAGCATGCTCAGTCTATTCGGGATCGGTTGGAGTATATGCAGTATCTGGCGAATAGCCGGATGTGGACAAAGCAGTATGAGAAGTCCATCGATGTCTGCGATCAGATTATCCGAGAGGATGACCAGTATTTTCCTGCATTCCTGACCCGTCAGGAGGCCTGCTACCATCTGCGGAAGGCACAGCAGGTGATTGATGACTATTACCGGGCCATCGCCATTTATCCCGGTTATTTTAAGCCGTATCTTTTCGCGGCAAAGGTATTCTTTTATTACGATCAGTTCCAGGACGCCAAAGGGGTGATCGAGAGGGCGAAAGAAAACCAGGTGGAATTTTCCGCGGAGCTCAAGCTGTTTGAAGTGAAGATTCTCCGGAACCTGGCGGAAAGCCGGAAGGATCGGGATAGGCCCAGAGAGATTTTAGAGGAGCTCAAGGGCCAGATTAATGATGAACATTGTGATATTGAGGATAAATCAGAGATACACTATGAGTTAGGGCTTCTCTGGTGGGACGACGACGAATTTGAAGCTTCCCTGGAAGCGTTGGGGGCAGCCATTGAGGAGAATCCTAAGCGGCTCCAATACCGGCTGATCCGGGGCGATGTGTACCTGGAAATGAAGCGGTATGATGAGGCCTTAAAGGAATATGACGCGGCGGAACTGGATTACAGCAGCCGGCCGGGAATCCATTATGCCAGAGGCTTATGCTACGAGGGCCTGGATCGGATGGAGGAGGCGGTGGAGCATTTTAAGAAGACGCTGAAGATCCAGAATGGGTATCGGGATGCCAATGAAAAGCTGTCAGATTATTATAAGGATCGCTACGAGGATTACGGCCGGCCAGAGGACTATGAGAAGGCGCTCTATTACATTAACCGCCAGCTGGAGGTGAAGGAGAACTGCTATTATCTTATCTGCCGCGGCCTGATCTACGATGTGGCTATGGAGCAGGAGCTGGCCATCCAGGATTATGAGAAGGCGGGGCAGCTGTCTCCGGAGAAGTGGATCGTCTGGAACAATATGGGCTGCAGCTATAAATATTTAAAGGATTATCAGAAGGCCATTGAATGCTGCGAGAAGGCCATCCAGGTGATGGGGGAGAAGAAGGACAAGATGCCCTACCGGAACCTGGCAGACTGCTATAAGGCCCTCGGCGACCTGCAAAAGGCGATAGAGTGTTATCAGAAGGGTCTGGAGATCACCCCTAATCATGCTTACTTCTGGGAGGAGATCGGGGATTTGTACTACGATCTGGGAGAATATGATCAAGCGCTTTCTGCTTATAAGCATACAAAGGAGCGAAGGAAGCATTATTCCGATATTGGTGATGTGTGGCTGCGGAGAGGGGATAAGCGGACCTGTATCGCCTGGTATAAAAAGGGGATCAAAAAGGCGGAGGATAATAGCACCAAGGCATACCGTTGCGGCCGCCTGGGTGATCTTTACCTGGAAGAGTTGTGGGAGTTTGAACATGGGGCGGTATGGTATGAGGAGGCGATTCAGCTTGAGGAGGATCCTTACGAGCTTTTTGATTATGAGCGGTATCTAGCCAGAGCCTGCTACATGATGGGAAAGTTGGAAAAGGCGAGAGAGCATGCAGAGCGTTCTCTGGACTATTTTCACAAGAGCGGCCGCCAGGAGGAGAATTACCTGGCCTTTAAGGCCTACGCTCCGGCCAGGATGGCCAGCTTTGCCTGGATTTACCTTTGCCTGGGTGAGACAGAGAGGGCGAAAGAGATGTTCGCCAGAATGAACCAGCAGATGAAGTGCAAGAGCTGCCGGTATGGGGAGTGTTTTGAGAGCTTCCTCTACTTGGGCTATGTTTATCTGGTGCAGAAGGAGAAAGAGAAGGCTCTGGAAAGTTTCCGGCAGGCATATCAGATTAACCCGTCCAATAATGAGGCCAGGTGCGCGGTGGAGCGCCTGGAGAAGGGATTAGTGTACTGATTAGCTTGGCTGAATATAATTCAGACAGCAGCAATGTGACTAGAATACAGGCGCATGGCGCCTGAAAGGCTTGGTGAGAATATGATTATAGGAATTGATTTAGGTACGACCAATAGTCTGGCAGCGTATTTTACGGAGGATGGTCCGAAGATTATTCCCAACCGGCTGGGAAAAAAGCTGACGCCTTCAGTGGTCAGCATGGACGAAGAGGAGCAGATCTATGTGGGGGATTCTGCGGTGGAGCGGAATCTCCTCTACCCGGGAAGCACGGCCAGGGTGTTTAAGCGGGACATGGGAAGCCAGAGGAAGTTTTCCCTGCTCCACAAAACCTTTACCGCGGAGGAGCTTTCTTCCTTTGTTCTGCGTGCCTTAAAGGAGGACGCGGAGCATTACCTGGGCGAGGAAGTAACAGAGGCGGTGATCAGCGTGCCCGCTTACTTTAATGATGCCAGGCGCAGGGCGACGAAAAAGGCAGGAGAGCTGGCAGGGCTTAAGGTGGAGCGGATCATCAGCGAGCCTACAGCGGCAGCCATTGCCTATGGCCTGTATCAGAGCAAAAAGTCCGCCAGATTTCTGGTGTTTGACCTGGGCGGCGGTACTTTTGACGTGTCGATATTGGAACTTTTTGACACCATTTTGGAAGTTCGGGCGGTAGCGGGGGATAATTTCCTGGGCGGCGAGGATTTTACTGCTGTGCTGGAAGAGATGTTTTTTGAAAAGTATCCCCAGTTTGACAAGCTGACCCTGGAAGAGAAAACCTTGCGCCATATCCACCGGCAGGCGGAGCTTTGCAAAATCGGATTTTCCCAGGATCGGGTCTCCTCGATGAACTGTAAGATCGGGGAGGAAATGTTCACCATGGAGGTGGATTTACCCCGGTATGAGGAGGCCTGCAGGGAGCTTT
>CATJIO010000054.1 GCA_949740725.1 uncultured Lachnospiraceae bacterium | reverse complement strand
CTCCCCAGGCTATTCTTCAAGTCTTTAGGCGTACACCCCTTTTCAATCCCCGCCAGCACCCGGTATTTATCAAAGATATTGGTCACCATCTTCATCGAAAGAGGCCTTCCCAATTTCGAGAGAAACATCCGGTTGCAATACAAATCCCCATGCTCAAAATACCCATGCTCTCCCAGCCACTCTTCCATCCTTCTCTGAAGCCTCCGATTGAATAAGTAAACTGAACGGCTTTTCTCCCTCTTCCTCCGTATGGTCAGCACCGCTGTCTTCCGGTTATAATCCGACACTTCCATTCGCAATAGTTCACTGATCTCCATCTTATGATAAAAGAGCAGCTCCATCATCACCTGATCCCGTAGGCAAACCCGCTTGCGGAAATCGCTGTCCAGCTCTGTATATTCCCGGTTAATCGCCTGAAAGAAAGCATCCACTTCGTCCTTGGTGAGCAGCGTATCCACCGAGGCCTCCCGCATCTGCCCTGGCGCCTTCAGCGGGCGAAGTTCCTTTATTACGCCCTCTGCTTTCAGGTACGAGAGAAAATAGCCAAATACCAAATGTCTGCGGCACACCGTGGAGAAGCGGAGCCCCTTTTCCTCGGACAAATACTTCAGATACGCCTCCATGCTATCCTCCCAGCCGCCGCCCGGCAAAGGCGAAATGTCATTTGCTCCTTCCAGCCATCGGAAGTAGAGTTCCAAATCCTGCCGGTACGCCTTCGCTGTACGCTCATCTAGCTTCCGGCGATTCACCTGGGCATGGATGAACCCGTCGATTAAATTTTGCCGTTTCAGCTCTTCATCACACGCCATTTAGAACTTCCCTTCCTTTTGACTCCAGACATTTTTTGTTCCAAATCCTCCTGGCTTTTGAGAGTGTTTCCTCATTAAAGATTAAATAACTGATTATTATTTATAGTTAATTGAGAAAACAAAATCCTGCCCTATGCCCTGCTATAAATCAGTTTCTTAATCCCACAGGCAATGTGCAGTCCCTTAAGGCCTTTT
>CATJIO010000053.1 GCA_949740725.1 uncultured Lachnospiraceae bacterium | reverse complement strand
GGAACGAAGCGTACTGGACGTACGCTGAGCGACAGTAACGCAGCAGAATCGCAAATTTGTGGTGCAAAACCGTGTGGCCCCTTGTTCACTGAGGGTATACATAAACCAAAACACACTGATTCCCCCAAAGGAGGTACGATACCATGAGTACATTATTTGAGCTGGAACGAATGGAACGTTTAATTGAGGATCTTGAAAAGCTGAGAAGGCCTGGAAAGCTTCCAGTAACCCGGTATTTCCGGTGGGAGGGGAAGGAAGGGGGCGGCCCGGATGGTTCTCTTGAGGGCTGGGAAGAGTGCGATATCGGCGAGCCATGGGCAGATCTGGAGAGCCACCGCTGGTATCGCACAACCGTCATAATTCCGGAAGAGTTTGATCATTGCCATGTGGAGTTTCTGATTACCACTGGAAGAGAGGGGCAGTGGGATGCCACGAATCCTCAAATGCTCTTTTACCTGAATGGGAAGATTATTCAGGGGGTGGATGTGAACCACCGGGAAATCTGCATCAGCCGGGATGCCCGGGCAGGGGAGGCTTACCAGGTGGCGATGCTGGTATTCAGCGGGAGTGTCCCCGGGGATTTAATCATCCGCACGGATCTGGTGACAGTAGAGGATAAGGTAGAGAAGGTATATTATGATTTCCTGGTGCCGGTGCAGACGGCCAGGCTGTTAAATAAGCCGGATCCAGAGAACTGCCGAAGGATTTTGGTAAAGCTGGGGAGAGCCGCAGATGCGTTGGATTTGCGCCAGCCCTATTCCAAAAGGTTTTATGACGGGCTTGATCAGGTGGAGGAGATCTTGAGGGAGGCCTTTTACCACCATATCCGGGAGGAGGGGCCGAAGGTGAGCGGGGTTGGGCATACCCACATTGATATTGCCTGGCTGTGGACAGTGGAGCAGACAAAGGAGAAGGTGCTTCGCAGTTTTTCCACAGTGCTGGAGCTGATGGACCGCTACCCAGACTACCGTTTTATGTCCAGCCAGCCTATCCTCTATCAGTTTGTGAAGGAACAGGAGCCAAAGCTTTATGAGAAGATCCGGGAGCGGGTGAAGGAGGGGCGCTGGGAGGTGGACGGCGCCATGTGGCTGGAGGCGGACTGTAATCTCCCCGCCGGGGAATCCCTGGTGCGGCAGATCCTGAAAGGGGAACAGTTCTTCCAGGAGGAGTTCGGCATTTCCAGCCGGTGCCTGTGGCTGCCAGACGTGTTTGGCTATTCCGCTGCCATCCCCCAGATTTTAAAGCAGTGTGATATCCCCTATTTCCTGACCACAAAGATTGCATGGAATCAATACAACCAGCTGCCCAATGATACTTTCTGGTGGAAGGGCATTGATGGAAGCCGGGTGTTTGTTTTTATGCCCACAGCATGCGATTTTGACAAGACCTTGGGGCTGAATGTTTCCTTTACGGATACCAGGAATACCACCACCTATACCGGGATTGTGAATCCCAATATGACCCTGGGCACCTTTAAGCGGTTCCAGAACCGGGATCTGACGGAGGATACGCTGATGCTCTTTGGCTTTGGAGACGGGGGCGGCGGCCCCACCAGCGAGATGCTGGAGGAGGCAGAGCGGCTGAAATATGGTATGCCGGGGATTCCCAGGCTGATTCAGGAACCGGAGCGGGAATTTTTTGACCGGACCTTTGAGACCATTGCCCATAAGCCAGAGATGCCGGTGTGGGATGGAGAGCTGTACTTTGAGTACCATCGGGGGACACTGACCTCCATGGGAAAGAATAAACGGAATAACCGGAAGAGCGAGATTCTCTATGAGCAGCTGGAGACGCTGGGGGTGATGGCGGAGCAGGCCGGGGGTGAGTATCCAGAGGAAGTGATTCAAAGGGGATGGGACGTGATCCTCCTGAACCAGTTTCACGACATTATCCCGGGAAGCGCTATTGGCCCGGTCTATGAGCAGACAGATCGAGAGTACGGGGAGATCCTCTCCGCTGGAAGGGCCAAAGCCGGGGAACTGGCCAGATGGCTGGGAAGGGCCAGCGCCGGTGAATCTGCCGCCCAAACAGCGGTGATGGTGGTGAATACCCAGGGCTTTACGCGGGATGGCGTGGCGGAAGTTTCTGGAGTAGCGCCAGGCTTTGCCCAGGCCAGGGATGAGGAGGGGAATATCTGGCCGGTACAGTATACCGGAGAGGACAGGCTGATTTTTTTGGCCGGGCAGACGCCGCCGGTGGGTGGCAAGATTTTTTGGCTTGAGCAGAGTGGAGACAGGCAGGCGACAGTGTCAGACCTGTGGGATGGAAGCTTTGAAAATCCTTGGTATCGGGCGGAGTTTAATGAGCGGATGGAGCTTAGCTCCCTGGTGGAAAAAGAGAGCGGGTGCCAGCTGCTTAAAGAGGGACGAGTGGGGAATCAGCTGCTTACCTATGAAGATCGCCCAATGAACTGGGACAACTGGGATATCGATATTTTTTACCGGAGAAAGCCTTACGGGCCAGACCGGGTGTCTGCTCCGGTTTTAAAGGAGTCTGGGCTGGTGCGCACGGTGATCGGCATTCGAATGGAATTTGCGGATTCAATAGTGGAACAAGATGTGGTGCTGTATCCGGGACTACCGCGAATCGATTTCGTAAACCGGGTAGAGTGGAAGAACCATCATTTGCTTCTTCGGGTGAATTTCCCGGCTGAGATTAATGCTTCTAAGGCTTCCTATGAGATTCAGTTCGGCAATGTGGAGCGGGAGACCACCAGCAATCACAGTTGGGATACAGCTAAGTTTGAAGTCTGCGCACACAAGTGGGCAGATTTATCCGAGAATGGACTGGGGCTCAGCCTGCTGAATGACTGTAAATACGGCCACAGCATAAAGGATGGGGAAATGGGGCTGACCTTGATTAAGTCAGGGATTTACCCCAATGAACACGCGGATATGGGAATCCATGAATTTACTTATTCCCTCTATCCCCACAAGGGGCGGTGGCAGGAGGCAAAGACCGTGGAGATGGCTTATGATCTGAATGTGCCTTTGTGGACAGCCCTTGTCCCAGGCACAGAGGCGTTTTCTGGAGAGAGAAAGTCTTTCTGGAGCCTACTTTCCATCCAGCAGCCCAACTGCTTTTTCGAGACGATCAAGAGGGCGGAGGACGGGGATGGCTATATTCTTCGGATTTATGAAAACCGGAATGAGCGGACGAAAATGGAGGTTCATCTGGGATTCCCCGTTTCATCTGTGGAGGCCTGTAATTTGAAGGAAGAATATGCCGGGCCGGTGGATCTTGTGGGGAATGGATTTACGGATTTTATCAAACCCTATGAGATAAAGACCTACCGGCTGCGAACAGAGGAGCGGAAAATTCAATGAGAGAGGAGATTGCCATGGAGCAGAGGATGGATTGGTGGAAGGACAGCCTGGTATATCAGATCTACCCCAGGAGCTTCCAGGACAGCAATGGAGATGGAATTGGGGACATCAATGGAATCCGGCAGAGATTAGGATATTTAAAGGAGCTTGGGGTGGATGTGATCTGGCTTTCCCCGGTTTATCAGTCGCCCAATGATGATAATGGGTACGATATCAGCGATTATCAGGCGATTATGGAAGAGTTTGGAACCATGGAAGAGTTTGACCTTCTCCTTAAAGAGGCACACGATCTGGGTATGAAGCTGGTGATGGACCTGGTGGTGAATCACACCTCTGACGAGCATCCCTGGTTTCGGGAGAGCCGGAAGAGCCGGGAGAATCCTTACCGGGATTACTATGTCTGGAAGGAGCCAAAGACCGGGCTATTGGATCCAGAGGGGGGACCGGGAGCTCCGCCCAATAACTGGGGATCCCGGTTCCGCGGCTCTGCCTGGGAGTGGGATGAGGCCACCGGCATGTATTATCTTCATATGTTTTCCAAAAAACAGCCGGATTTAAATTGGGAGAACCCGAAGGTACGACAGGAAATTTACCGCATGATGAGCTGGTGGGGGAAGAAAGGCATCGACGGCTTCCGGATGGATGTGATTTCCATGTTGTCCAAGAACCAGGACTACCCGGACGGGGAGATAAAGGATGGGAATCCCTACGGGGATGGACTGCCCTATTATGCCAATGGCCCGAGAATCCATGAATTTTTACAGGAGATGAACCGGGAGGTACTGTCAAAATTTGATTGGATGACTGTTGGAGAAGGGGTAGGCGTGGGGCCGGGGGAGGCCCTGGATTATGCCGGATTCCAGACCAATGAGCTGAATATGATGTTCCATTTCGAGCATGTGGAGATCAGTCCCGGGCCTTACGGCAAATGGAATAATAATCCAGCGGATCTGGTTGAGCTAAAGCAGGTGTTAAGCCGCTGGCAGACTGAGCTGGAGGGGAAGGCATGGAACAGCCTGTTCTGGGAGAATCATGATTATCCCCGGGCAGTATCCCGCTTTGGGAGCGACGATCCCAAGTATCGGGAATTATCGGCGAAAATGCTGGCGATCTGTCTATATTTGATGAAAGGGACGCCTTATGTCTATCAGGGACAGGAGCTGGGGATGATCAACTGCCCCTTTACTAAACTTTCAGATTACCGGGACATTGAGATTTTTCGGGTGTATCACGAGATGGTGGAGGAGGGCGATGTCCCCCATGAGGAGATGATGACCTATATCCACCACACTGGGCGGGACAATGCCCGGACACCTATGCAGTGGGACGACTCCCCTTGCGCCGGGTTTACCACTGGCATTCCATGGATTCCGGTGAATCCCAATTATAAGGAAATCAATGGAGAGGAGCAGCAAAACCGTAAAGACTCGGTGTATTGGTTCTATAAAAATTTATTCCAATTCCGAAAGCATTCCAGGGTGATAAAAGAAGGGACTTATCGTCTTCTTTTGCCGGATCATCCAGGGATATTTGCCTATGAGCGGTGGAGAGAGGAAGAAGGACTCTTGGTTGCCTGCAATTTTACCGCCCAATATCAGGAGCTTCCAATTCCAGATCTGACCGAGGGAAAGATGATTTTGGGAAACTATGGAGATGGGGGAGACCGAAAGGGACTGCGGGCCTATGAAGGGATAGTGTGGGAGCGGCAGAATCCTTTGGCTGCTGGAAAATCCTGTAGCGATTCACCTTCACATCCATAGTCCAAGAAAGGAAACAGACATGGCAATTACAATTCATGAGAGCACAGGCATATTTCATCTGCACAATTCATCCATCAGCTATATAATCAAGATTATGCCGAACCATCAGTTGGGCCAGCTTTACTACGGCCCGGCCATCCGGGACCGGGAGGACTATCCCCATCTTTTCGAGCTGGGCCACCGGGATATGGCGCCCTGCGCTTTTGAGGGAGACACTACCTTTTCCCTGGAGCACTTAAAGCAGGAGTACCCGGCCTTTGGCACCGGGGATATGCGCTATGGGGCTTACGGGATCCGCCGGGAGAACGGCAGCTGTATCACCAGCTTCCGCTATAAGGGATACCGGATTTACCCAGGGAAGAAGGGGCTTTCTGGACTTCCGGCAGTTTATGTGGAGTCGGATGAGGAGGCCTCAACCCTGGAGATTGAACTGGAGGATCCGGTGATCCAAGGCAGCCTTACCCTGGTTTACACCATAGTTGAGGATCTTCCAGTGATTATCCGAAGCGCCCGGTTCCAAAACCAGGGCAAGGAGCCCTGGGAGCTGACCCAGGCTATGAGTATCTGCCTGGATCTGCCGGACAGCGAATACGATATGGTGGATCTGGCGGGGGCGTCTCTGCGGGAGCGGTATGTGGACATTCATCCCATCCATCAGGGGGTACAGAGTATCCACAGCATGCGGGGCCACAGCAGCCATCAGTTTAATCCCTTCCTGGCCTTAAAGCGAAGAGATGCCGGGGAGCAGGCAGGAGAGGTGATTGGCATCAGCCTGGTTTACAGCGGGAACTTCCTAGCTCAGGCAGAGATGGACACTATGGGGACTTTGCGGGTTTTAGCCGGGATTCACCCCCAGGGCTTTCTCTGGAAGCTTAAGGAGGGGGAGAGCTTTGTGACTCCGGAGGCGGTGATGGTGTATTCCAGCCGCGGCTTAAACGGTATGAGCCAGGTTTACCACAAATTGTATCGCACCAGGCTGGCAAAAGGATACTGGCGTGATCGGGAGCGTCCGATTTTGATCAATAACTGGGAAGCCACCTATATGGATTTCGATGAGGAGAAGATTTGCTCCATCGCCAGGAAGGCTGCGGATCTGGGAATCGAGCTGTTCGTTTTAGACGACGGGTGGTTCGGTGAACGGGATGACGACACCTCCTCCTTGGGGGACTGGCAGCCTAATCCCAGGAAGCTTCCCCAGGGTATCCATGGCATAGCCAAAAAGGTTATTGCCATGGGGATGGCTTTTGGGCTGTGGTTTGAGCCGGAGATGGTAAGCAAAAGGAGTCAGCTGTACAAGGCTCACCCGGACTGGGTGCTGGGGAGCACGGACCGGGAAATCTGTGCTGGAAGACATCAGTATGTGCTGGACTTTTCCAAGGACGAGGTGGTGAAGTACATCGGGGATCAGATGGAAGAAATCCTGGGAAGCAGCCCTATCTCATACGTAAAGTGGGATATGAACCGGAGCGTTTCTGACCTGTTTTCTGCGGGACGCGGTAGGGAGCATCAGGGAACAGTGTACCACCGCCAGATCCTGGGCATTTATCAGCTGTATGAGCGGCTGACCAAGGCATTTCCCAAGGTCCTCTTTGAGTCCTGTGCAAGCGGAGGAGGCCGGTTTGACCCGGGGATTCTCTACTATGCGCCTCAGGGATGGGTTTCCGATGATACCGACGGAGCGGAACGGGTGAAGATACAATACGGCACTTCCTATGTGTACCCCATCAGCTGTATGGGCAGCCATGTGTCAGCGGTGCCCAATCACCAAACCTTCCGCCGGACACCGTTATCCGCCAGGGCAGCCTGCGCTTATTTCGGAACCTTTGGCTATGAGCTGGACGTAAATCTCCTCACCCCGGAAGAACAGGAGGAGGTAAAGGAGCAGATCCGCTTTATGAAGGAGCACCGGGGTTTCCTCCACAGCGGGATCTTTTACCGCCTGAGAAGTCCCTTTGAAGGGAGAACGGCCGGGAAGGAAGCAGCTTGGATGGTGGTTTCGGAGGACCGGAAACGGGCGCTGGTGGCTGCTTTCCGTCTGCTGCAACCGGTGAATGCAGGCTATGATCGATTAAAATTAGAAGGCCTGCGCCCGGATCTGGAGTATCGGATTAGCGACAGGGATTACACTTGCTTTGGGGACGAGCTGATGGAGGTAGGCTTAATTCTCTCCGACTGGGCCAATGGGGTACGTACCTGTCCGGTGGCCCAGGGAGACTTTCGTGCCAGACTTGTCTGGATAGAGGCGAAAGAGGAATAATGTCAGCTGGCAACGGGATGGGGAAGAACCAGTTTGTGCCATGCCTGGGCTGCCGCGCCGATTCCGGTGCTGGCGGAGTATTTTGCCTCAGTTGGCGACTCGGCTTGCCCTGACCGCCTTCTTGATATATGATTTGGAGAAGATTTCCTTTCAAACCAGTGATCTCCCATGGAATTGCCAGCTTCTGTATGTTACGATAGTTTTGTAACAGAAATGTAAAATTTATGTAACATGCGGAAGGAGAATGCTTATGAAAAAATTTGCAAGATATGCAGCGGCAACGATTGCCATGACCGGGATGCTTTCCATTACTGCCCAGGCATCAGTAGGGGCGATAGTCATCGGGGGAAATTGCGGAAATGGTGGAAACTATGGAAACAGCAACGGAGTGTGTGACATAGGCAGTTCCCTTTCCGATTTCCTCTCCGGGGGAACTGGAAACGGTAATGGGAATTTCTCCCTCTCTGACTTGTTTTCCTGGGGAAAACAGAGTAGCTGGAGCTGTCCGGATCAAGGCTGGATGGGTAGCTGCCCGGATATCATTTGTCCGGACACAAATCAGCCGGAGATCAACTGCCCTGGAATTACGCCGCCAGAGATCCAGCCGCCAAAGCCGGACTGTCCGGAAATCCCGGCGCCAAAGCCGCCCACGCTGCCAGAAGAGCCGGATATTCCAGAAGAGCCCGATAAGCCCGCCCCGGGAAACCCGGGCGGAGGCGGATCTGGCGACACGGAGAACCGTCCTCCTGTGGCAGACAGTCCCCAGGCATACATACAGGAGGTGGCTGACTTAGTTAACCAGGAGAGGGCCAAGGCTGGCCTGTCCCCAGTAACACTCTCCGCTCAGCTTTCCTCTGCTGCCAATATCCGCTCCCAGGAAATTATGCAAAGCTTTTCCCACACTCGTCCTGATGGCAGTAGCTTCAGTACGGTGATAAGGCAAAGTGGCATATCCTACCAAGGATCGGGAGAGAATATCGCCTATGGACAGTCGTCTCCCCAGGCAGTGATGAATGCTTGGATGAATAGCCAGGGCCACCGGGCCAATATTTTAAACCCGCGTTATACCCATATCGGAGTGGGATACGCTGAGAATAGCCGTGGGGTCCCCTATTGGACGCAGCTTTTTACCTATTAAATCCTTACAGGGCAGAGATGAAGATGCCGGCACAGAGAAGACTGTGCCGGCATCTTTTACGTACTGTTTACATGAATACATCTATGGACATTTGGCGCGCCTACCGTATGAACATTTTCCGGTTGATTTGCGCCTGTATACAACATCATAATCTATAGAGAGAATTTTAAAATAATATTGAGATTATATGTAAAAATTTATATTGATTTATAACATGATATTTAGTATATTAAGATTTAGGTTAGCCGAAAGGAGAATCAAAGATGGTTAAAATAGCCGTTGATGCCATGGGCGGTGATTACGCGCCCACAGAGATGGTAGCCGGGGCAGTGGAGGCTGTGGCTGCCTCGCCAAAGATCCAGGTGCTGTTAGTGGGAAAGGAAGATGTGGTAAAGGCAGAGCTGGCAAAGTACACCTATGACCAGTCCCGGATCCAAGTGGTGCATGCCTCCGAGACAATCGCCACCGAAGAGCCCCCGGTGAATGCCATACGGAAGAAGAAGGATTCTTCGATCGTAGTTGGCATGAACCTGGTTAAGAAAAAGGAAGCCGATGCTTTCGTATCCGCCGGGAGTTCCGGTGCGATCTTAGTGGGCGGCCAGGTGATTGTAGGACGGATCAAGGGAGTGGAGAGGCCGCCATTAGCACCCCTTATCCCTACTGAGACTGGCGTATCCCTGCTGATCGACTGTGGGGCGAATGTAGACGCCAGGGCTTCCCATCTGGTGCAGTTTGCCAGGATGGGCTCCATCTATATGGAACATGTGATGAAGGTGAAGAAGCCGAGAGTTGCCATTGTGAACATCGGCGCAGAGGAGGAGAAGGGCAATGCCCTGGTAAAGGAGACATTCCCACTGCTAAAAGAGTGCCCGGATATCCATTTTATCGGGAGCATTGAAGCCAGGGAGATTCCTCATGGGGCGGCCGACGTGATCGTCTGCGAAGCCTTTGTGGGAAATGTGATCCTGAAGCTTTATGAAGGGGTGGGAGCCACCTTGATCAGCAAGGTGAAAAGTGGTATGATGACCAACCTTCGGAGTAAGCTTGGCGCGCTCCTGGTAAAGCCTGCCCTGAAGACCACCTTAAAGTCCTTTGATGCCAGCCAGTACGGGGGAGCGCCTCTCCTGGGACTGAATGGCCTGGTGGTGAAGACTCACGGGAATTCCAAAGCCAATGAGGTGAAGAACTCCATCATCCAATGCGTCACATTCCAGGAACAGGGCATAAACGAGAAAATCAAAGAAAGCCTAAAGGCAGTAAATCAAGAAGAGTAGGAGGGTGTATTATGGAATTTGAAAAGTTACAGGGAATTATTGCAGAGGTATTAAATCTTGAGCAGGAGGAGATCACCATGGCCGCCACCTTTGTTGACGATTTAGGGGCGGATTCTCTGGATGTATTCCAGATTATCATGGGCATTGAGGAGGAATTTGACATCGAGATCCCCAATGAGATCGCGGAGAAGATCGTCACTGTAGGCGACGCAGTGGAAGCGATTAAGAGCGCAGTGAACTAAACCAGGGACAACGGGGCAGCCACCTTTGGCCGCCCCATTTTCCGTGGTGCTGAAATACTTGGACACAGACCGTAGAGTTGGGAGGAAAATTATTGAATCGAAAGCTAAACGAACTGGAGCAGAGCATTGGCTACTCCTTCCAGAATTTCAAGCTGCTGGAGCATGCCATGACCCACAGCTCCTATGCCAATGAACAGCGATGGGAGAAGGGCAAGTGCAACGAGCGTCTGGAATTTTTAGGGGACGCGGTGCTGGAGCTGGTGACCAGCGACTTTCTATATCACAAATACAAGGATCTCCCCGAGGGAGAACTGACGAAGGCGAGAGCCAGTTTAGTGTGTGAGGCCACTCTGGCTTTCTGCGCAGAGTCCCTCAGCCTGGGAGAATATTTATTTTTAGGAAAAGG
>CATJIO010000052.1 GCA_949740725.1 uncultured Lachnospiraceae bacterium | reverse complement strand
ATGCGAATAAAAATCAGATCATAATGTATAACAAGACGGAAAGCGAGTATGTAAGACAGTATGATGACATCCCAGAACACTAAGGGGCCGGGAAAGAAGCATCAAAAGGGCGGCCCCAGGTTATTTGTGACTTACATGCAGGAAAAGCTGGCGATTACCGTTATGGTAATTACGCTGGCTTTGTTTGCATTAATTGTGGTTCTGTATAATATTATCAAGACGAAGCAGGAGGACTATACCCAGATCGTCTTGTCCCAGCAGGAGTATGACAGCCGCACAATCCCTTACCGGAGGGGGGATATTGTGGATCGGAACGGCACCTTCTTAGCTACCAGCGAGAAGGTGTATAATATCATTCTGGATCCGAAGCAGATCATGTCGGATCCCCAATCCTTCTTAGAGCCTACTATACAGGCGCTGGCCCAGGTGTTTGAATACAATCCAGGAGAGCTGCGCTCTCTGATTGAAGGAAAGCGGGATTCCGCTTATATCCGTTATGCCAGGCAGCTTTCCTATGAGCAGAAGGAAGCCTTCGAGGAGGTCAAGACGCAGATGAATGAGGCCTTTGCAGGCGCTGACTCCAAGGAGCGGGTGAAAGGCGTATGGTTTGAGGATGAATACCGGCGGTTTTATCCCTATAATTCCCTGGCCTGCAATGTGATCGGCTTTACTCAGGGAGACGGGGTTCAGGGAAATGGAGGTATTGAGCAGTTTTATAATGATGAGCTCATCGGCGTCAATGGAAGGGAATATGGTTATCTGAATGAAGAGACCAATCTGGAGCGGGTGATCAAGCCTGCCTCCAATGGGAATACCATCGTATCCACCATTGATGTGAATATCCAGAAAATTGTGGAGACGTATATTGATCAGTGGGAGCAGACTACAGGAAGTGATATGAGTGCGGCTATTGTCATGAATCCCAATAATGGGGAGATCCTGGCGATGACCAATAAGAATCGCTTTGATTTGAACCAGCCCCGGGAGATCGACGGTTATTTCACGGATGCCCAGATCCGGGAATTCGGGGTATTGGAGGCGATTGACAGTTATCACCGGAAGTATCCGGAGACGGCGAAGTTGACTGAGGCTCAGGTTTCAGATCATTATACCAAGGATGAAGTCTGGTCTTTGGGGATGCAGGTAGCCTGGAATAAAGTATGGCGGAACTACTGTGTCAGCGATACCTATGAGCCGGGATCTCCCCAGAAAATCTTTACCATTGCTGCCTGCCTGGAGGAAGGGGTGTTAAATGGCACGGAGAGCTTTCTCTGTGATGGGTATCAGGAGGTGGCCGACCGGAAGATACATTGTGTAAAGCGGGCTGGCCACGGGATGCAGACAGTGCAGGAGACGCTGATGAACTCCTGCAATGACGCCCTGATGCAGATGGCGCTGATGCTGGGAAAGGAGAAATTTGTCAAATACCAGAAGATGTTCGGATTTGGATCCCGGACAGGGGTGGATCTGCCAGGGGAGGCGGATACCGGGACATTAGTTTATGACGCAGAGAATATGCGTCTGCCAGATCTGGCCACCAATTCGTTCGGCCAGAGCTACAACTGTACCATGATTCAGATGGCGGCAGCCTACTGCTCGGTCATTAATGGCGGTTCCTACTACGAGCCTCATGTGGCAAAACAGATTTTAAATGAGCAGGGCTCTGTGATTCGGCGGATCGAACCAAAGCTGGTGCGGGAGACGGTATCAGAGACCACGGCGAATTTTATCAAGCAGGCGCTGTTTCGCACGGTGGCGGAGGGCACTGGATCCGCGGCCCAGGTAGAGGGCTATGAGGTGGGGGGAAAAACAGGCACTGCGGAAAAGCTTCCCAGAGCGGAGAAGAATTATCTGGTTTCCTTCGTGGGATTCGCCCCGGTGGACAATCCTCAGGTGCTGGTTTATGTAATCATTGATGTGCCTCATGTAGAGAAGAAAGATCAGCCCCACAGTTCTTACGCTACTAAGGTGGTTCAACAGATTCTAACGGATATTCTTCCTTATATGAATGTGTTTCCTGACACGGAGCTTTTGGAGGTGCCGGAGGAGATTGAGAACCAGCTGCCACAGGAGGAGGGGATTTCTTCCGGAGAGGAGCAGGAGACAGAGACTCAGCCGGAGACTAAGGTTTATGAGACGGATGAGTATGTAGAGGGAGAGGATGTCTTAAGCCCAGAGGAATCCTCCATGGCTGGAGAAGGGGAATCCCAGGAAGAGGAGGAGAGTGAGGACGAGGATCAGACCTCTGCCCCAGAAGACACAAGCGAAGCGAACACATAAAGTGTCCGGGCCGTTCATATAATGAACAAAAAGACAGGACAGGAGCCGGGCATGAATGAAAATCAGACCTGTCACAGGGGGAAGGTGGCTATCCTCTATTTTCTACTGTCTATAATGATGATCGGGTTAGCAGGGCGCCTGTTTTATCTCATGGTATTTCGCTCTCAGTATTATTCGGCGAAGGCGGAGGATCTTCACCAGAGGGAGAGGGCCATCAAGGCGGCGAGAGGGAGGATCCTGGATCGGAACGGAGTGGTGCTGGCGGATAACCGGACAGTGTGCACTATTTCGGTGATTCACAACCAGGTAAAGGATCCGGAAAGGACTATTGCCGTGTTGTGTCAGGAGCTGGGCTTGCCGGAAGAGACAGTCCGGAAAAAGGTGGAAAAGCGGAGTTCCAGAGAGGTGATCGCCTCTAATGTGGAGAAGGAGCTGGGAGATCGGGTCAGGAGCTTTGGGCTGGAAGGCGTGAAGGTAGATGAGGATTATAAGCGGTACTATCCCTATGACAGCCTGGCCTCCAAAGTACTGGGCTTTACCGGAGGGGATAATCAGGGCATTATCGGGCTGGAGGTAAAGTATGAATCTTATTTAAAAGGAACCAACGGCACGATTCTCAGTATGGCAGACGCTGCAGGAGTGGAATTAAAGAATGGTTTGGAAGAGCGGATCGAGCCAGTGGCGGGGAATGACCTGGTCACCAGCCTGGATGTGAATATCCAGCAATATGCACAACAGCTGGCCTATGAGACTATGGAGAAGAAGAACGCAAAGGGTGTGTCTATCCTGGTGATGAATCCTCAGAATGGGGAGATCCTGGCATTGGTGAATGTGCCGGAATTTAATTTAAATGATCCCTTCACTTTGGACCAGAATCTGGTCAGTGAAAGCGCCAGGTTGAAGGCGGCGGAAGAGTCCATAAAGGGGCTGGATCCTCAGGAGAGAAGGAACCGGATGTGGCGGAACAGCTGTGTCAGCGATACCTATGAGCCTGGCTCTACTTTTAAGATTATTACGGCTGCGGCAGGGCTGGAGGCAGGGGTGGTGAAGCTGGAGGATCGATTTTCCTGTCCAGGTTTCCGCATTGTGGAGGATCGGAAGATACGCTGCCACAAGGTGGGAGGCCATGGCGGAGAGAATTTTCTCCAGGGCATGATGAACTCCTGCAACCCTGTTTTGATCGACGTGGGGCAGCGCCTGGGAGTGGATCTTTACTGCCAATACTTCCAACAGTTTGGCCTGAAAGGCAAGACCGGAATCGACATCCCCGGAGAGGCCTCCACGATCATGCACAAAAAGGAAAATATGGGGCCAGTGGAGTTAGCTACAGTTTCCTTTGGCCAGTCCTTTCAGATCACACCAGTCCAGCTGGTGGCTACTGTGTCCTCGCTCATTAACGGAGGGCGGCGGGTAACGCCTCATTTCGGCGTGAAGGCCCAGTCTGCCGACGGAACCTGGATGCGTGAATTTACTTATCCTCTGGGGGATCAGATTCTATCTGAGGAGACCAGCCAAACTATGCGGGATATCTTAGAACAGGTGGTGGCGGAGGGAAGTGGGAAGCGGGCGTATCTGGAGGGGTTTCGCATTGGTGGAAAAACTGCCACATCGGAAAAGCTGCCCAGAAGCCTGAAGAAATACATTTCCTCTTTTATCGGCTTTGCCCCGGCAGATAACCCTCAGGTTATTGCCTTAATTACCATCGATGAACCAGAGGGAATTTACTACGGAGGCACCATCGCGGCGCCGGTGATTGCAGATTTATTTCGGAATATCCTGCCAATTCTGGGCATAAAAGAGAACGTGAATTCAGGTTGATTATTCCGGAAAAAAGACGTATACTACATAATGACTTTTGAGAGAATCCTACATAAGAAGTTGAGGTGTCCTATGATTAATGAAACCATTTTAGCCATTATTATCGCATTCGCCATCAGCGCGATTTTATGCCCGGTGGTGATCCCCTTTCTTCATAAATTAAAATTCGGACAGCAGGTGCGGGAGGAGGGCCCCCAGGCTCATCTAAAGAAGCAGGGGACGCCGACCATGGGAGGGCTGATGATTCTGACCAGCGTGATTATCACATCCCTATTTTATATCCCAAGGTATCCCAAGATTATCCCGGTATTGTTTATGACGGCGGGCTTTGGTATTATCGGATTTTTAGATGACTATATCAAGATCGTGATGAAACGCTCTGAAGGCTTAAATCCGAAGCAGAAGCTTCTGGGCCAGTGTGTGATCACCGGGATTTTCGCCTGGTATCTGGTAAAGAGCGGAGAGGTGGGGAATGGGATGCTGATTCCTTTTACTGGCGGCTTTGAAGAGGGGCTTTATTTAAACCTGGGGATACTTTTTGTACCGGCGGTATTTTTTATCGTTCTGGGCACGGACAACGGGGTAAACTTTACCGATGGCCTGGATGGGCTTTGTACCAGCGTAACAATCCTGGTAGCTACCTTCTTAACCATCATCTCTCTGGGAGAGGGAAGCGGCATCAGCCCCATTACTGGCGCAGTGGTGGGAAGCCTGTTAGGATTCCTCTTGTTTAATGTTTATCCGGCTAAGGTATTTATGGGGGATACCGGCTCTCTGGCACTGGGTGGATTTGTGGCCTCCAGCGCGTTTATGCTGCAGATGCCCCTGTTTATTGTGATTATCGGGTTTATCTATTTGATTGAGGTATTGTCTGTGATTATCCAGGTGGCTTATTTTAAGAAAACTGGAGGCAAGCGTATTTTTAAAATGGCTCCGATTCACCACCATTTTGAATTATGCGGATGGTCGGAGACCAGAGTGGTTGCGGTATTTGCCATCATCACCGCAGTCCTCTGCATGGTGGCATACTTAGGATTATAGGAGGTTGTGGATTTGAGCAGTCAGAAGGTTTTAGTGGCAGGCACAGGAGTAAGCGGCATCGCTGCGGCAAAGCTTTTGTTGGATCTGGGTGGTGAAGTGGTGCTCTATGACGGCAATGAAACGCTAAATGAGAATGCCTTGAAGGAAGAGTTTGAGGACGGTCAGAAGGTATCCGTGGTTCTGGGAGAATTAAAGCGGACGGATCTGGCGGGGGTGGAGCTGTGTATCATCAGTCCTGGGATTCCCTTAGAGGCGCCCTTTGTGTCAGTGATCGATGATGCAAAGATTCCCATCTGGGGGGAGATCCAGCTGGCTTATCACTGTGCCAAGGGACGTCTGGCTGCTATAACAGGAACCAACGGGAAGACCACCACTACCGCCCTGGCCGGCCAGATTTTAAAGGATTATTTCGACCAGGTTTTTGTGGTGGGGAATATTGGAATTCCCTATACCCAGGTGGCCTTAGAGACCACCGGGGAGTCGGTGACTGTAGCCGAGGTTTCCAGCTTCCAGCTGGAGACCATCATGGATTTTCACCCGGATGTAAGCGCGATCTTAAATATTACCCCGGATCATCTGAACCGCCATGGAACGATGCAGCGATATATTGAGATGAAAAAAAGCATTGCTTTAAACCAGACCAGGGAGGACACCATTGTGCTGAACTATGATGATCCGGTATTAAAGAGTTTTGGCCTGGGAGAGAAGAGGGAGGATGAAGAGCTGGATCCGCTGCTTCCGGAGATTGAGCTAAAGGCAAAGGTGATCTTCTTCAGCAGCCGGAACGTGCTGGATGAGGGGCTCTACCTAGATGGGGATGAGATCATCTGGGCCAGCGAAAAGCGGCGCCAGGTAGTGGCCAATGTCCATGAATTAAAGCTGCTGGGCCGTCATAACTATGAAAATGTCATGGCGGCGGTTGCCATCGGGCGGACACTTGGGGTGCCCATGAATTCTATCCGGCGGACCATCCGGGAATTCCAGGCAGTGGAGCACCGGATTGAGTTCGTAGGTGAGCGCAGTGGCGTAAGGTATTATAATGACTCCAAAGGGACGAACCCGGATGCGGCGATCCAGGCGATCCGCGCCATGCCCGGGCCCACGTTGCTGATCGCTGGCGGCTATGATAAGCAGAATACCTTTGATGAGTGGATTGAAGCCTTTGACGGGAAGGTGAAGTACCTTGTCTTGATCGGCCAGACCAGGGATAAAATTGCTCAATGCGCAAGGGAGCATGGGTTTACGGAGATTATGTATGCAGAAGATATGCAGGAGGCGGTACAGGTCTGCGCTTCTTATGCCAACATGGGGGATTATGTGCTTTTAAGCCCTGCCTGCGCCAGTTGGGGGATGTTTAAAAACTATGAGGAGAGGGGACATATTTTTAAGGAATGCGTGGGGAATTTGTAATGTGCGCTCAGAATCTCTTTCTGACTGATTTTGTCAGATTCTGAGCATACTCTGCAGAATTAAGGAGGACACTGCATGGCAAGTAAGCAACGGCCAGTACAATCCAGTCAGAAGCCCTACTCGGGGAATATCCGTCCCATGAAGCAAAAGCCAGGCAGCGGTGGAAGCCATTCTATGGGGAGAGGAGCCGCTGGGAGCGGAAAAAACCGTCCCTCTGGGCAAAGGCCGGGGAATGAGGGAAGCCGCCCCTCCGCGCAGAAGCCAAGGAGTGGGGGAGGCAGCCGTCCAGCCCAGGCAAGGCCCGGGCCAGGTGTAAAGCGTCCGGTTCAGCAGGACAGACCAGCGTCTATTGCCAGGACACAGCCTATGGAGCGGGAGCGGCAGGAACCGTCCCCGCCCCAGTCCCAGCCAGGGCGGAAGATGCGGGCTAGGCGTTTTTATGACTACAGCCTGCTTTTTGCGATTATCTTTTTAACGGTATTTGGGCTGGTGATGATCTACAGCTCCAGCTCCTATTCCGCCCAATTAAAGTTTGGAGATGCCGGGTATTTCATGAAACGGCAGGGATATATTGCTGTTGGGGGAGCGGTGCTGATGGTATTGGTCTCCAAGATAAACTATCATATCTTTGCCAAGTTTGCCTTGCTTTCTTATCTGCTGTCCTATGTATTGATGCTGATGGTAATGCTGACCCCTCTGGGAGTCAGGGTAAACGGTAAGAAGCGATGGCTGAAGCTGGGGCCTCTCCAGTTCCAGCCTACAGAGCTGGTGAAGATTGCCCTGATCCTTCTCCTGGCGGTGGTGATCACCGAGATGGGAGTACAGATTAATAAGCTGAAAGCCCTGGGATGGATAGCGGCGATTACCATTCCCATCGCAGCCTTGGTGGCAAAAAACAATCTGAGCTCCGGCATCATTATCCTGGGGATTGCCTTTGTGATGTCCTATGTGGCCTGCAAGCTGCAGTGGCCCTTTGCCGCTTGTGTGGCTGGGGCAGTCTTAGTTATAACCTTTGCCGGCCCTATCGCCACTGCCCTGGAAAAGATCGGGTTGATGCACAGTTATCAGCTGAGCCGGATCCATGTGTGGCTGGATCCGGAGGCCTATCCCCAGGACGGGGGATATCAAGTTCTCCAGGGGCTTTATGCCATCGGATCCGGGGGCTTAGTGGGAAAGGGATTGGGTGAGAGCATTCAGAAGCTGGGCTTTGTGCCAGAGGCGCAGAATGATATGGTATTTTCCATTATCTGTGAGGAATTAGGCATCTTTGGCGCAATCTCTGTGATTTTGATTTACCTCTTTATCATTTACCGCTTTATGCTGATCTCCAGCAATGCCCCAGATCTCTTCGGCGCTATGCTGGTAGTGGGGGTGATGGGGCACATCGCGATCCAGGTGATTTTAAATATCGCAGTGGTGACCAACACGATTCCCAATACAGGGATCACCCTTCCCTTTATCAGCTATGGAGGCACCTCGGTAATATTTTTGATGATTGAGATGGGGATGGTTCTCAGCGTGTCCAATCAGATTAAATTGCAAAAATAGCCGGGAAAGAGTTACAAAACAAGTTTCCCCCTCATATAGTATTAAGTATAGAAGCGGGAAGGCTGCTAAACAGTAGCAAGTATGGTTTTGGAGGGAGCTTGTTTGTCGGAGATTCGCATTTGCGGTTACCGGCCTTTATCAGGCGAGATAAAAATCCAAGGTTCAAAGAACGGAGCGCTGCCTATGCTGGCGGCGGCTATCCTCCAGAAAGGAACCATGAAATTTACCAATGTCCCCATCATACAGGATGTTGTCTGTATGGTGGGAATTTTAGAATCCATAGGCTGTCAGTGCCGCTGGGATAAGAATACACTGGAAATCAATGCTTCCCACATAACCGGCGCCCGAATCCTGAAAGAGGATATGGAAAAGATGCGTTCTTCTATCCTGGTGATGGGAGCTCTCCTGGGAAGGAGAGGGCAGGCCGTAACCTGGTATCCCGGAGGTTGTTCCATCGGAAGCCGACCTATTGATCTACATTTAAGCGCCTTTGCCGCCCTGGGGGCGAGGATACAGGAGGAAGAGGGGAGAATGGAGGCCACGGCCCCTGCTCTGACGGGGGCGATAATAACCTTTCCCTATCCCAGTGTAGGGGCGACGGAAAATGCTCTCCTAGCGTCTGTGCTGGCTCAGGGGGAGACAGTGATCATGGGAGCCGCCTTGGAACCGGAGATTATCAGTCTCTGCCGGTTGCTAAATCAGATGGGGGGAAAGGTCGAGGGGATAGGTACGTCTATTCTTCGCATCCAGGGAGTAAAAGAGCTTTACGGCACAGAATTTCCAGTTCCCGGGGATCGGATTGCCGCTGGTACCTATCTGATCGCCGCCGCTGCTACCGAGGGAAATGTCCGGATCCTGGGCGCTGTCTGGGAGGATATGGAAGAGGTAGTGCAGGTTTTGCAGGGAGCAGGGGCAAAGGTAGAGAGGATACCAGGTGGCAGGGAGGATGGAGGAATCGCCTTATCCATGGAGGGGCGCCCCAGGGTCATAAAGCTATCTACCAGGCCCTATCCCGGCTTTCCCACGGATCTCCAGTCTCCTATGCTTGCCTGGCTTTCCCGGGGAGAGGGAATCAGTCAGGTAGAGGAGACGGTATTTGAGGCGAGATTTAAGACGGTACGAGAGCTACGGCACATGGGAGCAGAGATACAGGTCCAGGGAAACCGGGCGGAAATTTTCGGGATTCACCGGCTGAAAGGAGCCAGAGTGAAGTCCTGGGATCTGCGTGGAGGAGCCGCCCTGGTCACTGCCGCTCTGGCCGCCCAGGGGGAGACCGTAATTTCGGACTGTCAGTATATTGAACGAGGATATGAGGACATCTGCCGGGATATCCAGGCGCTCAACGGATCCATCCGCTGGGGTTAGATCACATTATTCTGCAGATGATATGCATCAGGTGAGAGTTATTATGTCAAACAAAAAGGAAAATAAAAAAGGCCATATGGGAATTTGGATTGGGGCGGCGTTATTTCTGCTTTTGGCGCTGATTGCCTTATCCTTAAATATCTCGGTTGTCACGGTAAAAGGAAACCAAAAATATACCCCTCAGCAGATCGAGAAGATCTTGTTTGGGAGCCGGTGGGATAGAAATGCGCTGTATTGCTATTATCAAAACCGGTTTCGCCCACCGAGAGATATTCCCTTTGTGGAGGACTATGAAATCATCTTTCAAAGCCCTACAAATGTGGAGGTGATCCTCTATGAGAAGAGTGTGGTTGGCTATGTATCTTACATGAGCAGCTATATGTATTTTGATAAGGATGGCATTGTGATCGAGAGCGCCAGCAGCCGTCTGGAAGGAATTCCGCAGATTACCGGGCTGACCTTTGGCAGCATTGTGCTGAATCAGCCCCTTCCTGTGGAAAATCAGGAAATCTTCGAACAGATTATGAATCTGACCCAGGATCTGATTACGAAAGAGATCGACGCGGATCAGATTTGTTACGATGAGCGGGGAAATGCCACCCTGATCATCGGGGATGTGGATGTGTATCTGGGGAGTAATAAGGATATGAACGGTAAGATCCATGAACTCTATAATATGCTCCCCAAGCTGGAGGGTTTATCCGGGACCTTATACCTGGACAGATACGATGAAAACAATAGTAGTATGTGGTATTCTTTCATAAAAAGGTAGGGTATAATTACCAAAAATATATCAAAAAAATAGTTGCTATTTTCGGGAAAATCAAATATGATATTAGTT
>CATJIO010000051.1 GCA_949740725.1 uncultured Lachnospiraceae bacterium | reverse complement strand
AAATGTTGCCAAATCGTTGCCAGTGCCTAAACAAATTTGCTTGCAACCCGCATAAACACTAGATTCTCAAATCCTATTTCATCACTCGAACTCAATCGTCCCCGGCGGTTTTGAAGTCAAGTCATAAAGCACACGATTTACCCCTTTGACTTCATTGATAATTCGGTTCATTGCCTTCTGCAGAACTTCCCAGGGAAGATCTGCTGCCTCCGCGGTCATGAAGTCTGAGGTCTCCACCGCCCGAAGCACTACCGCATAGTCGTAAGTACGGAAATCTCCCATGACTCCCACAGAACGCATATTCGATAAAGCGGCAAAATATTGTCCCAGATTCATATCAATCCCGGCTTTTCGGATTTCCTCGCGGTAGATATAATCCGCTTCCTGGACGATCCGCACCTTATCCGCAGTTACTTCTCCTACAATGCGGATTCCCAAGCCGGGACCGGGGAAGGGCTGGCGGAATACCAGATATTCAGGAATCCCTAACTCTAGGCCGACTTTGCGCACCTCATCCTTAAAAAGAAGGCGCAGCGGCTCGATAATTTCCTTAAAATTTACACAGTCAGGAAGACCGCCTACATTGTGGTGGGATTTAATCACAGCAGACTTACCCAGCCCAGACTCAATCACGTCAGGATAAATAGTTCCCTGTACCAGAAAATCTACGGCGCCAATCTTATTGGCCTCTTCCTCGAATACCTGAATAAACTCTGCGCCAATGATTTTTCGCTTTTTTTCGGGTTCCTCTACGCCGGCTAATTGGCGGTAAAATCGTTCCTGGGCATTGACACGGATGAAGTTCAGCTCATAAGGCCCGTCGGGGCCGAACACGGATTCCACCTCATCGCCTTCATTTTTTCGCAAAAGCCCATGGTCTACGAAGACGCAGGTAAGCTGCCTACCGATGGCCTTTGACAGAAGAACCGCTGCCACAGAGGAGTCCACGCCGCCAGAGAGGGCACAGAGCACCTTTCCGTCTCCGATTTTTTCGCGAAGCTTTCGAATTGCCGCCTGGGCAAAGGAGCTCATTTGCCAGTCGCCGGCACATTCACAGACATGGTATACAAAGTTGCGGAGCATCCTTATTCCTTCGGCAGTATGCATTACCTCAGGATGAAACTGGGTAGCATACAGCTTTTTCTCCGGATATTCCATCGCTGCTACCGGGCATACTGAGGTGTGGGCAATGGTTCGGAACCCCTGGGGAGCTGCAGAGATATAATCGGTGTGGCTCATCCAGCAGGTTGTGGTTTGCGCTACCTGTTGGAAGAGGGCAGAAGACGGATCGATCATTACTTCGGTTTTGCCGTATTCACTTACCGGTGCTGTGGCTACCTGGCCGCCCAAGGTATAGGCCATCAGCTGGGAGCCATAGCATATTCCCAGAATCGGGATGCCTAGCTCAAAGATTTCAGGCGAGATGTGGGGGGACTCTTCAAGATATACGCTGTTAGGACCACCGGTGAAGATAATTCCTTTGGGATTTATGGATTTGATCTGCTCCAGACTTATGGTATATGGATGAACTTCACAGTAAACATTACACTCTCGGATGCGTCGTGCGATCAGCCGATTATACTGACCGCCGAAATCCAGGATAAGGACCATCTCGCTATTCATAGTCGACTCCTTTACTTTATCATCAGTTGTACAGCAAAATACAGCCAAATGCCGGCACAAGTACAACATTTAGCTTTGCTTACGGAAATGAAGGAGTACCCTTCCCATGTCTCCATGTTCCAGGTACACCTTCATAAAATTTGCCTTCATCAGAATGAATCCAGCCTTATGCTTATGTACGTCTAACCAGGGCAGGCGTTTATCTTTTGCAGAGGTATTTGCGATATCGACCGCGACATCTTTTGTAACGCAACTGGGGTGAACGCTCCTCATGCCGAGGATTCTTAAGGCTATCTTTTGTATCTTACCATCTTTTCTTATGTGCACGCCTGCCAGTATCTTTTGCTTGTTTAAAGATATACCCTGTAGGTAATATCTTTCTTTTTCTTATGTATGAACACATTATAGCGAATTGTTCCGCAAATGGCAAGCGTTTTTGTCGAAATTCCAGATGTTACTATTGGATAGTGTTTGTATTTGCGGATAAAGACTGCTATACTGGAGGAAATGCTTGAAGTGTGTTCCTGTAAATCCGGAAACAAAGTCCAGCCCAAAGATTACGGGAAAATCCGAAATGGAAAGGGGAGAGAAGGATGTGGGCGGTATTTGCAACGTTATCTGCAGTATTTGCGGCACTGACCTCAATTTTTGCAAAAATGGGGATTGATGGAGTGGATTCGAATCTTGCTACAGCCATCCGCACAGTGATTGTGGTGGTGATGGCATGGGGAATTGTTTTTATCACTAATGGACAGAGGGGAATTCATGCAATTAGCAGGAGAAGCTGGCTGTTTTTGATTCTGTCCGGTCTGTCCACCGGGACTTCTTGGCTTTGCTACTACCGGGCGTTGCAGCAGGGGGATGTTTCGAAGGTTATGCCAATCGACAAAATGAGCACAGTGCTCACCTTTGTGCTGGCATTTGTGCTGCTCCATGAGCGCTTTACCGGGAAAGCCCTGGCCGGCTCCGTGCTATTTACTTTTGGAACCTTGCTTATGGTGTTTTGAAAATAGTGATGGTAAGATGTTTCGAATTCCCATTGACAAATCACTATTATCATTATATAATGACCGTTAGTGAATATTCAGAGAGAGGTGAAAAGATGAGGAGATAATTTACTTTTGCATGCATGAAACGTGAACCTTTGTTTTGTGTTGCCAAAAGTGGATTATGTTCTCATAACCCTCTCTTTTTTGTTGGGAAAATCCGGAAATAATGTGTTGGTGATGCAGAATACATCGTGAGTGCTATCAGAATACGGATTTTGACCACAGGTAATGAGCGTTTGAGAGCATTCCTTCTTTGACAGCAGGACGAAACAGAGCTGTTCCAATCGGTCTGCGCACTTGCCGCCCTGACGAAGGGAAAGGGCAGTGGCGGCAAGACTGCGAAAGGAGGAATGAACATGTCCCAGATTTGTGTAAATAACCTTACTTTCTACTATGAGGGAAGCTTTGACAATATTTTTGAAAATACGTCCTTTTCCATTGATACTAACTGGAAATTAGGTTTTATCGGGAGAAATGGGAAAGGAAAGACCACCCTTTTAAATCTGTTGCTGGGAAGGTATGAATATATTGGATCCATCCAGTCCAGTGTGGAGTTTGACTATTTTCCTTATGGAATTGCGGAAAAATATCTGAATGAGCCTGCCATAGAATTTGTGGAGGAGTTGAAATCAGGATGCGAGCAGTGGCGCATCTTCTGTGAGCTGAATCAATTAGGGCTGGAGGATGATATAATGTACCGTCCTTTTGGCACCTTGAGCTTTGGAGAACGGACGAAGATTATGCTGGCGCTGCTCTTTTCCGGGGAAAATCACTTTCTGCTTATCGATGAGCCCACTAACCATCTGGATCAGGAATCCAGGGAAAAGGTAAAGGAGTATTTGGCGGGAAAAAAGGGGTTCATTTTGGTGTCCCATGACCGGGATTTTCTGGATGGCTGCATTGATCATGTGCTAGTGCTGAATCGTCACTCCATCGAGGTGCAGTCCGGAAATTTTTCCAGCTGGTGGGAGAATAAGATGAGGAAAGACGCCTTTGCCCAAAAGGAAAATGAGAAGCACAGAAAGGAAATCGTCAAGCTGAGGACAGCGGCGGGACAAGTCAAGAGATGGGCGGCTAAGAATGAGAGCATGAAAATTGGGCTTTGCCCGGAGAAGGAACATAACCACTTTATTGGTACCAGGGCATATATCGGCGCAAAGACGAAGAAGATGCAGAGCCGGGTGAAGCAGATGGAGAACCGTATCCAGCAGGAAATCAGCGAGAAGGAGGGGTTGCTCCAGGATATTGAGACCACAGTCAGCCTGAAGCTGAATCCGCTGAAGCATGAGAAGAATACCCCCATAACTGCGTGCCATTTTGGATTGGGCTTTCGTGAAGGGGAGAGATGGTTATTTGATGATTTAAACTTTACGGTGAGCCAGGGAGAGCGAGTTTTTATTCAGGGCTCTAATGGGTGCGGGAAATCCAGCCTGCTGAAAAGAATTTTACAGAAGCAGCCGGCTGTTTTCGGGGAGAAGATGTTGCAGTTTACATCCCAGCCAGGCAGCGCACGGCAGCCCGCGTCAGAGACAGACAAGTCCTGGACTCAAGGTGGGAAGGTAGAGTTTATCGAGAAGGGGGAGCTGCAGCTGGCTTTTGGACTGAAGATCTCTTATATTAATCAGGATACCTCCTTTCTCCGGGGCAGCATAAAGAATTTCTGCTGGGAACAGGGGCTGGAGGAGAGTGTATTTTGCGCGATTCTCCGGCAGTTGGACATGGAGAGGGTACAATTTGAGAAAAATATGGAGAATTATTCCGAAGGGCAGAAGAAGAAGGTATTGATCGCGGCCAGCCTGCTGACCCCAGCCCATCTGTACTTGTGGGATGAACCGCTGAATTATATTGACCTGTTTTCACGGATGCAGATCGAGGAGCTGCTGTTGACCTATCAGCCGACGATGATTATCGTCGATCATGATGTACGCTTTCGGGAACAGGTTGCCACAAAGGTGATCCAGCTATAGGCCAGTGTGCTGACAGGGAGAATTTGGAATGAGGGGTTGGGGTCAACATATAACAAATGGACAGATTTTTGTTGCATCTTTCCGTAGAAAGAAGGGACGAAAAAGATAAAATAAATCCATAAGAAACACATGTAATGGTGCATGAGATTCAGGAGGAATATAATTATGGGAATCATTTTTAGTGAAAGCACGAAGGAATTTCATCTGTATAATGACAAAATCAGCTATCTGATGAGGGTCATGGGCAATGGTCAGATGGGACAGCTTTATTTTGGAAAGCGGATTCCTCAAAAGAAGGACTACGGATATCTGATAGAAAATCGGTATCGCCCGGTAAGCTCCTATATGTTTGATGATGAGTATTCATTTTCGCTGGAGCATTTAAAACAGGAATACCCTTCCTACGGGACTTCCGATTACCGTATGCCTGCTCTGGAGATCCTTCAGTCCAATGGCAGCAGAATTACGAATTTCCAGTATGTTTCCCATAAGATTTATCAAGGAAAGCTAGCACTGAAGGGGCTGCCGGCTACCTATACGGAGTCAGAGGAGGAAGCGGATACACTGGAGCTGCTATTGCGGGATGAACTGCTTCAGGTAGAGATGACGCTCCTCTACACCATTTTTCAAAAGGAAAATGCCATTGCCAGAAGTGTCCGTTTTGAGAATAAGGGAGGGGAAGCATATCAGCTTACCAGAGCCATGAGCCTTTCCCTGGATTTACCAGATGATGAGTATGAGTGGATTCAGTTTTCTGGAGCTTGGGGTCGGGAGCGCTATGTTAAGACAAGGATGCTGCAGCAAGGAATCCAGTCTGTGGGCAGCACAAGAGGCGCGTCCAGCCATCACCACAATCCTTTTGTGATGCTGAAACGTCCCACTGCAGATGAATTTCAGGGGGAGGTGATGGGCTTCTCCTTGATCTATTCTGGCAATTTCCTGGCACAGGCTGAAGTGGATACATATAAGGTGACACGGATGATGATAGGCATTCATCCTTTTGGCTTTTCCTGGTGCTTAGAGCCTGGCCAGGAGTTTCAGACCCCGGAAGCGGTGATGGTTTATTCTGCAGAGGGCATGAACAGCATGAGTCAGACCTTTCACCGGCTGTTCCGCACCAGATTGGCTAGAGGTATTTGGCGGGATAAGGAGCGCCCGGTCTTATTAAATAACTGGGAGGCTACTTATTTTGACTTTACCGAAGAAAAGCTGATTAAGATTGCAAAGACAGCCAAGGAGGATGGGGTTGAGCTGTTTGTCCTGGATGATGGCTGGTTCAGCACCCGCTGTGGAGAGACTAGCGGCTTGGGTGACTGGTGGCCCAATATGGAGCGCCT
This sequence comes from uncultured Lachnospiraceae bacterium, assembly GCA_949740725.1. Classification (GTDB taxonomy): domain Bacteria; phylum Bacillota; class Clostridia; order Lachnospirales; family Lachnospiraceae; genus Caccovicinus. Next base: position 4,213 of record CATJIO010000051.1, on the reverse strand, counting down.
GCCTAGAGGAATCAAAGGCCTTTCGGAAGCCATCGAGGACTTGGGATTGAAATTTGGCCTCTGGTTCGAGCTGGAGATGGTGAATAAAGATAGCGAGCTGTACAGGAAGCATCCTGACTGGATTATCCATACTCCCGGCCGGCACGAATCTCATGGAAGGAAGCAGTATGTTCTGGATTTCTCCAGAAAAGAAGTGGTGGATTACATCTATGAGATGGTGGCGAAGATCCTCAGAGAATCTAAGATTTCCTATATTAAATGGGATATGAACAGGAATATCACCGAATGCTTTTCTGAGGGGTACGGAGCAGAGCATCAGGGAGAAATTTTCCACCGGTATATTCTGGGACTTTATGACTTATATAACCGTCTGAATACACAGTTTCCGGAGATTCTTTTCGAGTCCTGTGCCAGCGGCGGCGGACGGTTTGACCCAGGCCTCCTTTACTACGCGCCTCAGTGCTGGACCAGTGATGATACCGACGCAGCAGAGCGCCAGAAGATTCAGTACGGCACCTCATATGCTTACCCAGTCAGCTCTATGGGAGCCCATGTATCCATAACGCCGAACCATCAGCTGAACCGTACCACACCGCTGAAAACTAGGGGGAATGTGGCGGCTTTTGGAGCCTTTGGCTATGAACTGGATTTGGCAAGGCTGACATCAGAGGAGCGCCAGATGGTCAGGGAACAGATCCTCTTTGTAAAGAAGTACCGGAAGCTAATTCATACTGGTACATTTTACCGGCTTTTAAGTCCCTTTGAAGGGAACTTTACTGCCTGGATGGTGGTTTCTGAAGATAAGAAGCAGGCGATTGTAGGATATTTTAAGATGTTGAATGATGTGAATCGGGAATTCCGCAGGCTTCATCTGCATGGTCTGGATCAAGAGAGTATATATCACCTGTGGGAGGATGGAGAAGGAAAAGGCGCCTTCTATGGCAGTGAGCTGATGAATATCGGCATGGTAACTACAGACAATGCTGCCGGAGAGTTGCCATCGGATGAAGAGCCATGCAGTGACTTCTGGTCTAGAATTATCGTATTGGAGGCAGAATAATGGAAAAGAATGAATCTTCACAGAAATGGAAGCGGATTGCCATGTCCTTCTTTGGGGTAATCGTCACCGGATTTTGCATCGGTGCATTCCAAAAGGCGAATTTGGGTACAGATCCATTTACCTGTTTTGTCACCGGCATTGCCAATATTTTTCACTCAACCTACAGCACCTTTTACATTATTGTCACCGGGGCGCTGCTAGTGGGGGTATTCTTTGTGGAAAAGCATTACATCGGTATCGCTACGGTAATTAACCTGTTTTTCACCGGAATGGCTGCAGACTTAATGCGCAATACTCTGGATGGCCTCTTCCCTGCCCCAGGGATGGCTGCCAGGATTGCGATGATGCTGTTGGGCATCTTCGGAACCTGCTTTGCAGCCTCAGTATATTTCACCGCGGATCTGGGAGTGTCGGCTTATGATGCATGGTCTCTGATCGCGGCCAATAAGTATAAGCTTCTTCCATTCCGGCTGTGTAGGATCATCAGTGATTCAGTCTGTGTGATAATCGGATTGATCTTCCATGCGAATATCGGATTGGGTACGGTGATTACTGCATTGTTTATGGGGCCGGTGGTGCAGTGGTTTAACACCAATGTGTCCGAGCCATTTCTGTATGGACATAGATTGAAGGAATAATGGGTCATCAGCCTGTGGCTGTGACCATGGAGACTCAGTAAACATGTGTTTGATGGGAGACTTCCTCAGTATCCAATAAAGAGGGGGCTCCCTTTTGTTTTTCTTTAACGAAGGCATTTTGCTCCATGATTGATTTTCGGTAAGCGGCAGGAGAGATGCCATACTGCTGACGGAAGATCTTGATTAAGGATTCTGGCTGCTGATAGCCGCAGGAGTAAGCGATAGCGGACACGGATAAGCTGGAGGATTCCAGCAGGTGCTGTGCTTTTGTCAGGCGGAATTTCTGGATATATTTCAATGGGGAGAGGCCTGTATGCTCTTTAAATAACGTACTTAAGTAGCTGCGATTTAAGCCCACATGCTTTGCCACCGTCTCTGCCTGCAGAGGCTCAGCGATGTGGTCACGAATGTAGGCCACGGCCTGGCTGACGTAAATATTACTGTCTCCGTGTGAGGAATTATCCGGGTCTGCTGCGGCTACTGTACTTAAGAAGAGATATAGCATGGACAGGGTGTAGAATTTATCTGCCGCACGGCTATGATTGTGCTGAAGCATTCCCAGAACACAACGCTTCAGCGTATCTTTCTCCTCACTTTTAAAAATCGGCTGTTCCTGAGACAGCCCCAGGGAAGAGACGCACTGCTTCGCATCTGCACCAGAAAAACCGACCCACAGATAGGTCCAGGGCTCCTTTGGGTCAGACATGTATATAGTCTGGTAATCTGGCTCGATGAGAAAGCCCTTTCCGGCGGAAAGCTTATAGCGGGTGCCGTTTACCACAAATTCCCCTTTGCCTTCTAAAATGTAATGGATCAGATAGTAAGGGCGGACAGCGGGGCCATACTTATGGCAGGGCATGGTAACGGAATGACCGAAAGCGTTGACGCAGATCTGCTGCCTTTCGCAGGAGGGGATATTCATTGAGAGAGAATTTTCCATAGGATTCCTTTCTGGGTTTGGCCCCCAGGAGGGGCGCAGCCTGATGTGAATAGTAATCATTGTAGCGCGAAGATTGGGGAAAAGCAATCTTTTTGGTGGCGGCGGGCACAGAAATATGGTAAAGTAATAGTAGCGATGATTCACAGGCAGCTGCCCGGGAAACATACTAAAGAGAAGATGCATTACGGAAGGAGAACCATCATGAAGCAGGATATGATTGTCATTCTTGATTTAGGCAGTACAGAGAACGCTGGGCTTGCCCGCCAGATTCGGGAGCTGGGGGTATACAGTGAGATCCATCCCCACGACATCACCCCGGAGGAACTGAAAAAGCTGGAGAATGTGAAGGGAATTATATTAAACGGCGGAGAGAATCGTATAGTAGGCGGTAGTGCAGTAGATATCACCCCTGAGCTGTATGACTGTGGATATCCTATACTGGCCATTGATCACCCATCAGCTCGGTGTGACAGAACGCTGGCGGCATTGCCGGATGTATCCGTATTAAAGGAATTTGTGTTTGATACCTGCCAGGCAAAGGCTAATTGGAATATGAAGAATTTCATCGAGGATCAAGTCGAACTGATTCGCAGGCAGGTGGGAGATAGGAAGGTACTCCTAGCCCTTTCCGGCGGTGTGGATTCCTCTGTGGTAGCCGCCTTGCTGATTAAGGCTATCGGAAAGCAGCTGGTGTGCGTCCATGTCAACCATGGACTGATGAGAAAGAATGAGTCGGAAAGTGTTATCGAGGTATTTAAGAATCAGCTGAAAGCAAACCTGATCTATGTGGATGCGGTTGATCGATTTTTAGGAAAACTGGAGGGTGTTGCCGATCCGGAGCAGAAGCGTAAGATAATCGGCGGCGAATTTATCCGAGTATTCGAGGAAGAGGCGAGGAAGCTGGAGGGCATCGACTTTCTGGGCCAGGGAACCATCTATCCAGATATTATTGAAAGCGGGACTAAGACAGCTAAGATGGTAAAGTCCCATCACAATGTAGGCGGACTTCCGGAGGACTTAAAGTTTGCGTTGGTGGAGCCGTTAAAGCAGCTGTTTAAGGATGAGGTGCGGGCTTGCGGCGTGGAGCTTGGACTCCCTTCTAGTATGGTTTACCGCCAGCCCTTCCCGGGACCGGGCTTGGGTGTTCGTTGTCTGGGGGCGATTACCCGAGATCGGCTGGAGGCTGTGCGGGAGGCTGATGCAATCCTGAGGGAGGAATTTGAAAAGGCGGGGCTAGATAAGAAGGTTTGGCAGTATTTTGCCGTGGTTCCGGATTTTAAGTCTGTAGGTGTGAAAAACAATGCTCGATGTTTCGATTATATGGTAATTCTTCGGGCAATTAATACAGTCGACGCGATGAGCGCTACCATCGAGCGGGTGGACTGGGATGTGTTGGGAAAGATCACAGACAGGATATTGGCAGAGGTGGAACATGTGAACCGGGTTTGCTACGATATGAGCCCGAAGCCGCCGGCTACGATTGAGTTCGAGTGATGAAATAGGATTTGAGAATCTAGTGTTTATGCGGGTTGCAAGCAAATTTGTTTAGGCACTGGCAACGATTTGGCAACATTT
>CATJIO010000050.1 GCA_949740725.1 uncultured Lachnospiraceae bacterium | reverse complement strand
AGGCCCCCTTGCCCATCAAGCTGTCCGCCACCGGCGCCTGGATCTTCTTCGCAAAGGCCCGGAGCTCCTCCGCCGCATTGGCGATCACCGCGCCGCCCCCTACAAAGATAAAGGGCTTTTTCGCCTTATGGATCATCTCCACCGCCCTATCCATAGCTTCATCGGTCAGCCTGTCAGTCAACCGCTCAATCACCGCCGGAGCTTCGCATTCATACTCAAATTCCGCCGCTGTCACATCCTTGGTGATATCCACCAGCACCGGGCCGGGCCGGCCAGTCTGCGCAATCACAAAGGCTCTGCGAATCACCGTAGCCAGCCTCGCCACGTCCTTCACGATGAAATTGTACTTGGTGATGGGCATGGTCACGCCGGCGATATCCACCTCTTGAAAGCTGTCCTTGCCCAGAAGACTGGTTCCCACATTACAGGTGATAGCCACAACAGGGACAGAATCCATATAGGCAGTTGCGATGCCGGTTACCAGGTTAGTCGCCCCAGGGCCGGAGGTGGCCAGGCAGACTCCCACCTTCCCGGTAGCTCTGGCATAGCCGTCCGCCGCGTGGGAAGCGCCCTGCTCATGGGAGGTTAAAATATGGGTAATTTCATCCTGATGCTTATATAATGCGTCATAAATGTTCAGGATGGAGCCGCCGGGATATCCGAATACCGTATCCACGCCCTGCTCTTTTAAACATTCAATTACAATCTCTGCTCCTGTTAATCGGCTCATAAATGAATCATTCTCCTTTTACATACTGTATTGTGTCGCGTCCTTCCCGCCCAATATTCCTGCAAACGCAGATTCTGTGCAGGCAGGTAGCAGACTTTATCCTCTTTCTCATCACTGCCTGCACCCTGTGGGACTGCAAACAGCTATCTCTATTTCTCCGGAACCTGGAGTACAGCCCCCTTATCTGCAGAGGTAACCAGGGCTGCGTATCTGGTAAGATACCCTTTAGTCACCTTCGGCGGCTTGGGCTGCCATTTCTCCCGTCTGGCCGCCAGCTCCTCATCGGATACCTTTAGCTCCAGCTTATGATGGTCAATGTCAATGGAGATGATATCTCCCTCCTCCACAAAGGCGATATGCCCGCCTACCGCTGCTTCTGGGGAGCAGTGTCCAATAGAGGCTCCTCTGGAGGCTCCGGAGAACCGTCCATCGGTAATCAGCGCCACGGAAGAGCCCAGGCCCATCCCGGCAATAGCGGAGGTGGGATTTAACATCTCCCGCATACCCGGGCCGCCTTTTGGCCCTTCGTAGCGGATCACTACCACATCCCCAGCCACGATCCGGCCTCCCTTGATAGCGTCAATGGCGTCTTCTTCACTGTCAAATACCCTGGCTGGTCCTTCATGCTTTAGCATCTCCGCCACCACAGCCGAGCGCTTAACCACCGCGCTGTTCGGAGCCAGATTTCCTCGCAGGATAGCGATTCCCCCGGTCTGGCTGTAGGGATTCTCTACTGGGCGAATGACCTCTGGATTCTTATTTTCCGCATTCTGGATATTCTCCCCCACGGTTCTTCCGGTCACAGTCATACAGTCTAAATCTAGCAGCCCCTTCTTGCTGATCTCCTTCATCACCCCATAGATACCTCCAGCCTCATTTAGGTCCTCCATATAGGTAGGGCCTGCCGGCGCCAGGTGGCACAGATTAGGCGTCTTTGCGCTGATTTCATTGGCGATATCCAAATTTAAGCCCCCCCCTGCCTCATGGGCAATAGCCGGGAGATGGAGCATGCTGTTGGTAGAACAGCCCAGGGCCATATCCATAGTCATTGCATTCCGGAAGGCTGCCTCGGTCATAATATCTCTTGGGCGGATATCTCTGTGGTACATCTCCATCCCCGCCATGCCTGCATGCTTTGCCAGCTTGAGCCGCTCAGAGTACACTGCCGGGATGGTGCCGTTTCCCTGAAGGCCCATACCCAGGACCTCCGTCAGGCAGTTCATGCTGTTGGCCGTATACATGCCGGAGCAGGAACCGCAGGTCGGGCAGACGTGATCCTCAAATTCTTTTACATCCTCCTCGGTCATGGTGCCGGCGGCATAAGATCCCACTGCCTCAAACATGCTGGACAGGCTCCTCTTCTCCCCCTTAACCCGGCCGGCCAGCATAGGACCACCGCTGACAAATACAGTGGGCACATTGATCCTGGCCGCCGCCATTAAAAGCCCAGGCACATTCTTATCGCAGTTGGGAACCATCACCAGAGCATCAAACTGATGGGCCAGCGCCATGCACTCGGTAGAGTCCGCGATCAAATCCCTGGTAACCAGGGAATACTTCATGCCAATGTGGCCCATGGCAATCCCATCACAGACTGCAATGGCCGGGAATACCACTGGAGTCCCCCCTGCCATGGCAACCCCCAGTTTAACCGCCTCCACGATTTTATCCAGATTCATATGCCCTGGGACGATCTCATTATAGGAACTCACAATCCCCACCATAGGCTTTTTCATCTCCTCCTGGGTCATCCCCAGGGCATTAAATAAGGAGCGGTGGGGCGCCTGCTGCATCCCTTTTTTCACATTATCACTCTTCATCTTCTTATCCTCCATCTTATGCACGCTTCACGCATGAAAATTCTCCCTACCTCTACTTCTTTACAATCCGCTCTGCGATGAGATCGCCCATCTGGCTGCAGCTCCCCCTGGCGCGGCCCTGGCTGTAGATATCCCCGGTACGGTAACCTTCCGCCAGCACCTGCTGCACCGCCTGCTCCACCGCATCCGCCTCCTGGTCTAAATCAAAGGAATACCGAAGCATCATCGCCCCTGAGAGAATGGTGGCGATTGGATTCGCCAAATTTTTTCCCGCAATATCCGGGGCAGAACCATGGCTGGGTTCATACAAGCCGAACTTGCTCTCATTCATGCTAGCGGAGGAGAGCATCCCGATGGATCCAGTAATCATGCTTGCCTCATCAGATAAAATATCCCCAAACATATTTTCCGTCAAAATCACATCGAACTGTCCCGGATTCATCACTAGCTGCATGGCGCAGTTGTCCACCAGCATGTGGGTCAGCTTCACCTGAGGATAGTCCTTCGCCACCTCTTCCACCACCTTTCTCCAAAGGCGGGAGGAATCCAGCACATTGGCCTTATCCACGCTGATCACGCTCTTCCTCCGCTTCATGGCAATGTCAAAGGCCTTCACCGCAATCCGGCGGATTTCCTTCTCATTGTAGGTCAAGGTATCCACAGCAGTCATCACCCCGTCCACTTCCCTGGTATACCGCTCTCCAAAATACAGTCCCCCGGTCAGCTCCCGCATAATTACCATGTCAAAGCCGTCGCCGATAATCTCCTTTTTCAGCGGGCAGGCCTGCGCCAACTCCTCATACAGATAAGCTGGACGTATATTTGCAAATAAATTCAGCCCCTTCCGGATAGCCAGAAGCCCTGCCTCTGGCCGCAGGTTTGGCGCCACATCATACCAGCGGGAATTCCCCACATCGCCCCCCACTGCGCCCAAAAGCACCGCGTCGCTTCCCTTAGCCGTCTCCAGGGCCTCATCCGTCAGAGGCACCCCATGGGCATCAATGGAGCAGCCTCCCATCAGGATCTCCTTATAATGAAACTCATGGCCAAATACCTGGCCCACCTGGTTCAGCACCTTACAGGTCTCCCTCACAATCTCCGGACCGATGCCATCGCCGGGAATGGTTGTTATATGATAATTCATGTTTCGCTCTCCCTTTTCTGTATGTTTTTTAGCTAAAAATTCAGTTCTTATCATGATAGCTCATTTACTTTAGAATTTCAAGAAATACGTAGGATTTTTTTTCACTGAAATATACGAGATTGGAATCGGTGATATAACCTGATGTTATGAAAGATGGAAAGAGTATGAAACATTGGGAATTTTAAGAAACTTAAGAAACCAGACGAGCGGGGTGAAGGGATCCTGACTACCGTCTACGTAATCCCCATCCCTCAGCGCCCGCGCTTTATTTTGATCAGCGACTTCCAAAGCCCTCGCCTCTACTGAAACCGCACAATCTCTTTCTTCAGCCGCTTCATGATCTTTTTCTCCAGCCGTGATATGTATGATTGGGAAATCCCCAGAAGATCCGCCACCTCTTTCTGGGTCATCTCCTCCCCATCCTCATTGCTCAGCCCGTACCGAAGCTCCACGATCTTTTGCTCCCTGGGATTTAACCGGCTGATTGCCGCGTTCAGCAGCCCCCGCTCAGTTTCCGTCTCCAGATCCTTATAGATCACATCCTCGTCAGTACCCAGGATATCCGAAAGTAGCAGCTCATTTCCGTCCCAATCCACATTCAGTGGTTCATCGATGGAAACCTCCATCTTCGTTTTGCTGTTTCTTCTCAGGTACATCAAAATCTCATTTTCAATGCAGCGGGAAGCGTAGGTCGCCAGCTTGATGTTTTTCTTTGGGTTAAAGGTATTGATAGCCTTGATCAAGCCAATGGTGCCGATGGAAATCAGATCCTCTACCCCCACAGCCGTATTGTCAAATTTTTTTGCAATGTAGACCACCAGGCGCAGGTTATGCTCGATGAGCCTGGAGCGGGCTTCTTTTTCCTGGGGGCCTCCCAACTTATTGATCATTTCCTGTTCTGCCTCTCCCTCTAAAGGAGCAGGGAGGATGTCAGCTCCTCCAATATAATGGATCTCCCCCTCCCGTTGCATCAGCATAGTGCAGAAACTGGGACGGGTTTTGAACTGGAAACGACTGGGTACGGAAACTTTTAATATCATGGAATATCTCCTCCTTATCTTACCCTCAGTGGACAAGGGGATACACGCCCCAAGGGCCGTCTTTTGGCGGCTGGCGGCGTTAACGTCAATCGGCGTACGTCCAGTACGCCTCATTCCGT
>CATJIO010000049.1 GCA_949740725.1 uncultured Lachnospiraceae bacterium | reverse complement strand
GTGCCTTGCAGAATGGCAAATCTGAGGCGCAAAACTCCTTTGGACCCCAAGTACCGGATTTTGGTGGCTGGCAAGGCAACGGAATGAGGCGTACTGGACGTACGCCGATTGACGGTAACGCCGCCAGCCGCCAAAAGATGGCCCTCGGGGCGTGTATCCCCTTGTCCACTGAGGGTAAATCCATTGGAGAAAATTATGAGCAAATATACATATATCACGTTAAGAGAAAAAACGAAGTTGAAAGATAATTTTTGTGCCTGGTTCAGGAAGATAATGAACCAGGCATGGCAAGGATGTATATTCACCGTTAATTTCCTATCTGCAGGCGTCATTCTGGGAATCCAAAACAGAACCGTAAATCCTCTCGGAATCTCCCTCGCCCCGGATTCCTCTCACACCGGTAAATTCGCCTTTCCTTCAGATCATAAATCACGGACCACACAGTATCCTTCCCACTGCTGCGATCATACTGACAGAGAAAACCATATTCTCCGGATAAAAGCTTCCGGGCAAAAGCCAGATCCAGGCAATGGATATTGCTCTCCAGCGCTGATACCAATGTCTGATACCGGATTGCGGCAAACCAGTCGTCTATTTCTGGCAAAACACCTTCCATTTCTAAAAATTGAAACCGGTTCACCGCGCATACAAAATGCTGGTGGCAGTTAACGCTGGTCCGCACCTTTGTCCTTTCAGCACAACACTCCACCACAGCCATATTCCCTCCAGCATCCGCCAGGGTGAAGGTTTGGGCAGAGCCAATCGGAAGGCGCCGGACAGCTGCAATCGCCTCTGGCACGCTCCGGCACTTCTCCAGCACATACCGCAACAACAGCCCCGCATTAAATCCAGGCTTTCGGCTGACAGGGAACACAGAGGTCAACCCTATGGCCAGGCCATGCTCATTCACCCCATCCTCCATCTCCACAAAAGCCGTGGTATTGCCAGTAAAGGAATAGGCCCCGTCAGACAGCCGATAAATCACGTTCATATTTTGCTTTTCCAGCTCTGTGAGGAAATCACTGTTTCGCCCCAGCAGAATATGCTCGCCGTCAGAAACCGCAAAGCAGGAACACTGACAAACCGGCGGGATGGCATACATGCTGAATAAAACCGCCTGGAGGATTCGAAAATCGCTGTCCTGCCCATGGGCTAATCCTAAAATCTCCTCGAAAATCTCCGGATAATATTGCTGATAAATGGGGATGCAGGACATGGCATACTCCATCCGCTCCTCGGTTATCTCAAAAGGAATATGTTCCAAAATAATATTTTTGTGTTTGAACAACAGGGAGCCCCACTGAAAGCCAGCCTCGTAGTGTGTTCCCCGAAAATGTGTATGATACATTTTTTCACGCTCCTTATTATGATAGAATAAAGAGCTGCCGACAACTCATAGTTCCAGGATAATTCATTAAAAATTTTATGTCAATCCTTTTCCCCATTTTCTCTCGTTCTAATGCTGCCCCCAAGTTTCTTGTAACGTTCATATTTTCCTCCAGTTGTTTAGCAGTTCGGAGATAATCATGGTTTTATCCACATAGAAAAAAACGAATAACGAAAAAAGACGCATGGCTTCCTTTTGATTCCATGCGTCTTTCTATATTTATACTCTCAGTCACCTATCCGTGCCAACCTACTTAGAAAGCCTTCGCCTGCCTATCCGCTATCCTCTCTCCTTACACCGCTCTACCAAATCCTCAAAGAGCTTATTCATCACCGGCGCCGAGTCAATGAGATCCTCTGGATGCCACTGCACGCCCAGGAGCAGGCCTTCCTCATCCTCCAGAGCTTCCACAATCCCGTCGCAGGCCCTGGCGGCGATCTTAAGCCCCTTTCCCAGGTCCTTCACCGACTGATGATGCATGGAATTGGTCTCCAGCGTTCCAGCGCCAAAGATGGATGCCAGTCTGGTTCCCTCTAAAATCTCCACCCGATGGGTCAGATAGCTCCGGTCATATTTCTGCAGATGCTGGATCACCTTCTCCTCCCGCAGGGATAGATCCTGATACAAGGTTCCTCCCATCAGGACATTCAAGGTCTGATGGCCTTTGCAGATGCCCAGCACAGGCTTCTTCTGCTCCAGGGCAAAGGCCGCTGCCGCCAGCCAGGCCTTATCGATCTCCGGCCGGAAGGGCCCGATCTCCGGAAGAGGCTCCTCCCCATACTGCCAAGGGGTCATATCTTCCCCGCCAGGCATCAACAGTCCGTCGCAGAAGGAGAGGGCCGCCTCTACATCCTCCGCGATAGCCGCCGCCGGGATCAGCGTCGGGATACCGCCATTTCGCAAAATGGATCGGACATTGGTACTGCCGGTATATACATGCTCCCCGCTGACATAAAGCCCAGGATCTGTCCTCCTAGTAAGCCCAAGAATGCCGATCACTGGTTTCTTTCCACTGTTCATATTCTCTCACCTCTTTCCTTGTGGCCGTTCATGGCTTGCCACAAACTCTGTTTCCATGGTTTATCCCAGGATATCCTGCCTGCGTATATGCCGTATCCGCTCCTCGTCTAATCCCCGGATCACCTCACAGGCCAGCTTGATGGCCGCCTCTAAATCATCCTTTGCGCAAAAATTATAATGGGTGTGCACATAACGGCTGGGCACCCCTAACACTAGAACAGGAACCGCATTTTCCATCAGGCTGATTCTCCCCGCGTTGGTGCTGCCGCCTCTCCGTACTGCCTCCTGGTAAGGAATCCCATGCTCCTTTGCCAGACTGATCGCATAATCGATAAACGTCGGATTGGAAATATAGCTGTTGTCCAGCCTGCGAAGCTGTACACCGCTCTTCATCCGGCACTGAGCCTGGGTAGCGCTGAAATAAAAGTCATCGGATGGAGACCCCTCAAAGACGATGGCCAGATCCGGCTTCACCACCTGAGCGGTAACAGCAGCCCCTCTGGTCCCCACCTCCTCCTGAGCAGCAAAAGCGCCGGTCACATTCACCGCCAGTCTGTCACGCTCCTCATACAGCTGGTTCATGGTGTCCACAATGCAAGCGCAGCCTGCCCGGTTATCAAAGGCTTTGCCGAAACAGACGCCCCGCTCCTCGTCATAGGAAAAACTCACCTCCGGCATCATGGGATCCCCTACAGATACGCCAAACTCCTTCTCCACTTCCTCCCGGCTGGTTGCCCCGATATCCACATACATGGTCTCAATGGCAAGCTCCTGAGAGCTCTTTTCCTTGGCATTCATAAAATGGATAGGTTTTGAAGTGATAATTCCTCTCACCATTTTCCCGCTCTTAGTACGGATTTTTACTGTATGGGCTGGAACATTGGTCAGCACAAAGCCACCCAACATAATGATTCCCAACACTCCGTTGTCATGAATGGTCTGAACCATAAAGCCGCACTCATCCGTATGGGCATCCAGCATCAGCGACGGCCTTCCCTCCTTCGCTCCCGGCATCCTTACATAGAGGTTATTCATGGCATCGTTCTTCACCTCATATTTCTCGCAGTACCTGGCAATGGTCCGGATCACATCCTCCTCAAATCCGCTGGGCCCAAACGCATCCGAAATCTGGCCAAACATTTGCATATCCATGGCTTACAAACTCCTTTATTCATCCAAAATTTTTTGCAACCCCTGATTCTTCCCTCTATTTTGTATTGTCTTGATTATCTCTTATGGAGGTTTTCCTGAAGATAATCCAGGCAGTACTAATACACCACAAAGCAATGTGCTGTCACCACATCTATCCAGCAGTTCGTCACCAGCCGGTTGGTAAAGGTATCCACCTGCTCCATCCCTGGATAAAAAGACATCTGATAGGCCTTCCTCCAGTCTTTAAAGGTCACCTCGTAGGTGAATTTCTCCGGAAGGGCAATCTGGCACTGAGGAAACTCCCCTATAGCCGTCCTTTTTCCCAAAGCTTCTTTCACCCCAGCCCTGATCCTCTCCTCCACCGCTTTCGGCGGTTCGCAGAGAGTCGCCCCGCCCACTCCACGCTTGGTCACGGCAGTCACCATCCCCGGTGCCTTCTTTTCTGCAATCCGGCAGATGGCCTCATCCCCGGAGAGAAAGAGCACCGGCACCTTGTGGCTGGCCGCAGTATAGCTATTCAGCAGGAACTCGCTCATCCTTTCCCCATTCAGGTTAATGTACAAGCTGTTTCCTGTAGAAGTGTGGCTGATGGAAAACTCCGGGTTCCCTGCCGGGGCATGATACCCCACATAGAGCACCCCGTCAAAGCTTTCGTCTATCCCCCACATCATATTGTAGGGGTGACCGCTTTTCCCCCGGATCAATGTTACATAGTCCGGCATCTGCAGGGGATCAATATTGGACGCATCCCCATGGCCGTCCTTCACTACGATCTCGCTGGCCCCCATCTCATGGGCCGCTTCGCAGGCAACCAGCACCTCTCTGGTCATCTCTTTTGCAAAGGGCTGATACACCCCTTCCTGCTTGTGGGTCTCTGTGGGAAGCGCCAATCCTGCGCAGCCCTCAATGTCCGCGCTGATAAAAAGCTTCATCTCTGCTGTTTAACCTCCCTTGTTAAGAATTTCCTCCCTTAATCTTGTCATCATACAGATGGCAGTACACATAATGATCCTCGCTGACCTGATATCTCTGAGGAGCTTCTACCTTACAGCAGTCCATACACTTCGGGCAGCGGGTGTGGAATTTACATCCAGCGGGCGGATTTAAGGGGGATGGAATATTCCCTTCCAGGATCACCCGGTCCTTCTTTGCCGTAGGATCCGGGATGGGAACCGCGGAAAGCAAAGCCTGGGTATAAGGGTGAAGAGGATTGGTATACAAGCTTTCCTTATTCCCTACCTCCACAAAATTCCCCAGATACATTACCCCTACCCGGTCGCTAATGTGCTCCACCACGCTTAAATCGTGAGCCACGAAAATATAGGTCAGATGAAACTCCTTCTTTAGCTGATTCATCAGGTTCAGCACCTGAGCCTGTATGGATACATCCAGGGCAGATACCGGCTCGTCAGCAATAATCAGGGACGGCTGTACCGCCAGAGCTCTGGCAATTCCAATTCTCTGACGTTGCCCGCCGGAAAACTCATGAGGATATCGGTTGGCGTGATAATCATCCAGTCCCACCTTCCGGAGCAGATCCAGCACGCGCGCCTCCATATCCCCCTTATCCTTTGCCAGCTTGTGGATAGCCAGCGGCTCCGCGATAATATCAAACACAGACATCCTGGGATTCAGGGATGCGTAAGGATCCTGGAATACCATCTGTACCTTCTTTCGCACTGGGCGCATCTGCTTATCATTATAGGAGGAAATATCCTCCCCGTCCAGCACAACCTTTCCTCCTGTAGGACGCTCCAGCTTACAGATGCCTCTGCCCAGGGTAGACTTGCCGCAGCCAGACTCGCCCACGATTCCAAATACCTCTCCCCGCCTTACCTCAAAAGAAACGCCGTCCACCGCTTTTACATAATCCACCGTGCCCATCCGCTTCCCTGCCACCGGGTAGTAGATCTTCATGTCCTCTACACTTAATAAAATGTCTGCCCCATTTGCCATATTAAACACCCCCTTTCTCACATAGCCAGCACCGGCTCATGTGACCATCCCCGATAGAAAAGAAGCCTGGCTCCTCTTCCATACACTTGTCAAAGGCCCGGCTACACCGGGGAGCGAACTTACAGCCCTTGGGCATATATTTGGGATTCGGCACATTGCCGGGGATTACCTCCAGCTCCTCCGCCGCCTCCCCCAGCTTGGGGATAGAGTTCAACAGACCGATGGTATAGGGATGAGAAGGCTTGGCAAATAGAGAATACACATCCCCCTTCTCCACCACCCGGCCGCAGTACATTACCACTACCTCGTCGCAGACTTCTGCCACCACCCCTAAATCGTGGGTGATAAAGAGGATGGAGGTGCCGATCTCCTCTTTCAGATCATTCATCAAGTCTAATATCTGAGCCTGGATTGTTACGTCCAACGCGGTAGTGGGCTCGTCAGCAATCAGAATCTTCGGACGGCATACCAGGGCCATGGCGATCATCACCCTCTGCCGCTGTCCGCCGGAGAGCTGGAAAGGATATTCCTTCATCATGTGTTCTACCCTGGGAACCCCGGTCTTTCGCAGCATGTCCTCTGCCTTCTGATAAGCCTCCTCCTTGGAAATATTCTGGTGCTGAAGAATACATTCCGTCAGCTGCTTCCCAATTTTCATCACCGGATTTAAGCTGGTCATCGGCTCCTGGAAGATCATGGAGATCTGGCTGCCCCGCATCTTCCGCTTCTCCTCCTCGCTGATATGGGCGATATCCCTGCCTTCCAGAAGGATTTCTCCCTCCGCAATTTTTCCAGTAGTCCCGGTAAGCAAGCCCATAATCGAGAGGGAGGTTACACTCTTTCCGCTTCCTGACTCCCCCACGATCCCTAAGGTCGCGCCTTCCTTTAAAACAAAATCCACCCCGTCAACGGATTTAACCACTCCGCTGTCCGTATAAAAATAAGTGTGGAGATTCTTCACTTCTAAAATATTCTTTCTGTTGTCTTCCATTCTTTTCCTTCCCCCTCTCTTAATCCGTCAGCTTCGGGTCAAGCGCATCCCGCAGGCCGTCGCCTAAGATGTTAAAGCTCAACACCGTAAGGAAGATAGCCAGTCCCGGGAACAAGGTACAGTGAAGACTGGTCATCATATAGTTACGTCCATTTGCCAGGAGAAGCCCCCACTCTGGCGTAGGCGGCTGAGCTCCCATACCGAGAAAGCTTAAGGAGGACGCGGTCAGGATGGAGGAACCTACAGACATAGTAAACTGTACGATAATTTCCGGCACAGCCCCCGGCAGGATGTGACGGAACAAGATCCTAGCATCAGAGGCACCTAAATTTTTTGCCGCCTGGACAAACACAGAATTTTTCAGCGCCAGGGTGCGGCCCCGCACCAGTCGGGCAAAGGTCGGCGTGGAAAATACGGAAACCGCGATTACCACATTCCCGATGCCACTTCCCAGAATAGCCACGATAGCGATAGCCAGGATAATTCCAGGAAATGCGAACAGCGTGTCGCAAATCCGCATGATAATGGAATCAATGATTCCTCGGTAATAACCACCCAAAAGTCCCAGGATCGTCCCGCAGATAGCACCCACGGACACTGCAGAAAGTCCCACAGCCAGGGAAATCTTGGTCCCGCTGATTATTCGTGAGAACAAATCCCGTCCAAACTCATCGGTTCCGAACCAATGGGCGCTGCTGGGGCCCTGAAGGATGGAGCTGTAATCATATTCATTGATCTTAAAGGGAGCCATAGCCTCCCCAAAAAATGCCAGGAAAACTAGGAAAAGGATAAATACAAGGGCTACCACAGCATTCTTTTGCTTTTTAAACTTCCGGATCATCTCTGAAATCGGAGTCTTGATATCTGTCTTTTCATTCAATTCCGCACTGGCGGCTTTTTTCTTCCCGATCATGCGCTCCCCTCCTATGACAACTTGATTTCCGGATTGAGGATGGCGTAAAGAATATCCACAATCAGGTTAATGATAATGAACTGCAGCGAGAAAATCAGGATCAGAGACTGGATCGCCGGATAATCCCGGTAATTCACCGACTCAATCAAAAGCTGACCCAGCCCCGGATAAGCAAATACCGCCTCCGTCACCACGGAACCGCCTAAAAGGAAGCCGAACTGCAGGCCCACTACCGTTACCACAGAAATCATGGAATTGCGGAAGGCATGGCCCCAGGTTACTGTCTTTTCCTTCAATCCCTTGGCCCTGGCCGTGCGGATATAGTCCTCCTTCAGCACCTCCACAATAGAGGATCGGGTAAACCTGGCAATAATGGCCGCAATGCTGGTCCCCAGAGTGATGGCTGGAAGGATGAGATTCTTAAAGCTCCCTGCCCCAGTGGTGGGAAGCCAGCGGAGTTTTACCGCAAAGAGCATAATCAACAGAAATCCGATCCAGAAGTTTGGCAAGGAAATCCCGGACACCGCCAGGGTCATCCCGGTGAAATCCTGCCACTTCCCTCGGTTCTTTCCTGACCAGACCCCCAGCAGGACGCCCACAATGGTGCTCCATACCAGGCTGGCCACCGTAAGGGCCATGGTATTGCCGTATCTGGCGGAGACTTCCGTCAGTACCGGCCTCTTGGTGCGCAGAGACATTCCCAGATCTCCCTTCACCAGTCCAGTGACGTACTTTACATACTGAACCGGGATCGGCTGATTCAGCCCCAGCTGCTGCCGCACAGACTCCACATCCTCCAGAGTTGCCTGCTCGCCGGCCACCAGTCTGGCCGGATCCCCAGGAATCATCCGCACAAAAAAGAACACAAAGGTTACCACGATTATCAGGGTAGGGATCACTCCCACAATACGTTTCAGCGTATATCTCAACATGCTTTTCTCATCTCCTTCGATTTTATCTCACAGGAGCATAACCTCCTGCGACACCGCTTGCTGCTGGCTGCAGAAAGCCGGTACCGTTCTATATAAAGCAACTCTTATTTTACCGATTTCATATTGGAATCATACGATCTTAACAAAAGAAAACAAACCAGAAGGATAATATCACGCGAAAAGAAAGGCGCTGCATCCACTGTGCAGCGCCCTTTGACACGATTCTATCATGTACACTAATTGGTCATTTTCGCGTTTCTCATGTTAATAGCGCCGTCCGGATAAATTTTTACATTCTGGATATTGCTTCCGGTTGCCCAGGTATTGGCATCGGCTGCGGTGACAATCAGAGGCACCTCCTCCCAAATCAGGTCTTGTGCCTTCTCATAGGCCTCGCGGCGGATATCGTCATCTGCGCTCTCTAAGCCTGCCCGGATATAGCCTTCCAGCTCTTCATTTTCGAAGTAGCACATATTATAGCTCATCGGCGGCTCAGATTCAATAGCAAGCAGAGGACGGATACCCCAGTCAGCATCACCGGTAGAAGGAGACCAGCCAGAGATAAACAGCTCAACCTCCACATCCGAACCTGGGCCGCTGGCGCCCTGAACCTTTTCATTTAAGATGGCGTTTTCCATACCCTTTAATTCCACCGTAACGCCGATCTGCTCTAACTGCTGCTTAAAGAACTCTGCCTGTCTCTGATTGGTGGTCGTATTGGAATACATAATATTGGTGGTAAATCCATCTGGATATCCTGCCTCAGCAAGGAGCGCCTTTGCCTTCTCCGGATCATAGGGGCGAAGCTCATTTGGCTTATAATACTGTACAGCAGATCCGATGATCGACTGCTCCTTCACCGCATGTCCATTCCAGACTACCTGGATATAGGCATCCTTGTCAATGGCATAATCAAGAGCCTGACGGACTCTCTTATCATTGAACGGAGCCTTCTGATTATTCATGTGGAGATAACGAACGACAATGCCGGCATCCTCATAGGTAGTTACGTTGGGGTCAGCCTCCAGCACAGAAAAGCTCTCAGTAGGAGTCGGCCAGATAATCTGGGCATCCCCTGCCTGAAGCATGGCAACCTTGGTCGCACTCTCCGGCACCGGCTTAAAGGTAACTGTCTTAAAGCCTGCATCTGCATCCGCTAACGGAGTACCGCCGCAGATATCTGCGTCATAGCCCCACCAGTCCTTATTCAAGGCCAGGGTCAGATGATCGCCTTCAATCCACTCCACAAAAGTGTACTGTCCGGTTCCCACCGGATTCCTAGCGCACTCCTCCACGCCGGCCTCAATGGTCTTTGGGCTCATGATAACACAGGCCGGATGGGCCAGGTTATTCACAAATGCGCCGAAGGGCTCGGTCAACGTTACCTTGATCGTATAATCGTCTACCTTCTCATAAGTATCCAGCATATTGCATAAGAAGGTGGTTCTCTTCAGTCCCAGGTCCTTATCCGCCCACTTGGCAAAATTGGCCAGAGCCGCATCCGCATTCCATGGCGTTCCGTCGGTAAAGGAAATTCCCTCCCGAAGGGTGAAGGTAAACTCGGTAGCATTCTCATTGGCCTCATAGCCTGTAGCCAACATGGGAAGAATGCCCATATTATCGTCAAATCCGAATAAACCGTCCATCACCATACGCTGTATACCGCCGGATAAAGTATCGCTGGTATCCATAGGATCCATGGTAGTGAAGTCAACGTTTACTGCAGCCACTACATCCTTCTCCTGAGAAACCGACGCTCCTGCCGGCACCTCTGCCTGAGTCTCCCCGCTGCCGCCAGCCGCCGCTGTGGTAGCCGAGCCGGAATC
>CATJIO010000048.1 GCA_949740725.1 uncultured Lachnospiraceae bacterium | reverse complement strand
CGTATGAAACGGCGGCACTTAGGTCCGGTTCCTCACGGACCTTACGTACCGCTCCGTTTCATCCCGAGCGAAAGCGCGTTTCCGTTGGAACCCGAAGGATGGGGCGCGTATCCCCCGCCGAGATGCACCCGCACCCTACCTAGTTCACGACTCCTAAAGTCACCGCGAATCCTTAGCCAGCAATTCACCTGGCCTTCACGGCTCACTTAACCAGCGACTCAATAATATAGCCAATACCCCCCCTTAAAGCGCCCGAAGATAATACCTCCAAGACTGATACTCCTCCCTAGGAAGGGGAAGCAAGATCCCTCCATACATCAGCATCTCGCCCGTATAAACTTTCCCCTCCATCTGATACTTCCTCTTAGGCTCCAGTCCTTTTAGCTTTATCACCACGCCGTCCGGATTGGACTGCAGCTTTGTCATCACTGCACAGAAAAGGCATTCCATCTTATCTGGGGAGACAAAGGCCCAGGCTACAGCCCGGCATTCTCCATAAGGGCTGGACAGACGGTAGAAGCTTCCGTTATTGATCAAATCATAACGTTCCTTATACTCCTCCACCTGCCTTTTTACGATCTCCTTTTCCTCTGCACTAAGCGTACCTAAATCCAGTTCATACCCAAAGGTTCCTGTCATCGCCACGGTTCCCCGTGTTTCCAGAGGGGTATGGCGACCGGTCTGGTGATTGGGGGAAGCGGATACATGGGCGCCAATAGAGGATACCGGGTATCCGAAGGTGGTTCCATAGTGGATTTTCAGCCGTTCCACTGCGTCCGTATCATCGCTGCACCAGATCTGAGGACTATAATGGAGCATGCCGAAATCGAAACGGCCGCCTCCGCCGCTGCACCCCTCCAGCAGGATATAGGGATAACGGGTAATCAGATTTTCCAGGAAACGGTAAAGTCCCAGCATATAACGATAGCCAATCTCGCCCTGCCGATTGATAGGTAGCGCCGCGGAGAAATAATTGGAAATGCTCCGATTAAAATCCCATTTGATATATTCGATATGGACTTCGTCCAAAATCTTAAAAATCATGTCCTGGATTCCGTCCACTACCTCAGGACGAGAAAAATCTAAGACAAACTGACTTCTAGCCACGTTTCCAGGCCGTCCTGGGATCCGCATAGCCCAGTCGGGGTGACTACGGTAGAGATGGCTGTCCTCAGAGATCATCTCCGGCTCTACCCAGAGTCCGAATTTCATTCCCAGGGCATTGACTTTTTCGGCCAACGCCTTTAATGTTCCACCCAACTTTCTCTCATTCACAGTCCAGTCTCCCAGACCGCTGTAATCGCTGTCCCGCTTTCCGAACCATCCGTCGTCCAATACCAGCATCTCGATGCCGAGCTCTTTTGCCTCCTCCGCAATCCGAATCAGCTTATCCCCGTTAAAGTTAAAGTAGGTGGCCTCCCAGTTGTTAATTAAAATAGGACGTCGCTTTTTCGCCCACTCGCCGCGAATGAGATGTTTTCTGGCCATATGGTGATACCGGTGTGAAAGACTGGTAAATCCCTCGCCAGAATAAATCATCACCGCTTCCGGGGTCACAAAGCTCTCACCTGGATCCAGGGTCCAGCTGAATTGATCTGGAGAGATCCCGATCACCAGTCTGGTCTGGTGGAACTGATCCACTTCCGCCTCTGCCAGGAATGATCCACTGTATACCAGTCCCACTCCATAGCAGTCCCCTGCGTCCTCACTGCACATGGGATCGCAGAGAATCACAAATGGATTATGCTGGTGGCTGGAGGTTCCGCGCTCAGAACAGATAGACTGCCGTCCATGGATAAGGCGGCTCCGTTCCACTTCCCGTTCCATAGTATGCTTTCCATAAAAATGGATCCAATCCATATGATCATGTGGAAAATCCAGGCACAGAGACATCGCACGTTTGAGGGTCACCTCTGCCTTGCCTCCATTAATGATCCGTGCTGCCCGGGTAATCACATCTGCCTCTTCTAAGACCCCATAATACAGCTCCAGCATCATTTGGGTATGGATATCCTTCATTCGAATAATCAGGGTTTCCCCCTCCTCTTCCTGGGCAAATAAAGCAGGAAGGCCTTCTAATCCATATTTTCCTTTCTGAATCTCATAAGAGTCATAACGATAATCAACTGCACAGCTTCCATCAGAATTGATCACCTTCACACAGTCAGTGCGGTAATCCCCAATTCCAAAGCAGGAATACTCTTGTGGAAAATAGTCCAGGGAAAAGGTTCTGTCCTGCTGCATTTCATACGGATTTCCACAAAATCCTCGATCTGTACGCTGGATCAAATAGGACAGGTCACAGTCATCCATTCGCTGTCCATAATAGAGATGGAGCAAAACCCCGTATTCAGCAACCTTCATTTGGTATGCACAATGCTGTGTCTGCAACATAAAAACCTGCGTTTCCTGATTAAATAAAACTGCCATTTTCCGTCCTCCTGAATCTGCCGGATAAATTATTTCCGTGTTTTGTGTTTCTCCATTTAATCTTTTTGCGACTGAAAATCGCGTTTCCTCTCAAGTGGTTAAACTGCGCCTCCACAGAAAATATTTCCAGTAATATTTTGGAAATTTTGCCTTTTTTCGCCCAATTATCTGAAAAAAATATTGTGTTTTTACTATAAAAGAACTATAATAATTCATATACGATTTCCCAAAATTCTAACTGCAAGAAAAGGAGGCATATTATGGAAATCGAAAGAAGAATCGGCTTTTATACCACAGCAAATTACCGGGTGCTGGACTATGAGCTCCGACAGACCAATGATCTCTATATCACCTGCTGCGGAGAAGAGCATTTTGACAGCCCCAGGATCATCGGGCCATGTACCCGGGGCGGCTGGCACCTCCACGTGATTAACTCAGGGTGCGGATACCTGACTGCAGATAATGTCACAGTCCGGCTGTCACGAGGACAGATTTTCCTCCTTCAACCAGGGATTGAATATACGTATTGGGCAGATAAAGATTCCCCCTGGTCCTACTCCTGGATCCATTTTGACGGTTTAAATGCCGCCGATTACATGGAAAAAGCAGGCTTTCCCAAGGGGGTTTACATCCGTAATTCTATCTTAAATCCAGAGTCCTTTTCCTCCCTGATCGCCCAGATTTTAAGTGTCCCGGAATTAACCTACGCCAATGAATTAAAGAGAATCGGGCTGCTTTACACAGCCATCGGGCTGTTGGTGGAGTCCCATAGCACCCAGTGTTATTCTGCGAAAACCCACTACGATTATTCCCCAAAAACCTATGTAGCCCAGGCTCTGGACTACATACATAAAAACTATGCCCAGACCAGTGTGGCCCAACTGGCAAATTACGTAGGAATCGACCGCTCATACCTAACTTCCATCTTCAAGAAGTTGGTAGGCATCTCCCCTCAGAAATACCTACTCAACTTCCGGATGGAAGAAAGTGCAAAGCTTCTGGAGGAAAGCAATCTG
>CATJIO010000047.1 GCA_949740725.1 uncultured Lachnospiraceae bacterium | reverse complement strand
GGACTCAGGCGGGAGATGCCTGGCTGGTATCACAACTATGCAAGACAACCGACTACTTAAGCGGCCAGGCGGAAAATATCTCTGCCGCTCTGGCCTTTGATGGTGACATCCAGTCCATCCTCATTGCCTATGAGTATGGCAGAGGAGAGCCTATGGACTTAGACCAGGTCCGTATGCGTGTGAATAGTAGCCTGTTTTATAACAGCCGTCTAAACCGGGCGCTGTATGACTGTGTGAATGTGGTGCTTTTTTCAAATGATGGGCAGGTGATTGGCAGCAAGGAAACCTTTGATCAAAATGTGCGGATTTCTGATTATGAATGGTTTCCTCAGATAGAGAATTCCTACGGGAAAAGCCTGTGGTTGCCCATGGGCTATGACGCAAACAGCGCCTCCACTGCCAAGGTGATGACAATTCCGATTGTACGGAAAATCTTTTCCGCGCAGAGCGGCAGAAACAATACATTAAATGAGATTATGACTGTGGGAAAGGCTCTTGGATATCTTATGATCTATATCGATGCGGAGATGTTTTCTGACATTGTGGCGGATGATGTGGATGTATATACCAAGCGCTTTTTTCTTTTGGACGAAAATGAGCGGATCATCAGTTGCCAAAGGAAGGAGCAGGTAGGGGAAGCGTTTTTCTATCAGGTAGGGGCGGATGGTTATATTACCATGGATGGGGCGGAATATGCTATGACAGAGAAACAAATTCAGGATCGGGGCTGGAACTATGTCTGTCTTACCAAACGTTCTGAGATCACCAGAGAAGGGGGAATCGTGTTTAGTGTCTGTCTGATTTTAAGCATAATTTTAATTCTGGCGTTTACTATGATTGGTCTGATGCTGTCCCACAATATCGGGGTTCCGGTAAAGGTGTTAGTGGAGCATTTTAAGCAGGCAAGGCATAGGAATGTGATGATTCAGGAGGACAGCAGGATTACAGAATTCTCTAATTTATACCAGTCATTTAACCGGACGATGGAGAAGATCCATGATCTGGCTAATCAAGTGTACGAAAACAAACTGATTCACCAGGAGCTGGTGCTAAGCATGAAGGAGAGCCAGATTCAGGCCCTGCAGATGCAGATCAATCCTCACTTCCTCTATAATACCCTGGACTGCATCAACTGGAAGGCCCAGATGGACGGAAATCGGGAGGTGGCGGAGATGATTCGGATTTTGGGAAAATTCTTTCGCTCCAATACAGAAAATAAGGGGGAATTTACCAGCTTAAAGGCAGAACTGGACAATATCAAACAGTATATTGCCTTATCTAAGATCCGATTTGGTTCTCGCCTGACCTGTGTGGTGGATGTGGAGGAGGAACTGTATACCTGCCAGGTGATGAAGCTGATCCTTCAGCCGCTGGTAGAAAATTCTATCAAACATGGTCTGGAGGTGGAAAATATTTGTGAAACCATCCGGATCTGGTGCAGCAGAGAGGAAGCGGATCTGGTGATTTCAGTGAAGGATACGGGAAGAGGAATGACAGAGGAAGAACTTTCTTATTTGCGGCAGTTGTGGGATTCCAGAGAAACGGAATACAAGGAAACGAAATCCATTGGCCTTTATAATGTAATGCGCCGTCTGTATCTATGTTACCGTGAGGCATGCTATCTGGAAATCTTCAGTCAACTGGGAGAGGGGACAGAGATTATCATTACCTTCCCTCTGAAAAAAACAGAAGAAATCTGAAATAATTTTGTTATGTGATGAAAAAAGCAGAACATATATAAAATTGGCCTCCTTGTGGAAAAAATTTGTGCAGTTATAATAAAGATAATACCAAGGTTAAAAATCTTCTCGCAAGTAAGCCTGCGCCAGATTTTCGACCGTCTGACCCTGGTATCATATTATAACGTTATTAAAACAAAGAAAGTCGAAGGAGGAGTAAGAATGAAAAAAATCTTAGCCATCACACTGACAGTAGCCCTTGCGGCCAGCACGCTTTACGGATGCCAAGGAGGTTTAGCGGGAGAAGGCGGGCAGACTGGTAATGGAGGCTCTAACGAAACCAGCCAGGCGAACCAGAAGGCTGGAGCGTCTGATGAGGGAATCGAAGAATCCGCCTCTTCCGGGGAGAAGACGGTGATCCACTATTATGACTGGGCACCCATGGATATGACGATTATTGACGATTTTAATGAGGCAAATCCGGATATAGAGGTGAAGTATCACGCTATCCCAGACAACGGGTCAGATAAGCTGACCCAACTGGATATCCTGGCTATGGGAGGCGGCGAGATCGATGTTATGCCAGGTTCTGACGGGGAGCAAATGCTGCGTATGAAAAATGGGATGTATGCGCCTCTAGACGAATTTATCCAGCAAGACGGCATCGACATGACAGGGAATTTCGGGGATATTTTAAACTATGCCACTTATGGCGGTGTGACCTACGGCTATCCCTTACGCTCCACAGTGGAAGGAATCTGGTACAATAAGGATATGTTTGACGACGCGGGCCTGGATTACCCGGATGGATCCTGGACTTGGGATGAATATATGGAAACCGCAAGGAAGCTCACCAGCGGCGAGGGAGACGCTAAGATTTATGGAACTTACACGCACACATTTAACGGACAGTGGGCGCCAGTGGGCAATGAAGTTTCTCCTTGGTACACAGAGGATGGAAAATGTAATATTATGGCAGACGGCTTTAAGACTTCCCTGGAGCGCAGGAAAGAGATGGATGACCTGGGATACCAGCTTTCCTTTAGCCAGATTATCGCTACCAAGGCCAGCCAGGCCTCAGCGTTCCTGGGAGGCAAATGTGCCATGGTTCAGGCTGGATCCTGGATTGTCCAAAATATCAAAGACCAGGAAAATTATCCTCACGATTTTTCCATTGGCGTGGCTCCTATGCCCAGGTTTGATGAAACAGTAGAGAGCAAGAATAATTTCAGTGTAGCGGCTACCATCCTGGCGATTCCGGCCAATTCCCAACATAAGGAAGAAGCATGGCGATTTATTCGCTATATGGTAGAAGAAGGAGCGGCCCGAATCGCTGGAACCGGAAACTATCCTTCTTACAAGCCGGCATATAATGACAGTCTGATTCAAAACTTTATCGAGGGATCTGGATTAGAGGTAGAGGATGTACGAGTATTATTTGAAGATATGGCAGCAGTGAGCCAGAAGCCTACAGGATTGGCGGCAGCAGAATATCAGCAGTCTATGCAGGAACAGACACAGTTGTACTTTAACGGAGAGAAATCAGCAGACCAGGTGCTGGCGGAGATTGAGAAAATCACCAATGAAGCCATCGCTAATGAGGAATAATAAGGGAAGGGATAGGACATAAGACATGAGAGGAAGGAAACAGAAGCTGTCCAGGAGGCAGTTACAGGAAGAGCGGGCTGGATATCTGTTCGTAATCCCTAATTTTATCGGAATCCTGATTTTTGTGGCGCTACCCATCCTGTTCTCCCTTGTGCTGGGATTTACCAAATGGAACCCGATGCATGGCCTGTCGGCGATTGAGTTTGCCGGCCTGGAAAACTTTGGACGGATGGTGTCTGACGAGCGTTTGAAAACCGCGCTGATCAATAATCTGATCTATACCATCGCTTATGTGCCCATCTCGGTGAGCCTGGCTCTGGTGATTGCGGCGCTTTTAAATAACTATGTATTCTGCAAGGTACCTCTGCGGCTGATGTGTTTTATGCCCTATATCTCCGCCATGGTGTCCGTGGCCTATGTATGGCTGATTCTTTTAAATCCGGAGGGAGGACCAGTAAATTCTGCGCTGGCTGCCCTGGGAGTGAAATCACTTCCTGGATGGTTTACCAAGAGTAATTCCGCCTTGGCAGGGATTATTCTGATGTCCATCTGGCATGACGCAGGGTATTATATGATTCTTTTTCTGGCGGCCCTTCAGGGTCTGTCCAAGGAGGTTTATGAGTCGGCCCGGGTAGATGGTGCCAATGGACTGCAGGCGTTTTTTTGCATCACCATCCCTCTGCTGGCTTCTCACATCCTTTTTGTGTCCATTCTGGCCACCATCAATTCCTTCAAGGTATTTGACCAGATCAATGTGCTCACAGAGGGCGGCCCGGGATATGCCACGAATGTATTAGTCTATTGTATTTACCACTATGCCTTTCGGGAGCACAATATTGGCTATGCTTCTGCGGCAGCGGTACTGCTGTTTGTGATTATTATGGCGGTTTCTGCTATTCAGGTGAAACTGAAGGAAAAATATACACTGTAGGAGGGGCGATATTGGAAACAAAAGTTAAAACCATAATGCTGAAATGTATGGCCACACTGCTGGTAGGAGCGCTGGCCCTGGCTTGTATGTTCCCCTTCCTGTGGATGGTGTCAGCCTCCTTTAAAAATGAGGTGGATGTGATGGAATTTCCTATCCGGCTGATTCCAAGGACAGTGAATTGGAATAACTATGCTACCGTGTGGCTGAAAAGTGATTTTCCCAACTATTACCGAAACAGCCTGATTGTAACTAGCATTACTTTGGCGGGAACCATCTTTCTCTCCACCACGGCGGCCTATGGATTTGCCAGACTGAAATTCCGGGGGAAAAACCTGATTTTCGGGGTGTACTTGGCCACTCTGATGGTTCCGGTTCAGGTAACGCTGTTGCCTAAGTATATTTATTTTGGACAGATGCATTTAAATAATACCTTTTACGCCCTGATTCTTCCTGGTATCTTCTCTGCCTTTAATACCTTTTTGATGCGGCAGTACTATGAAGGGATTCCTTATGAACTGACGGAAGCGGCTCAAATTGACGGGGCAAGCCATTTCCGGATCTTTTGGCAGATCATGCTGCCTCTTACCAAATCGGGTTTTGTCACCCTGCTGCTGTTTTCCTTTACCTGGACCTGGAATGATTACATAAATCCTCTGATCTATTGCAATAAGGAAGAACTTTTGACTCTTACTGTGGGGCTTCAGCGGTTCCAGCAGGCTCAGAGTACCCACTATGCCCTGATTATGGCAGGCTGTACCTTGGCGCTGGCGCCGCTGATTCTGCTATTTTTATTTACCCAGAAATACTTTATTGAGAGTTTTGCATCCAGCGGTGTGAAGGGATAAGAGGACGATATGGACGAGAAAATGATTGAAAGCAGGAGGATGAATGATAAAATGACAGATAATGAAAAAAATTACGGCGCGAATTTTGATGAAAGGGAACGGTTCAATGAGAAAGTAGCAAATATTCAAAAGACGTTAACCTTGGAGGAAAAGGCCTCCCTCTGTTCTGGCCTGGGCTTATGGCAGACCAGGCCCATAGAAGAAAAGGGCATTCCGGAGATCTGGATGGCTGACGGCTCCAATGGAGTGCGGATTATGAAGCCGGTGAATCAGGAGCGGAAGCAGGATACCTCCGATTTCCTGAAGGTGACCGATCTAACTCAGAATTCTCCCACTATTACCAATCAATATGAGGCAGTGTGCTACCCCTCCGGCGCCTGTCTGGCCTCCACCTGGAATCAGGAGCTGGTACAGGAGATGGGAAGAGCCTTGGGGGAAGAGTGTCAGTATTTTAAGGTGAATCTTTTGCTGGCCCCAGGAATTAATATTAAGAGAAGCCCCCTTGGGGGCCGGGGCTATGAATACTATTCTGAGGATCCTTATCTTACCGGAGCCATTGCAAAAAGCCTAATAAAAGGAGTCCAGGAAACGGGAACTGGCACCAGCATCAAGCACTTTGCGGCCAATAATGCGGAAACCCTTCGGATCAACATGAGTTCTGATGTAGAAGAGCGTGCCCTTAGAGAGATTTACCTAGCTCCCTTTGAGATGGCAATTAAGGATGCGAAACCTTGGACGGTAATGTCCAGCTATAATAAAGTGAATGGTGTCCAGATGGCGGAAAATGAAGTGCTACTTACCCATATCCTTCGGGAGGAATGGGGTTTTGAGGGTGTAGTGGTGTCCGACTGGGGCGGTGTGAAAGACCGTGTGGCAGCCCTGAAAGCCGGCAATGATTTAGATATGCCGGAAAACCGACGGAATAATCAGTCGATTATAGAAGCGGTGAAGGATGGCAGCCTGCCAGAGAAGGTGCTGGATCAGTGCGTGGAACGGATCCTGCGCCTGGTTTTCCGGGCCAAGGAACAGGAAAATTTCACGGATCAAGTAGATTTTAAAGCTCACCGGGCGTTGTCAGAGAAGGTGGCAGAGGAGTCTGTTATCCTTCTGAAAAATGAGAGGGATCTTCTCCCCATTACAAAAGAAAAGTATCAGAGCATAGCGGTTCTTGGGGCGTTTGCCAAAGAACCCCGGTATCAGGGGGGAGGCTGCACCCTGGTCAATCCTATCCGGATCAGCTCTCCCTATGAGGAGATGGAACGGTTATCAGCCGGGGATATCCATCTCACCTATGCCAAAGGCTATGAGCTGAAAAATGAAACCTCAGAGGAGCTGCTGCAAGAAGCCAGAGAAACGGCGGCAAAGGCGGATGCAGCGGTGATCTTCGCTGGCCTGTGGGTAGCCTACGACCGGGAGGGCTTTGATCGGAAGCATTTGGAGATCGATTCCTCTCATATTCACCTGATTGAAGAAGTGGCCAAGGTGCAGAAAAATATCATTGTAGTCTTGAGCAATGGTGACGCGGTGACTATGGATCCCTGGCTGGAGAGTGCCGATGCGGTGGTAGAGCAATTCCTGGCCGGGGAAACCGCCGGGGAAGCAGTGGCAAATGTGCTTTTTGGCAAGGTGAATCCCTCTGGAAAGCTGCCAGTTACCTTTCCAAGGCGCCTGGAAGATACAAGTACGTATTTGAATTTCCCTGGAGAGTGCGGCCATCATGTCTACGGCGAAGGAATTTTTGTTGGATACCGCTACTATGAGAAGAAGAAAATCAAGCCTCTCTTCCCCTTCGGCCACGGTCTTAGCTATACATCTTTTGCCTATTCCAATATGAGGGTGGAAAAAGCGCAGTTTAAGGACAGCGAAACGGTAACGATCCATCTGAATGTGACCAACACCGGAACCGTGAAGGGCAAAGAAACCGTCCAGCTTTATGTAACCGATGAGAATTCCCGTCTGTGCCGTCCGGAAAAGGAGTTAAAATCCTTCCAGAAGGTAATGCTGGAACCGGGGGAAACAAAAGAGCTTTCCTTTACCTTAGAATATCGGGACTTCGCCTACTACGACCCGGAGGCATTGGACTGGGTGGTGGAAGAAGGAAGCTTTGTTATTTGGGCAGCTTCCAGTGCCGGGGATGTGAGAGAAAGCGTAAAGGTGGAGGTAATCCAAGCAAAAAAGAAATTCCGCAAGATTTACTTGGATAGCCAGCACACTGCCGTATTTGAGAATCCTAAGGCCAAGGAGCTGTATTTGGACTTTTTGATAGAGAAGCAGGTACTGCGGGCAGACCAGAGGGAAGCTATGGTGCCGCTGCTGAAGGGAAACTATATGGGGATCTATAATGTAGTAACCTCTCTGCTAGGTGGCAACGTGACCAAGAAGGAGATGCAAAAGGCCATTGATCGGATCAATGAGGTGTGCGAAGAAGAGTAAGGTTTACTGTGGGAATTTGCTACTATTTTGCTGAATGGATTGGAGTGTGAGCAGGTCGTTGGACTTTTAAAGTATACCAGAGGTTAGCTATTTGGCCAGCGGTCTGGAACAATGAAAAAATAAAGACCATTCAGCCATTTTTCTTGACATCATTAGTCATTTGTAATAGAATGATTTGTAGGAGATTTTGTGAAAATCTTGGGGATATGAAATAATGAGATAAGGAGACATGAATTATGGTAAGCAAAACATTAACAGTAGTAAATCCATCCGGGCTTCACTTAAGACCAGCAGGAGTGCTTTCTCAGACTGCGATGAAGTTTAAGTGTGATGTGATTATTGAGTGCGGGGAGAAACGAATTGTTGCCAAGAGTGTTTTGAATGTTATGGCAGCGGGAATCAAGTGTGGAACGGAGATTAACCTGATTTGTGACGGAGAAGATGAGGCTGACGCATTAGCAACCTTAACAAAGGCTATCGAGGACGGCTTAGGGGAGAAGTAGTGTAATTGATTGTTATCTCGGAATTTTTGTTCCAAGTGATTTACGGATATGAATAATAGGAATAGTTAAGCGAAGAAGCTGTACTGTATAAGCAGGCAGCTTCTTTTTTTATTCGGAAAATTCTTTTGGATTTTTCCGGATCATAAAAAAGCGTTCCAAAGAGTGAGAACGTGTCTGGGCGTTTCATCCCTTCCATTTGCCCGCCACTTGCGGTAATTGGCAGAAACATGATTCAGGCACATTCTAAGAGAAAGGAAGAGAATATGGCAGGAGAGAGATTAAAAAAATCGGAGGAAACCCTTACTCCGGGTTTGTACCACCCAAGTTTTGAACATGATAACTGCGGTATTGGCGCGGTTGCTAATATTAAAGGTCTAAAAACTCATAAAACGGTGGATCAGGCCCTCCACATTGTAGAAAATTTAGAGCACCGGGCCGGAAAGGACGCAGAGGGGAAAACAGGTGATGGTGTAGGGATTATGCTGCAGATTTCCCACAAGTTTTTCAAAAAAGCGGTAAAGCCTCTTGGAATCCGACTTGGAAATGAGAGAGAATATGGAATCGGCATGTTTTTCTTCCCACAGGATGAACTTGCCAGGAACCAGGCAAAAAAGATGTTTGAGATTATTGTTAAGAAAGAAGGCCTTACCTTTCTACCTGAAACTTGTCCTCTGTCCTTTACGCTACTGCTATGGCACAGGTGCGGCACATAGCCACACTCAAATGTGCAGGCATATACAAAATAATATGTGTTAAGATGTTGCAAGCTTTTTATTACAAAGTTTTTCCCCTTTTCATTTTTTCCTTTTACAAAGAGAATAATTAAGTAATATGTTTCATTATTGTCTCAGGAATATTATCTTCAGG
>CATJIO010000046.1 GCA_949740725.1 uncultured Lachnospiraceae bacterium | reverse complement strand
GCAGTCCTCCATTTTTTAATATTTGGTCAGGCATCTGCCTGTTAAAAAGCAGACAAAGACCCGGTAAATCAAAAATTCTGCATTTTAATTTTATACCCCAGTTGAAAAAATTTCAAGTCATTTCGACATTAAATTCACAATATCTTAATGTTTTATTTTTTTAGAAGTCATCTTGCATAAAAAACATAGATTTTACCTGTTTCATGGACCAGGAAAGAGAGAATTTCTCCACCGATTCCCCGGCGAGGATGGAATAAGCGGCGATCCTCTGACCGTTTAAGTAGTAATCCACGGTCCCCACCTGGCTGCCCGCTTCCACCGGAGCCTCTAAGGCCTTTGGGACATTTTTTACGATCTTCACCTGATCCGCCTCTCCGGTCAGGGCCTTCAACTCCTTAGCTCCCTTCTCCATCACCAGGCTGACCTGGACATTCTCCGTCTGCCAGCCGCCCCAGAGCCTCACCCCGTTTACCACTGGAATAGGTTCCAGGGTGATCTCCCGGTAAAGGTTCCGGTAGTGATAATTCTCTTTCCCATAGGAAAGAAGCTTCTTGGCATCTGCCCACTTATCTGTCTTATGGGGCGGCCACCCGCAGCCCAGCAGCGCAATGGTAAATACCCGCCCCTCGTCCTCCACTGCGCCGGTGTAGCAGTATCCTGCGCCGCCGGTAAACCCGGTCTTCCCGGAGATAACCCCGTCCATCATGGAAAACAAGTTATTGTGATTGTGGCACTGATAATTTCCCTTTCCCTCTGCGTCCCGAAAATGATAATCCATGGTTTTGGTGATGGATAAAAACTCTTCTGATTGGGGAGAGTCCAGGATACAGTAATTCAAAATCCTGGCCAAATCCCTGGCAGTGGTGGAATGGATATGCTCCACGCCTTTCTCGTCCTTCTCCTTCCCGTCCAGCCCGTTGGGGGTAATAAACCAGGTGTCCATGCAGCCCAGCTCTCTGGCCTTCTGGTTCATCTGCGCGGCAAAGGCCGGAACACTTCCCGCCGCGGCTTCGGCTATTGCCACCGCTGAATCATTGTGGGATTCCAGCATCAGCGAATACAAAAGATCTCTGGTAAAAAAACGTTGGCCCGTGCGCATCCCCAGATGGACCTGAGGCTGAGAAGCAGCATATTTGGAAACCTGGGTGTCCCGCCCCTCCTCCCCCAATCCTGCTTCCAGCGCCAAAATGCAGGTCATAATCTTGGTGGTGCTGGCCATGGGCCGGACCTGGTCTCCATTTTTCTCCCACAGCACCCGGCCACTCTTTCCATCCATCAATACCGCTGACTGGGAATGCAGGCCTAAATCCTCCTGCCCTGGAGGATTTAAACCTTCCTCCAGCTGAAGCCCGGAGGACACAGTATCCTCCCCGGCAGACGCCGCCTCCTTCCCAAAAGATTCTGCCGCTTCAAATGGCGCCGCCGCCCAAAGCACAGAGCACAGCCCAATCAGTATCAATACCGCCCGGATCCCTTTTCTCCTGCCCATACATGCACCGCCCGGATTCTCGTCTTTTCAGCTTATTCAGGAATCGGCCTCCTTATGCGCGGCTGTGGAAATTTCCTCTTCTTCATCAACATTTCCATCCTTCCTTTCATAGGCATAAAGAATGGTTCTGGCATCCGAAAACTCATAGCTGCAGGTAATTAACGAATACAGCCTGGAAATCTCCCCCTCTGGCGGGGCCAGCGCGCCGGCCCCACGGATCATCTCCTCCACATATGCATCAAATCCTTCCTGGGACTGGAAAGAAGTCTTTCGCCGGATAGGCTCTGACTTCACGTAAAGGGCTGCCAGGGTCCGCAGATGGATCTCCCGGTCCGGCGTATAAATTATGATATCCCTATGTTGGTCGAAATACTCTTGTTCTTTAAACTTTACCACATCCTTAAACATACTTCCGTCCTTCATGTGATGGCCGTAAATCACATTGTGAAGGCTGGAAAAATCCCCCTCATCATCACAGTCCAAAAAGATAGAGCCGGCCACCGTCTCCTCTCCCTCCAGGCTCCGGTGGAGATAAGTCTCATTGTCCACAGTGTGAAGGATAGGATAATCAATATTCGTTCCTGGCACACTCAGCCACCCCACAACATCCGGGTTTACCGCCCATAGCCCTTCAAAATCAATGGGAGACACATAGCCTACGGTTTCTGGTTCAGTCTCCTCGGTCTGCGTAATCTGGATCATCGTTGTCTCTGGCTCTGAAGTAGCTGGCCCTGAGGCAATCTCCTCTGTGGTTTCCACCTCCTCCTTCCCTTTTCCCCACAATCCCATCAGCAGAATTAT
Organism: uncultured Lachnospiraceae bacterium; assembly: GCA_949740725.1. Classification (GTDB taxonomy): domain Bacteria; phylum Bacillota; class Clostridia; order Lachnospirales; family Lachnospiraceae; genus Caccovicinus. Next base: position 6,274 of record CATJIO010000046.1, on the reverse strand, counting down.
CGCCATAATGAGGACGAATAAACCAGCCAGCGCCACTGCCGCCATCCTCCGCTGTTTCTTGCTCCCCGGAGTGCTTCCCTGGGCGCTCTCTCCGCCTTTTTTTCGATTTACCATTCTTCCTCTTCCCTTCTTCGTTCTTCTCCAACAGTCCTTTCCTCCCCATTATAATCCCTTTTTCCAGATTTGCCTACTGTTACTATTCGCGGGCAAGGCCATCTCAACGCTTACACTGTCCTCCTTCGCCCACCGCAAAAATGTCTTGTGACATACTCCCAGCTGATCCGCTGCGCATCTGGCCGAGATCTCTCCCGCCTCCCAAAGCTTTAGGCACAGGAAATAGCTTTCCCCCCGCTTCTTCTTCGGCGGCCCGAACCGCACCCCTTTTGCCTTGGCAATGGCGATGCCCTCTGTCTGCCTCTGACGAATAAAATCCCGTTCCTGCTGGGCCACATAGCTTAAAAGCTGCAGCACTATGTCGGAAATCAGTTTTCTCGTCAAGTCCCCGTCATGGTAAGAATTTAAAATCGGCATATCCAAGACCACCACATTCACATTCTTCTCCTTTGTAATCAGCCTCCACTGCTCCAGCGTCTCATCATAATTCCTGCCTAAACGGTCAATGCTTTTGATGACCACAATATCCCCGTCTCTCAGCCGGTTCATCAGCCGCTGATATTCCGGCCGGTTAAAATCCTTCCCACTCTTTTTCTCCAGATAGATATTCTTCTCCTCCACTGGATAGCGCTTCAGCGCCTCGATCTGACGGCTGGCATTCTGATCCTTTGAAGAAACCCTGGCATACCCAAAAATTCTGTGCTTCATCATTTTCCTCCTTTTAATTTAACAACCTTATTTACACCACTATCATACAATTTTACTTTAAATTATGGGAGAAAAAAATTATTTACTTTTAAATTATGAACTTTATTTGTTTTCATTCCACTCTTTTGGGCAAAAGAAAAGGGCCGCCGTATGCAGCCCTGACTAAACACTTTTATTTCTTCAGTTTTTTGTCTTGTTCCACTCGGTTATCTTGTATCTGCAGCTTCACCCGCCCCGCCTGACTCCAGGCAGATGGCGGCTGTGTGGCCCATGGGCCGTAGGAGCGGATCACAGCATCTGATCCAGGACTTCCTGCTCCACTCCATGTCTCAGGCGGATCAGGATGCCAGGAAGTGCTCCGGAGTAAGTACGGTAAGCGGTAGCGATGATTATAGCATCGCCTGGGGCATATTACCAGTCTTGTTTTTATGGGTATTTTGTGATATGATAAGGGTGGAGGGAAGTTAACAGAACTTTCGTGTTGATATTTTCCTCTCTTTTTGCTATCATAGACCAGAGAGAGGTGATGATTATGAATATATCTTCGTTATCTGTTTCCATGCCCCTTGGCAGCACCGGAAGCACCGCCATCGACCTGGCCCTGATGTCCAAAGTTTTGGACACTGCTCAGGAAAGCGGCGACGCTCTGGTACAAATGATGGAAGCAGCCGCAACGGGATTAGGCCAAAATATCGATATCATGGCTTAACTCCTTATGTATCTTCTCTATGGCATGCGCATGTTGCATGCCAAAAGTCCGGGCCTGCCGTGATGAACACGACAGGCCCGGATTTTTTTCTGCGCTATGATCTTACTTCCCAGGAAGCAGGATTCTGGATTTAAGATAAAATAACGATGTCGTAGTTTTCTCTGGATTACTGCTTCACTTTAATCCAATATTTCTTTTTACCGAAGATCCATCTGGGATTCGTCACTTCGCACAAAGTGATTCGTCCCCCAATACTTGATACCTTTCCTTTTATTTCAAAAAGTTCCCGGGCTTCATTATCATCAAGAGTATAGAGTTTATTGGTATTATCATACGTCCATACAATGATCCCATCTGGATAAAATGCATAATTGCGGTATTTTTCTCCTAACCCTTCAATTTCTGTGAACTGGCCTGTCTGCAAATCGCCGATTGCATACTTCCCGTTCTTAAGCCGGAAAAACAACTTTTCCTTGCCACTCCTCATCTCTTCATACTCCCACCGCGCTGCCACCTGCCCATCCTTGCCTAATACGATAACCTCATTATCCTCTTCAGGGCACTCTATCCATCCCAGACATTCGTCTTCTCTCTTATACTTCCCTACATACTCTCCCAACTTTTCTCCTGTCTTGGACAACACCACTTGCACGGATACATCTTCCTCATATTCCTTTGTAAATACATAGTAATCACCATTTGCGTTCCCTTTGTTATACCAGTCGTCATATTCAAGGGGCAAGATCCTCTCCCCTGCAGAATTAAATGCCCCCCAAATCTTCTTCTCATCCCCATCAGTATCCCTGGTGGACTGGCAAACAATGAATAAATCCCCAGTCCAGCGGATCTGGTCATACTCGCAGGGAATCACCGTATCTCCAGAGTAGTACTCATCCCGCGTTACAATGCCATGTCGGTATAACTCCCCTTCTCCGATGCCAACCTCAATATAATTTCCGCCCAGGCAACCATAAATTACCTTCCACGGCCCGTCTGCGGTATTAATGACCTGCCTCCCCTCGGTATCAAAAAAGAGGATGTTACCTGTCTGCGTCCTTGCGCGCGTCCACCCATTGATATAATCATCCACATATTCATACTCACAGGGCAGGATTTCATTTCCCCACGGGTCTATGGCACCTTCAAGTTCTCCCTTTTTCACAACAGCTACTCCATCAGCAAAATCGCTTATGGAATCATACTGGCATGGAACCACCTCGGCGCCGGTCTCATCGAGAAGCCCCCATTGGTTGTCTTTCTTTTCATAACGTCTTCTGCTTACCTGGTCAATTATCTGCAGTTTTCCGTAATTTTTTACCTCCTTTACCACATCATTCCCATTTAAATCCATGATATTGTAAAGATCAGACTCAGTGTGATACTCCATCAGTCCCTCTTCTTTAATAAAGTAGCCCCCTCTACTACTGACTTCCCTTATTACCCGGCCTTCCATATCAAACAGAGAAACCATGCTATCCGTTTCGGCAATCATCCTTCCTGCTTCCGGCCATACCTCTATATCTTCGTATTGTAAGGGAAGCACTTCCTCGCCATCATAATTAATCGCTCCAAATGCATTATCATTGCTTTCATCATAACCCGTCACTATAATCAGGTTCTCTTCCGGATAGGACTCTTTAATATAACTGCCAGAACTCAGTTTATCCGTTGGAGCATCAATTATCGTAACCATTTTTTCCCACTTCAACGTCCAGTAAATCCTTGTATCGTGTAGCCAAACCCCTGCCAAGGCCACAGCCGCGGCAATCCCCAGCCCTAAAAGGATCCTTTTTCCTATTTTCCCAGCGCTCTTTTTCTCTCCTTTTTTCCCCTTGTCCCTGACGGACTCTTCTAATATTTTTTCTCCCTCATCCAAACTTGCCCCGCAGTTGGGGCAGTACTTTTTCCTTTCTTTATCCTTCAATTCCACTCCGCAGTTTCTGCAAAAACGTTCCATCCTCTAAATCCGCCTTTTCCTTATTGGTATATTTCTTAGCCAAGCCGCATCCCGCATTCCGTACAGAAGGCAGATCCCGGCTCTATGGCAGCGCCACAGGAAGGACAATGCTTTCCTTTGCCGGAGGGAACAGCTATGGGCTCCATCTTCGCCCCACACTTATTACAGAAAGCGCTGTCCAGAGGGATACTCTGGTTGCAGTTCTGGCACAGGCGAAGCCCCTGGGCAGCAAGCTTATTCCTCTCCAGCTCCTTTTTCTGCTCCATCAGATTGCTTACCTCCTGGAGATAGGGAGCATACTCCTCCCCATAATTCTCCTGGTTCTGTTCCAGGTAAATTCGTCCTACCGCAGCCAGCTGTTCCATGATCTGCCGCTCTGTCTCGGCTATCTGTGTGTCAAACTGGCGGAAGGAGGCGGGCTCCTTCTTCCCCTGTATTCCCTGTAAAGTATCCAGTAATCCCATTCTCTCTTCCTCCTTATTTGTAAATCCCATAATACGCGTCTAAAATTCCCGGGCCTACATCGCTGATCTCCCACGCCTTTTTCTCTCTGTTGTATTTAAATTCTATGGTTCCGGTATAGGTATTGGTCTTGTCCACAGTTTCTACCTTGTCCAAAAAGCTGTCCATAACAAAGGAAATATCTCCGCCAGCAACGTCCACTATGCTCTCCAGCCATCCGCCGCCCACAAACTTCATCGCCATCCTCACAAAGCCGTTGACGCTAACCGAGTCCTGGAGCAGCTGACGATTAATCTCCGTAATGTCCAGGCTGGTCACGGTAATCTCCATGGTAACCGCTCCACCCTTTTTCTCCACTTTTCCGGCTTCGAAAGTGGATTTTTCAAGGATCGCCTCTGCCAGGGTCATCTGGTTGGAGGCATCAGAAAAGTAGTCAGAAAGCAGGCTTCCGATTTGTGTGGTTATGGTATTCACATCCATCTTACTGGTATCCATGCCCCAGCTAGACAGCATAGATGTCAGATTCCCGCTCAGCTGCCTAGTCAGATCATTGACTGTATACTGGAAGCAGGCGGCATACTGATTGGCATTTCCGCTGTATTCCTGACTCTCTTCAAAATAAGCCTTTACCAGCTTCTGGGCATCCTCCTCCTTCAGCCTGGGCTGGAATAGAAATACTGCTGCAAGCAAAATTACCACGCCGAAAACTACAGCCATCAGAATGCGGCGATCCCTTAAGAGAGTCGCTCTCCTTTCATCTTTTCGGGCCGGCGCTGTCCCGGAAAGCGTTTCCACCACATCTGCAACAGCCTTTGTCAGCTTTGGAGCGGATTTTCCCCCAGTTCCCTTTGCCGGCTTCCTTCCCGCCGCTGCTCCACATACCGGGCAGAACTTAGCTCCATCTTTGATTTCTCCTCCGCATTTTGGGCAAAACATTTCTTTTCCTCCTGTCCTCCTTCGTTTAAATCGGATAATGATAATTCGAGTTATAGGAAGAAAATATCAATTTTCCTCCTAAAAAACAGCAAAAAAATAAATTTGTCACACCGTTAATGCCGGAAAAATGACAAATTTATTTTACTTGATTATTCTATTTCGATAGTTTAGCCGCTGTAGATCGTATTAAGAGGCAATATTTACTTCCTATAACTCGAATTATAGTGACTTTTGGCTTCCACATACCCCTCAGCGGACGGGTATTCCCTCGCCCACTGGGGGGTAAATAGAGAAAAAATTATCCAGCCTTATCGTAGCATAAACCGCACCATAAAGCAATCGAAATGTGACGCTGAATGTCGATTTAAATGATCAATTATTTATCGGACAGATACTCATGGATTCCTCTGGCTCCTGCCTTCCCTGCCTCCATGGCCAGGATTACCGTAGCCGCTCCCGTCACTGCGTCTCCACCGGCATATACCCCTTCCTTGGTGGTTTTTCCATTCCCCTCGTCGGCAATAATACACTTCCATTTATTGGTCTCCAAGCCTTCTGTGGTGGAGGAAATCAGCGGGTTGGGGGAAGTACCCAGGGACATGATCACCGTGTCCGCCTCAATGGTAAAGTCAGAACCAGGAACCTCCACCGGCCGTCTCCTTCCGGAAGCATCCGGCTCTCCTAATTCCATCTTCCGCACCACCATGCCCTTTACCCAGTCATTCTCATCGGTGAGGATCTCCACCGGGTTGGTCAGAAGGTTGAAGATTACCCCCTCCTCCTTGGCATGGTGCACTTCCTCCACACGGGCCGGGAGCTCTGCCTCAGAACGACGGTATACGATATGTACCTCGGCGCCCAGACGAAGGGCCGTCCTGGCCGCGTCCATGGCCACGTTTCCGCCGCCTACCACAGCTACTTTCCTGCCCCGCATAATCGGGGTGTCATAATCCTCTCGAAATGCCTTCATCAGGTTATTCCTGGTCAAATATTCATTGGCGGAAAAGACGCCGTTGGCATTCTCCCCGGGGATTCCCATAAATTTTGGAAGTCCAGCGCCGGAGCCGATGAAGACGGCTGCAAAGCCTTCCTCCTCCATCAGCTGGTCTATGGTTACCGACTTGCCGATGATCACATTGGTCTCGATCTTCACTCCCAGCTTCTTTACATTCTCCACCTCATGGCGCACCACGCTGTTTTTCGGGAGACGGAACTCGGGGATACCGTAGATCAATACACCGCCCGGCTCATGGAGGGCCTCAAAGATCGTCACCTCATAGCCCAGCTTGGCCAGATCCCCGGCACAGGTAAGGCCCGCGGGGCCAGAGCCGATAACCGCTACCTTTTTTCCATTGGTGGTCTCCGGCTTAGCGGGAACAAAACCGTTC
>CATJIO010000045.1 GCA_949740725.1 uncultured Lachnospiraceae bacterium | reverse complement strand
CTCAATAGATTATCTGCGATGATACTTTCAAGAGGGGGGCTTCCACCTCTTTTCATCCATTCAAGATAGCTTTTTATTGGCTCATAGCTTAATAATTCTTTGTATATCGAAAATGCTTCTCTCAATGTTAAAAAAGCGTAATTGAGCATTTTCTTTAAAAAAATTATCATTAGTTATTTCTTCATACAAATCTATTATATCCTTTTAAATGTTAATAGTTTACCAGAACTTGTAAGTATGATTCTAGCATAATTATAAACATAATTTCTATAAAATTCTCTTAATCCATCAGGTTATTTTGGATGTTGAAACGGGTTCTATTATATGGCGGGAAAACGATTATCTAAAAATAAAGACGGATAAATGTAAACTTTTTGTGAATTTGATTTGATAAGTCCTTGGCAAGGACTGTTTCATATGACATAATGACAGTATATTGACATGTCATTATTGTACAGGAGGTAGATTATGGCGTAGAGAGCCCTTACAGGCAGCCCAGATCTGGGAAAGACAATAAAGCTTAGACGAAATGAGCTGAATCTTACCATTGAAGAAGCGGCATCAAAGGCAGGTGTGGGAACTAAGACCTGGAGCCGCTACGAAGCCGGAGAGTCCATACGGCAGGACAAGTGCAAAGGCGTCTGCAAGGCATTAAATTGGCGCGCCTTTCCCGGCGATGAGAAAGAGGATACTTTTGATTTAACCAAGTATAGAAAGCATGAGGCCTGGTCAGATTTTCTCGCAGACATTTTTGGTGAACGTGCGGCAATGTCCTTTGCCATTGGCAGTGATATATTGCTTGACTACATTCAGGAGGATATGGGGGAGCTTTCTGCTATGCCTCAGGGCTCACAGCTTGGGCAGATTGATATTTCGTTTTTAAAAGAATCACTGCCCCCACAGTTTCTAATGAAATATAATTATGATTTTTTATATGCACTATACACGACAGTGATCCGCCTGCGCGCTATTGCCAGGACGGGAGGGCGATTTGTCACCTGTAGGGTGATTGAAGAGCTGGCGATGTATCTGGCCGTGGAATTTTCCCGATATTTAATGGAAGCGGGCAATGTGGATCTGGAAGACGGCTGGGATGATTGGATATTTGACCTTTTTGATGACGAAGATCTAATTCAATGCTTGTACGCTGATTTCTATTTGACGCCGGATCATAGCTATCATTTTGAACACTGGTTGGAAAATCAATTTTATAGGAAATGATATTGAGCTGACGGTTCACAAAGGGCGAAAACTTAAAAAAATACTTGACAGACTTCTTCATTCATTGTATGCTATGCTAAGTCAGATATCTGCCAAAGAATACCAAGATGAAAAATAATTTGAAAGGAGGCCGGAATGATGAGAAACTATACAAATTTATCAGAGAAAACAAATAGGGGTTCCGGCTGCCAGTTTTTTATCCTGTTTCCATAATGTTTCCTACATAAGTGGAGAGTGACCGCAGCCAGGGATGGCTGCGGTTTTTTGCGCGTTCAGAGACGGTCGTATGTAGCCTAAATGGCTGCAGGCCATAGGTTTATGGATGGCAAAAAGCCGGAACCCGTAAGGGGTTACCGGCTTTTTGCTTTAATTTAGGAAATTGCACCCGATGAAGCAACCCTTCAGGGAATGGGTATAGGCTGCCCTGACAGGAGGGAAACACTGAGGCAGAATGGGATTGAAGCATTAGAACAGTGAAAGGAGAGACTTCATGAGAACCATATGGAATTACGGGAAACGCTATGTTCCCATTTACATCATCGCCATGGCAGCGATGATTCTCAGCATTCTTTTAGACGCATTGTCGCCTCAGATCACTAAACGGGTGATCGACCAGGTGATTATCGGGGGACAGATGGAGATCCTGGGCAAATGTCTGTTGGGATTTTTGGGAATCGGACTTGGCAGGGCAATCTTTCAATACACTAAGGAATTTATTTTTGATTATTCGGCCTCAGGTATCGGAAGCCGTTTGCGGAAGGATTTATTCGACCATATCCAGACCCTGGATGTGGGATATTTTGACAGTCATAATACGGGGGAGCTGATGGCCCGGGTAAAGGACGATGTGGATCGGATCTGGAATGCCTGCGGGTTTGTGGGCATGCTGATTTTGGAGTGCCTCATCCATACTGGGATTATTGTATTCTGCATGTTCCGCATCAGCCCGGTGCTGACCCTGGCGCCTCTAATGGTGATGCCAGTGATCATGTTTTATGCCCTTCGGATGGAGCGAGGGCTGGGCCAGGTGTATGACAAGATCAGTGAGGAGACCGCCCAGATGAATACTGTGGCCCAGGAGAATCTGGCTGGGGTGCGGACAGTGAAGGCATTTGCCAGGGAGCCCTATGAGATACAAAAGTTCCAGGGGCATAATCAAAAGTTTTATGATTTAAATATGGAGCAGGCCAGATGGATCGCTAAATACCAACCGAATATCTCCTTTCTCTCCAAGGCGCTCCTGATGGCGGTGATTGTGATCGGGGGGATCCTGGTGATCAAGAAACAGATTACCATCGGCGAGCTGGGGGCTTTCTCCGAGTATGCCAGCAATATTATCTGGCCCATGGAGATGGTGGGATGGCTCAGCAATGATTTTGCCGCGGCTGTGGCCTCGAACCGAAAAATCCAGGGGATTTTCCAGGAGAAGCCGAAATTGGAAAGCCCAGATGAAGCTGTGGGGCAGGGAGAGATCAAAGGGGAAATCTGCTTTGAGGCTGTGGACTTTACCCTCCATGGCCATGAAATCCTAAAGGATATCTCCTTCACCCTTCCGGCGGGAAACACTCTGGGGATTATGGGAATGACCGGATCGGGAAAAAGCTCTGTGGTGAATCTGATTCAGCGCTTTTACGATACTTCCTCTGGCAGGATTACCATCGATGGGAAGGATATCCGGTTATTTCCCTTAAAGCAGCTGCGAAGCCAGATCTCTGTGGTGATGCAGGATGTATTTCTCTTTTCTGACACCATTGCGGAGAATATTAAGACCGGGAAAAAGGAGGCAATGGGCCAGGAGGCGGTGGAGCGGGCGGCAGTCAGTGCGCGGGCCCACAGTTTTATCTCCAGGCTGGCAAGTCAGTATGACACTGTGATCGGAGAGCGGGGCGTGGGATTGTCTGGGGGACAGAAGCAGCGGATCAGCATTGCCCGTGCTATCGCCAAGGAGAATCCAGTGCTGATCCTGGACGATTCCACCTCAGCTCTGGACACGGAGACGGAGAAGGAGATCGAGGGACAGCTGAAGGCATTAACCCGCAGCACAAAAATCATTATCGGCCACCGGATTTCCGCGGTTCGCCATGCAGATGAGATCCTGGTTCTGGAGGATGGGCGTATCGCTGAGCGAGGGACTCACCAGGAATTGATGGAGAAAAGGGGCCGCTATTATCAGACTTATCAGGTACAGTATGGAGAGGGGGAAGAGATATGGCAATAAATGCAAGCCGGATGGATGAGGAGCAGACCGGCAAATCGAAGAAGGAGACGCTGCTTCGTTTATTCCGGTATCTCCTGGCCGATAAGAAAAAGGTGGTTCTGGTGCTGTTTATAATGGCAGGAACCATCAGCATCAGCCTGATCACGCCGCTTCTCATGGAGCTGGCGGTTAACCGCTATGTGGCTTATGGGGACATTACCGGGCTGGTGAAGCTGGGAGGAGGGGCGCTGGTTTTATTCCTCCTTTTCCTGGCAGGGACCAAGGCGCGGATGAGGATTATGGCCTCGGTGTCCAATCGTGTGCTGGTGACCATCCGGGAGGAGCTTTATGAGCATATTCAAACCTTGAGCTTTCACTTCTTTGACAGCCGGCCCACAGGGAAAATCCTGGCCCGGATCATCGGAGACGTGAATTCCTTAAAGGATGTACTCTCAGACAGTGTCACCCAGCTGATCCCGGATTTAGCCACCATCATCTGTGTGGCGGTGATCATGGTGGTGAAGAATTACCGTCTGGCTATGGCGGCTCTTTTGACCGTACCCCTCCTTGCCATGGGCATGTTTCTCATTGAGACCAATGCCCACAGGAAATGGCAGGTTTACCGGAAGAAGACATCGAACCTCAATGCCTATGTCCACGAGGATTTATCGGGCATCCGGGTGATCCAGAGCTTCGGGGCTGAGGAGGAGACCAGGAAGGCTTTCTATGAATTGACAGATGAGCACAGGAAGGCTTTTGTGGACGCGGTGGTGGTGGCTGACGGTTTTGGCCCGGTGGTGGAGATCACCTGGGGACTGGGAGGATTTCTCCTCTACCTCATTGGCATCCGGATAATCGGTGTGGGCAGTATCGGTGTGGGGACGTTCATGGCCTTTTCCACCTATATAGCTATGTTCTGGAGCCCTATCCGGAACCTGGCGAATTTTTATAATAAGTTGACCACTAATCTGTCTGCGGCAGAGAGAATTTTTGACATCCTAGATACTAAGGCGGAGATTAAGAACCGGGAGGGAGCAAAGCCTTTGTCCTGTCTGGAGGGGAAGGTGGAATTTTCCCATGTGGATTTCGCCTATTCCGATGAGCCGGATCAGCTGATCTTAAAGGATGTAAGCTTTATTGCCCAGCCTGGGGAGACTATCGCATTGGTCGGCCCAACAGGAGCAGGAAAGACCACCATCGTGAATCTCATCAGCCGATTTTACGAAGCGGGAAGAGGACAGGTGCTGGTGGATGGCCAGGATGTGGCCGGGGTCACTCTGGAAAGCCTTCGGAGCCAGCTGGGCATCATGACCCAGGACAATTTCCTTTTTTCCGGCACTATCCGGGACAATATCCGTTACGGGCGGCTGGACGCCACAGATGAGGAGGTGGAGGAGGCAGCCAGGGCGGTGAATGCCCATGACTTTATCATGAAGCTGGAAAATGGCTATGACACAGAGATCAGCGAGCGGGGGGCCAGGTTATCGATTGGTCAGCGGCAGCTTTTAGCCTTTGCCAGGACTATGGTGGCAAAGCCGCGGATCTTGATCTTAGACGAAGCTACCTCCAGCATTGATACTCACACAGAGATCCTGGTGCAGAAGGGGATTGAGACGCTGCTAAAGGGCCGCACTTCCTTCATTATCGCCCACCGCCTTTCCACTATCCGCAAAGCGGACCGGATTTTCGTCATCGACCAGGGACGGATTTTAGAGGAGGGGAACCATGCGGCGCTGATGGACTTAAAGGGAGCGTATTACCACCTGTATCAGAGTCAGTTTCTGTAGAAAGCGAAGGGATGGGGGGATTTGACCGGATGGCTTTATATAATTTAGCTCATTGTGCTAGTTGTATGATTCAAACTGCATAATAAAGTAATGGATTTAAAAAAGCCAAAAAAATCCCTTCCTGATTTTCTGAAAGCTAAAAATTTCAGAAGATTGTCTTCCTGATTTTTCCGATGTCACAGAGCACCTGGAAGATGCTGCTGAATGCCATGCACAGGTTATGCCCCAATATCTTGTTCTGCAACCAAGTGCATAAACCCCTGAGGCTTTTCGCGAATACCCTTTCTGCATTCAACTGCTCACTAAGCTGTGAGATCCAATCAAGCGTATACTGAAAAATGAGATACAGCAGATGTAAAAAAACGATAACGATAAGAAGCCGGGATTCAGAAATGCGCTGGCTCCCGGCTTGTAAAATCAGGAGGTTTATGGTAGTATGGAGATACAAAAACGAAAGGGAAAGCAGGTGGGAAGATTGACCGTGATGGAACAGATAGACCAGAAACAATTATTTTGTTTTAATGGGCATGTATACCTGAGACATAATTTTAATATCAGATTCATCCGCATTTTCGACTTGTGTATTGAGGACGGGAGTGCCGCCGGATTTTTCAACCTGAGAACGGGGCTGGCTGGCGCGGTGCCGAATAAATTTCAAACTTACAAGCTGATAAAACAGACACTCATCTGCACAAAAAGGTTATCAATCAGACTGCCAGCATCACTGTAATTCTGTACAAACCTGGAAAGATTTTTCATCACAACGCAGCTGCTTTTCCCGCTCATTACATCCCCTAAAAGCCGCTGAAAAGATTAAGTTTACAGATATCCTCTGTTTTTTGAGTGTGCCATTGTTCCACTTTCCTTATCACAATATACTTAACTCCGCTTGAGTGTATCATCGAGAATGCTGTCGGGTATGAAAGTCCGCCAGTGCAATCCTGGAGGGAGGGGCCGTCCTCGGCAAATCCGATTTCACGCCCGTTCCGCCTACGCTAAAGCAGTACGGATTGACGAATTATTTATATCTCGATCCAGCCATTCATTCTTTCAACAGTTATAATAGATATGGTAACAGATTATTTTCAAAGAAATCTAATAATGCGCCAATATCTGTTGTATCACGCCACATATAAAAATTACTTTCATATCCTTGAAACCAATATGCGATTTCTCTATTTCGACGCGGATCACGTGTAATATCACCTACAATCACCAGCCAAAACGGCAAAATTTCTTCTGAAAGGTGACTTTTTTCTCTTATGATACGCATTAGTCCAGGAGTGAAATATTTTGCACTTCTTTCATGTGCATTTCCTCGGCCTGCCGCTGGTTCTGTTGTTTCAATCCAACCATCCTGACGTTTTATTTCACCAAATAAAACTTTTCCGTTGAATCGGTTTCTTATTGCAAAATCCATTGTTATTCCCCATTTATATCTTAAGGAACCATCAGGATTATACATATTAACATTATAGATTGCATCCAAATCCTCTTGTGGTAACTCATATGTAGAATATATATCTGAAAAATCTTTTGGATGCTTATCAACAGTAAACTGACCAGGATAAACTGCATCAAGCGCATTCTGCAGAGAATAATGAAAAATGTCCTCTGACTTCAATGCTTTTGCACCACTTATAGTTTGCCAATTTGCCCGTTTTCTCAATTCGTTAGTTGCCATACTTTTTCCCTTTCTAGTTTATCCCACGAAAAAATTCTTCCAGTGAAATTCCAAGACCGTTTGCAATTTTGTTTATATTTTCAAGAGAAACATTCCTTTTTCCACTTTCAATAGAGGCAAGATAAGTTCTATCCATATCTATTTGAAGCGCGAATTTTTCTTGGCTTAAATTGCGAGCTTGTCGTAGTTCTTTTACCCTATATCCAAATTTTTCTTTTATGGTCATTATTATTACCCCCTATAATATTATTATTTATTGTCGCTTTTATATCAACGGTTTATGAGTAACAGTTATTGTTTTAGTCCGCATTAATATTGACTATGAGTAACAATTATTGTATAATAATATCATAGGTAAAAAGGAGGATTTATTATAATGTCAACCAAACCCGTTCCCGTAATTAGTGGTTACTCGAAATATAACCCTGAAGCACAGCGTAGGAGAAAAGTTAATCCGCTGGCTGAAGTTTATCCGGGACTTCCACAAGGAAAATATGATGTGATTTATGCGGATCCCCCATGGGATTACGGTGGAAAAATGCAATATGATAAATCAAGTATAAAAACAGAGAATATAGATTTTGAAAAGAATGTATTTATAAGTGCAGCAATTTTTAAATACCCAACATTAAAACTAAAACAACTTGTGGAACTTGATGTTAAATCTATTGCCGCAGATAACTGCATTTTATTTATGTGGACAACAGGACCTCAGTTTGCAAATGCTATTGAGTTAGGTATGGCTTGGGGATTTGAATATAAAACTGTCGCGTTTGTTTGGGATAAACAAGTTCACAACCCTGGACGCTATACACTTTCACAAACAGAATTTGTCTTGGCTTTTAAAAAAGGAAAATTTCCTACACCGAGAGGAGCAAGAAATATAAGGCAATTAGTGTCTGTTCATAGAGGAAAGCACAGCGAAAAGCCTGAAACTGTTATTGATGGCATTACTAAAATGTTTCCGACCCAAAGGAAAATTGAAATGTTTGCACGGAAAAACTATATTGGATGGGATAACTGGGGGCTTGAAATTCCCAATCATAAAGTAGAAATTCTTTCACAAGGTGAAGAAAAAGAGCAGCAACATAGCATTCAGATGTCATTAGATTTGAAATAAGATTGAACGATATATACGGTTTAGCCAAGGTAGAACAGAAATGATAGTGATAGTAAAAGTTCAAAAACGCAAAGAATATGGCCGGCCTATTTTGCATTAGGTTATGGAGAGCGCACATACGGCAAGCAATTCAGGTATGGCTACACTCCGAAATTTTTGCTGACTGTTGGCCTGCAAAATGCTTGTTGGGGCGCCTCTTCAAACCAAGCTCTTTGAGACAAAATGTCCTAAAGATTGTGAAACTCAGAAGGATATGAAAAAACTGGCTGGGGTACGTTCTATCTGCCTGGACGCATATAGAACGGATTCAGTTGGAAAAAATGATTTGGAAACTCAGAGGCAAGACAAGGGCGCAGACCCACACAGGGCAAGATACCATTCAAGCGTAATGGATATAGAGAATCTCCATTCCGGTCAGGAATTTAAAGAATTGCCAGACACATATACAATCTTTATCATCGAAAAAGATTTTTATAATCAGGG
>CATJIO010000044.1 GCA_949740725.1 uncultured Lachnospiraceae bacterium | reverse complement strand
TTTGGCCGCCTTATCAGCGGCGCGAGTCTTATAATATCACTGCTTTCACCAAAAGTCAACCGCTTTTTTCATTTTTTTTCTTTTTTTTCGTTTTTTTGTCGGGCAGCCCCCTGCCTTTGCGGAAATGTATAGCATGGCCGCACAGAAAATCCACTTGCTGGAATCGTCTGCGCGAACCATACCCTGCAAAGCAAAACGATCACCGCAAAAGCAACGTTGGAAAACTAAAGCAGTCAATCATCATCCGCTTTCCCTTTGGGCTTTTTCCAAAGTAAACCAAAACCGGACCCCATCCTCCACATTCTCTGCCCCACACTCCCTGTGGTGGGAATCCATAATCGCCTTGACAATGGAAAGGCCGATGCCACTTCCACCATAGGCCCTGGTCCTGGCCTTATCCGCCTTGTAAAATTTCGTCCACAGGTTGGGGAGATCCTCCGATGCAATGGGACTTCCCGTATTAAAGACACTGACCATCACATCCTGTTCCCTGGGCTGGATATCAATTCGAATCAACCGCCTCCCCTCCACATGGTTCAGCGCATTATTCAAATAATTCGTAATCACCTCTTCGATCTTGAACTCATCCGCCCATACATAACAATCGCCCTCTGGGGCAAATTCCACCGCCGCCCCCTTCTGCTCAATAATGATCTGGGCAGAAGAAAGAATACCCCTAATCAGCTCTGGCAGATTAAACCGTTCCATCACGGGAACATCGCTGCCAAATTCCAGGGCGCTTAGGGCCAATAGCTGTTTAACCATATGATTCATCTTATTGGCCTCGTCCATGATCACCTCACAGTAATAATCACGGCTCTCCTGCTCCTGGGCCATGCCCTCGGTCAATCCCTCCGCATAGCCCTGAATCAAGGCAATAGGCGTCTTCAGCTCATGAGACACATTCGCAATAAATTCCTTCCGCATCTCATCAATCTGCGTCTTTTCCTCGATATCTCTCTGAAGAGTTAAATTCGCTGTCTTTAACTCCCCAATGGTTTCCCGCAGCCGATCAGAAAGCATATTCATGCTGTGTCCCAGCACACCGATTTCATCTGAAGCTGTCCCGGTATAATGGGCGTCAAAGTCCAAATTGCTCATTCGCTCTGACAGCTGGGTCAACGAAAGAATGGGAGAAATCATCATTTTTGTCGTAAAATAAATCAAGACACTGCCGCAGGCCAGCACAGCCAAGCCAATATAGGCCAAAAGACGATTGGAAAGGTGAGCGCTTTCCCGAATACTGGCAACTGGCATAGACATGATGATACTGGTTGTATTATCTGACAAAAATCCCCAGCATTCCAGATAGTACGATTTATTCCGAGGATCAAAGCTCTGTTGTAGGGTATACTGATCCGTCTTGGACACGATTCGAAATGGACGTTCATTTTTCCCCAGCACATTCCGCAGGAACCGCTCGCTTAAAAAATCCCCTTTTCGCTCAGAGGAAATCAGCGTTCCATTAGCGCTATCCATAATCAGCATGGTAATGTTCGACCGTTCATTGAGATCCCGGATCAGATGCACCAGCCCGTTCTCCTCCAATGTACTGTCTCTCCTTCCACTGCGCCATAGCTCATCCAGAGCCTGAAATTCTTCTGCGATATTTCGCCCTTCCTTATGCTCCTCCATCACAAAGGTGTCGACCTGTACATAAGCCTGCTCCAGATCCTTAACCTTCTCACTCATGTAAAAACGCTCCAGGCACCAGTGATTCACTGCCCACAGTCCCGCCAGCAGCGCTGCCACAAGCCCGATAAAAATCAAGGTAAACCGCAAACGGATGGAGTGCTTCAGGCTACTCATACATCTACCTCAAACTTATATCCCATTCCCCAGACCGTTTTAATATATTCTCCTCTCTGTCCCAGTTTGCTCCGCAGCTTCTTCACATGGGTGTCAATAGTTCTGGCATCACCGAAATAGTCATAATTCCATACATGGTTCAAAATCTTCTCCCTGGAAAGAGCCAGCCCCTGGTTCTCCACAAAAAAGATCAGCAGTTCAAACTCTTTATAGCTTAGCTCCACCGGCGTCCCATCTACAGTAACCTGTCTGGCCGCCTTATCAATGGAGAGCCCTCCTGCCTCCACATGTTCCGTGCTGATGCTGCTCGTCCTCCTGAGAATCGCCTCCACTCTGGCTACCAGGATTTTCGGGCTGAATGGCTTGGCAATGTACTCATCCACGCCCAGCCCAAAACCTTGAAGCTCATCCCGCTCTTCCCCCCTGGCCGTCAACATGATAATGGGAACATTGGAAAACTTCCGAATCGTCTTTAATACCTCCCAGCCATCCATCTTCGGCATCATCACATCCAAAAGTATCAGGGCGATATCCTTATGATTAAAGAAGATATCCACCGCTTCCTCTCCGTCCCCGGCTTCCATTACCTGAAACCCTTTATTCATTAAAAAGTCCTTTACTAGCTTGCGCATTCTGGCCTCATCATCCACCACTAAAATTTTTAAGGTATCCATGAAATCATCTCCTGTGTTTGCATCATCGTTATATCTTTTATTTTAACAGTTTTTATCCGGATTATCTACTATTTCACAGACATTTCACAGTTATTGCCTACATTTCTGATTTTTGTTTTTTTGCTCATGGATGAAACCAGATAAGGATAAAATATACAAAAAAGTTTTTTCTTTCATATCGAACGAATTTTAATGTTGCTTTCCCTTATTTCGCATGATATTGTTGATTTTATCACTAAAATCGCATATAATAAAAATAACTCAAATAAAAGGAGGATTCGTCATGGTTGTTACAGCAACAGAATTTAAAGCTAATTTCGGAAAATACCTTGAATTAATTACCAAGGAAGATATCTTTATTACTCGTAATGGAAAAACAGTCGCTAAAGTAGTAAATCCACAAGTTTCTGC
>CATJIO010000043.1 GCA_949740725.1 uncultured Lachnospiraceae bacterium | reverse complement strand
GAGGCGGCCATGTTCGTTCCCGCCCATGCGGAAGTCTCTGCTGATGTGAAGGGACTTGTCCGTTATAACAGGGATAAGGTGCATGAGGTGGCGGACAGGATTCTGTCCGTCTGTGGGGAGCCAATGTATTTTGAACATATTTTGCAGGAAGTTTTCAAAGGCTACGGGCTTGCCATGAATTTCGAGCAGTATGTGCTGGTGGGAAGTACGGTGCGGTCTTACCTTTCATGGCTGAAGGACACAGGGAAATTGTCCGCTGAATTTCAGGACAGTATGCTGCTTTGGCAGAGGGCATAGTGCTAATGGCTTGTGAAGCATACCGGCAAAGCACGGAAAAGCTGAAATCCCATATGCAGCGCCAGCGGAGCCTTGTAGGGGAAATGGCTGGCATGTTCATGAATATATTTCTAATGCATAGTTCTACACTATTTTTAGTGATTTATGATTTGCATGGATAAATTGATTTAAAGAAGTTTCCATGCTATGCTGTCCTGCGAAAAGATAATTGAGGGAGGTGGGAAATATGCTCTGCCATTTAGTAATTGACTTAAACAAAGAACTCTGTACAAAGTCTGATGAATGGACGAAATTTGTACAGAGGTAAAATCTATCGTCCACATTGGATTTTGTACTTTTTATTCTGAAAAAATAAAGAATAGAATGGAGAAAATTCAATGGAAGAAAGATCATTTAAGAAATATATCATTTTGTGGTTAAGCCAGAGCGTATCAGGACTTGGAAGTTCCATGACCGGTGAGGTTGGAAATATCTATAGGCTGCTGGGCATCATCAGTTGATGCCTGGCTTTTTTTCCTTTTTGAACGAAAGTAATTTACATTGGATTGCGATTTTATTATAATGGTGGATAGCAAGAATTTTTTCGATGGAAAACACAGGACAGGCAAAGACCTGCCACGGTGAATAAAGGGAAAACAGGGGTGGATTATGGCCAGAGGAAAGAAAGTACAGACAATATCGCAGACAAGAGTTTCAGCACAGGGGAGAGCGCCGCTTAGGGAGCAGGCCAATGATGTGATTTTCGCCCTGGATATCGGCACCAGAAGCATTATCGGGATGGTGGGAATTGTGGAAGATGGAAAAGTGAGGGTCACTGCTGTGGAGAAGGAGGACCACACAGAGCGCGCCATGATGGACGGCCAGATCGAGAATATTGAGAAGGTAGCGAATCTTGCGGGAAAGGTAAAAGAGCGTCTGGAGGGAAAAACCCGCATCCGTCTGACCCGGGTCTGTGTGGCGGCGGCTGGGCGGGCTTTAAAGACTAAGCGGGCGGAATTTGAACTCCATCTGCCGGGAACCCAGTTGATCGACGATGAGATCATCAGCCGTCTGGAAGCAGGGGCTATTACCAGGGCGGAGGAGGCCTTTGACGCGGAGAATGAGGCAAAGGAGGATATGCGGCGCTTTTATCTGGTGGGCTATTCTGTCTGCCAGTATTTTCTGGATCAATATACCATATCCAGCTTAAAGGACCATCGGGGACAGGATTTAAAGGTTGACCTGATTGCCACCTTCCTGCCCAGCGAGGTGGTGGAAAGTTTATATACAACCATGCACAAAATCGGCCTGGAGGTGGCCAGCCTGACCCTGGAGCCTATCGCTGCCATCAATGCCGCTATTCCGGAAAATATCCGTCTTTTAAATCTGGTGATGGTGGATATCGGCGCAGGGACTTCAGATATCGCCGCCTGTACTGGCGGCAGTATTACCGGTTATACCATGGCCACGGTAGCGGGAGATGAGATTACTGAGACCATTATGAAGCACTATCTGGTGGACTTTTCCACGGCGGAGCGGATGAAAATGGAATTAGAGGATCAGGAGGAAATCGCCTTTTCCAATATTTTAGGTATAGAACAAAAGCTGTCCACCCGGGAAATTTTCCAGGCTATTCAGGGCTCTATGGAGGCGCTTTCCAAAGAAATTGCAGACAAGGTGGTGGAGATTAACGGCATGGCTCCTTCCGCCCTTTTCCTGGTCGGGGGAGGGAGCAAACTGGCCAGGCTCAAAGATGGGATCACCGCAGCTCTGGGAATGGATGATAACCGCGTGACAGTAGCAGGGAATTATTTCCAGGTCAATGCCTATTCCAAGGAATTTGATTTAAATAATCCAGAATACGCCACGCCTCTGGGGATTATGATTTCCTCTGGGCTGAACCTGATTAATGACAGCTTCCGGGTAACCTTGAATGGAAAGCCGGCGAAACTGTTCCGCAGCGGCAGCTTTACTGCGCTGAACCTTCTGATGATGAATGGATATAATTTCCGGGACATTATGGGCCGTTCTGGAGCGAATCTGACGGTAATGGCCAACGGGGCAAGGAAAGTATTTTATGGCACAGCCTCTGAACCGGCAGCTCTTTTTATCAATCAGAAGGAGGGAAAGCTTTCCGATGTGATTCATGCAGGGGATTTCATTGAATTCACCCCATCTGTGCCGGGATCGCCTGCCAGCGCTTGCCTGGGTGATCTGGAAGGGGCAGCGGAAGGGGAGCGGGTTATGCTCAATGGAAAGCCTGCCTCGTTAGACACAAAGCTTAAGAATGGGGATGTAGTTACGATCATTTTTCCGGAGCCAGAAGAAGAGGAGATAGCAGAGGAGAGGTTGAACGCATCGGCCATCCCTGAGATGGAGGAAGAGGAGCCAGGGGAAATGCCCTCGCCCTCCGAAATAAAAGCAGAAAAATCCGTTTCGTCTCCGGAGATGAGCGTAGAGGAATCTGTCTCGCCACTGGAAATGAAGGCAGGGGAATCTGTCTCGTCCCTGGAAATGAGCGCAGAGGAATCCTTCCCGTCTCTGGAAATGAAAGCAGGGGAATCCGGCTCGTCTCTGGAAATGAAGGCAGGGGAAACCGACTCGTCTCCGGAAATGAAGACGGGGGAACCCTTCCCGTCTCCGGAAATGGAAGCGGCAGAGTCCTTCTCGCCTCCAGAAACAGAAGGGGAAAAAGCAAAGGCAGCTGTGGTAGAGCCGATGGTTTCCTTTCACCTAAATGGCGCCCCTCTGCGCCTTCCGAAGAAGGGAGACGGACGCCCTTATTATCTGATGGACTTGATTCAGCATTCTGGCATTGATCTGGAGAATCCCAAGGGAACAGTCGAGCTGCAGGTGAATGGCGCTCAGGGGAGATTCCAGCAGGTATTAAAAGAGGGGGATGTGATTCTGATTCGGGAGAAAGTGTGATGATTGCCCTGCGTGCGGTGATGGTAATCCATCACCGCACGGGGAAATGCGCCGCAGGGTTCCCTGCCGCTATTTTCGCAGATTTCCCCTATGGATATGCTCCTGGAGGATTCCGTCAATGACGTGAAAAAGGGTCTCAGAGCCCAGTCTGGTTTTTGACTGCCGCCCATATACCTGCGCGGCGCTTACCTGATGCTCTCTCCAGTCCCCGCCGTCATTGCTGTGATTTAACAGTAAAGGCTGCAGATTATCCATGGCGTGGGCGAACTTGGCTTCCGCGGTCTCATAAGCTTCAAATTCGTCAAACAGCGACATAAACTCTTCCTTCTGATCCTCCGGCAGTAGAGCGTACAGCTTCTCCTTAGCCGCATCCTCCCTGGCCTTCTGGGTTTTTAAGCTTTCCGCGTCATAGGCATAAGTATCCCCAGCCTCGATCTCCACAATATCATGGATCAGGCACATCAGCATGACTTTGGCGATATCCACGGATTCATTGGCGTACTCCCGTAGAAGATAGGCCATAATGGCCATGTGCCATGCATGCTCCGCGTCATTTTCATTCCTTCCGTGACCAGACAAATGGGTCTGCCGGAAAATATTTTTCTCTTTGTCGATCTCCAGTACAAAGGTTAATTGTTTCTTCAGCCGTTCATCCATTTTCTTCTCCTCCTACACCAGTCCTACACAGGCTCTGTATTGTCTCCTGATTCAAATCTGGAAACCAGATCACCGGATCAGGGACATCCTGATCATTCCCAATGCTCTTTTCCATCCAGATCATGTGATACCACTGCCCGAACTTATAACCACAGCGGCAAAATTTTCCTACCCTGCTATAGCCCAGATGTTCATGGAAATGTACGCTGTTGTTGGTTAAGTATTCATCCTCTGTTTCTGGGCAGGCAATGCAGGCATAGAGCTTTTTCAGCCCCTGGGCTCTGGACAGCCCTTCCAAGGCCTGGTACAGCTGTTTTCCCAGTCCCATGCGCCGCACCCTTTCCTGGAGGTAAATGCTTACCTCTGCCGTCCAGTCATAAGCTGCCCGCCCTACAAATGGTCCGGCATAGGCATAGCCGTAAACCACATCTTGCCGCTCTGCCACAAGGTAAGGATATTTTTCCAGTGTGCGGCTTATTCTTGCTTCAAATTCCTTCTGGCTTGGCACATCGTATTCGAAGGTGATAGCTGTCCTCTCTACATAAGGCCGGTAGATCGCTAACAGCGTCTCCCCATCCTCTGGCCTGGCAATCCGGATCCGGATTCCGTCCACATCAGCTTTTGTATGCATATTGTTCTCTTCCTTAAGTTTCCTGCTTTATCTCCTAATCTTACCACGAAGAAAAGGATTCTTCAAGAAGCGATAAGCGTTAACCATAGCTTCCCGAGTGGCTACGGGCCGGATGGTAGAAAATATGGATTTGACCATTTGCCTCTTCCATTACCTCAGCCTCCACCTCATAGACTTCCCGGATGAACTGGGAGGTAAGAAGCTCCCTCGGCGTTCCCTCACCTAAAATTTTTCCCTGTTTCATCATGTAGATCCGGTCGCAGTACATCGCTGCCAGATTGAGATCGTGGAGCGCCATTAGTACAGTTTGCTTCAGGCCATAGATCTGATCCATGAGCTGCAACTGCCCAGTAATGTCCAGATGGTTTGTAGGTTCGTCCAAAATCAGGCACGGCGTCCTCTGAGCCAAGGCCCGGGCAAGGATAACCCTCTGCTGTTCCCCACCAGAGAGGGTGAGAAAGCTTCGGGAGGAAAAACCTTCCATCCCTACCTTGCTCAGAGATTCCCTGACGATTGCCAAGTCTTTCGCTGTATCTTGCTCAATGGCTCGTTTATGGGGGAAACGGCCCATCAAAACCACCTCCTCCACAGTAAAATCAAAATGGGAAGAATTGTGCTGGGAAGCCACAGCCAGCTTTCTGGCGGATTCTTTTGTGGAAATCTGGGATAATTCTGCGCCATCCAGCATAATTGCTCCTCCGGAGGGCCTTAATACCCGGTAAATACACTTTAACAGAGTGCTTTTTCCGCTGCCGTTGGGCCCAAGGAGCCCTACCCGTTCGCCGCTGGTGATATTGAGGGACACATCTTTAAGGATAGTTTCGCGGTTGACGGAATATACAACATTATTTACTTGAATCATGACTGGTTACCTTCCAAAGGAATATTGGCGTGTATGAATCATCCAGAGGAACAAAGGCCCTCCAATTAACGCGGTGAGGATCCCTACCGGCAGCTGAGCCGGCGCGCAGACCATCCTGGCCCCCACATCTGCCCAGATCATAAAAAGGCTTCCAAAAAGGCAGGATGTCGGGATAAGCCGGGTATGATCCGGACCTACAATGGAACGAACCAGATGGGGGACGATAAGACCGACGAATCCGATGCACCCGCTCACCATCACTGAGGAGGCGGTCAAGAGTGCAGTCAGAAAAATCAGGAGTTTCCGAATTCTCTCTACATCCACCCCTAAGGTAATGGCCGTGTCATCCCCCATCATCATGGCATTTAGCGGCCTGGCCAGGAAAATAAGGAAGAGGATAGAAGGAATTAATATCAGAGAAGGGATGGGCAGAGCCTCCCAGGAGGCAGTGCCCAGGCCTCCCAGCATCCAAAAGGACGCCTCCCGCACCTGGGCATCCTGGGGAGCTGTATAGATAATAAAATTTGTGATGGCGCTGCAGATGGACGATACCGCCACACCCACCAGAATCAGCCGCATTGGGGTGAATTCGCCGCTGATACGTGAAAGGGTATAGACCAAAAGGAGCGCGGTAATGGCCCCACAGAAGGAGCCGGCGGGGATGGAAAGCCGGACGCCCCAGGGGAGCAACACAGCGGACACGATGGAAAGGACAGCCCCCACCGAAGCGCCACTGGAGATTCCCAGCACATAAGGATCGGACAGAGGATTTTTTGTGAAGGCCTGCATAGCTATGCCAGACAGAGTCAAGGATGCACCGACCACCATTCCCAGCAGAGCTCTGGGGATGCGCAGGTAGATGACGATATTTTGAAGCCCAGGTCTGAGATCACTCACGTCGAGATGGCGGTTTAGCTGGCTGAAGATGATTCTCCACACATCCCAAAAGGAGATGTCTGCGCTTCCAATGCTGACACACAGAACCAGGGAGAGGAGCAGAAGGAGGAGAAGAGCCAGACAGAGAAGGACGGTGTGCCTCTGCAGAAATGGACCTGACCGCCTCCCCATCACTGGAAGCATTCCGGATGGAAGGCCCGGGCAAATTTCACGATGGTGTCAGCGGTCATGGAGCTGGCAAAGACCTCACAGAGATGTACTGAGATGATCCGATCATTCTTGATGGCGCTTACATCCGCCAGGGCCGGATTTTCCTTCAGCTGCGCTAACTTTTCATTCAAGGAAGAAGTACCGTAGTCATTAATTACGATCACCTTGGGATCTCGCTCCACAACAGCCTCCCAGCTTACAGTAGACCAGGTGGTATCCAAATCTTCGAAAATATTCTGCCCACCTCCATGACGAATCAGCTGTGCGGTAAAGTTATTCCCGCAGGTGTAGGGGCCGTCCTCCATAAGAGCGTCAAATACGAATACCGGGACAGGATCGGTTCCGGCGATTTTCTGATCTACCTCCGCTACTTTTGCCTTCATCTCGCCAACGATTTCCTCTGCCTTGTCTTCCAGATGGAAAATTCTTCCCAGATTGTAAAAATCTCGATATACATCCTCAACCTCAGCTCCCAACTGATAGCTCTCGATGGAGGAGAGGGAGGGAATACCATATTGGGAGAGAATAGCATGGGTGGTGCCATTTTTCTCGCTGAATGCACTGCTCCGCCCGTAGATAAAGTCCGGGGCAGCCTCCAGGATCTGTTCCAGGGTGGCGGCCTGCTCATTCAACATTTCCTTGGTGTCGTATTCCGCCTGAAATTCAGGGTTGATTTCTGAATTTTTGTAGCAAACATAAGCAATCGTATCCCCTAACCCCATGGCAAAAAGTTGATCTGCAGTATTGGAATTAGCGGCAATGACCCTTTCTGGAACTTTGGTGAAGGTAACCTCCATGTCATTGTAAGTAGTTAAGGTGAAGGGAAATCCCTCCATAGCACTTGTATCCGAAGGAACATGCTCTACTTGGTTGCCACTGCAGGCAGTTACCCAAAGTGCCATTCCAATAATAAGTATCATGGACATTGATCGTTTTAACATGGGATTCTCCTTTCCTGGGAAGAACACATTTCTTAATTTGAATGTGTCCGGGATAAATGATAAAGTTGAATTATTATGGAACTGGCAATTTTGAAAGGAGAATGCAGAAGCTTGGCAGATAAACGCCGATTGGTCTGTGTTTCTGTAGTTTTGCGCATTAAAAACAGACGGTCAGACACAACCAGACGACGTCAAGATTTTCATTTATTGCGATTGCGCTCTGATGGAAGTAGGATTATTCAAAGTCAACAGACGCAAAAAACATGCATTTTCCTCACCGAATTGCATTTTCAAATCATATGAAAAGAGCCGGTCTCCTGGCTTGGGCTTATGGCCTTAGCCGCCTTCCCGATTTCTCAGTGGCATTGTGGCATAGGCAAGCCGATTACAGTAGAGTGAGCTGCTGCAGAATTTCACTGCATTCCCTGATGATGCGCAACCATGCACAGTCGACACAAAGACGCAACATCGCTCGATTCGTGTTATTTGGGGCAATCATAGCATAGAGGGAGGGGGATGTCAAGAGGCGGGTGAAATTGCGATTTAATGAGTGGTATGATGAGTGGAAAAGAGGCAGATAAAAGAAAGAGATTGTCGAATCGGGGGAACTTGTGATACAATCCATATACGGAAAGTCAGAGAGCAAAGGCGGCTTACCCCTCCACCATCGGAGGGTCAACCCTCCAGACGAAAGAAAGGAGGGCTTGCTAATGTATGTTACATATTCGGATTTGATCCAGATAGGTATCTTCATTATCGCCCTCGTAGGGTTGTGCTATACAATCTTCGGGGGAAGAAAATAGCCGCCACTATTCGCAGTAGTGACGGCTAAGCTGTAAAGTTTAGTCACAAACTTTTGAGGGTAGGCCGCTTCT
>CATJIO010000042.1 GCA_949740725.1 uncultured Lachnospiraceae bacterium | reverse complement strand
CTCCTGGCTCTCCTGAGGCTCTGTGCCGGCTTCCGGCTCCTGAGCTTTCTGGCTTTCCTGAGCCGCCGGCTGAGTTTGATTGGTGTTCTTTTCAGAACCGCCGCCGCACCCGGCCAGCAAAGACACAGACATGGCTGCTGCCAGTAAAAGTGCTAACTTTCTAGTCTTCATACTACTTCTCCTCCTCTTTTTTGTATAGTAGAGTGTCTAAAGCCACTAAAGCTTCCGCAAATATTCCCGCCGCCTGCTTAAGGCCACATATAGAAGCTGCTTCATCCGGCAGATGGCCGGTTCCTCTTCCCGGCCCAAAAGGATGGGGCCCCGGGCAGCTTGGCCCATATCCTACCGCGGGAGCAGGTATTTTTCTCCCATAGGTTCCTCCCCTTGCCGTATATGCTTCTAACGTAAGCCCCAGCCTGTCACAGGCAATCCGGTTCAGAAGTTCAATTGCCGGATGGGAGGAATCCAGAATATAGCCCGGATTATCACCTATTGCAACGACTGTAAAGCCATAGTCTGTAAAAATCTTTTCCAGCTTTCCGCAAATTGCTTTGCCATCTGCTGTTACGGGATACCGAATATTAACGGCACCCTTCCATTCTGTCTGATCCATAAACATTCTGGTAAGCACACAGGTAAGGCGTCCGGTAGATGAGTCCTCACAGCTTATTCCCAGCTCTTCCCCATAGCATCCGCCAAACAATGCTTCTATCTGGGAGAGCAGTTCTCTCTCATTATCGGAGAGAAAATCCGTTTTCAAAAGATATCTGATAAGCTTTAAAATGCCGTTTTCAGAACCTTCCGGAAATGCAGAGTGAGCTGCTCTTCCGTGTGAGGTAATCCGCAAAGTCTTTTTTTCCTGACAAATTTCAATTCCTTTCCCGGATCGGTATTCTTGAAATTTGAAAGATTCTTCAGGCTTTATCCTCACCATTGCAGATTCCGGAATCAGGTTCGATGCGACTCCGCCGCTAAATTCTAATATACTTTGCCCTTTGGAATTAAGGCTTTTTTTAAGTTCCAGCTCAATTACTCCCTTTTCCCCATAACACACTGGGAAGGGAGCATCCGGTACTATAGAAAACAGAGGTGCTTCATGGTCTTTAAAATAATATTCCGCATCGGCCATCCCCAGCTCTTCATTACAGCCAAAAAAGATTCGAATTCCATGATTGAGGAAAATCTGATTTTCCACAAGGAATTTTACTGCATACAGGACGGCAACTGCCGCGCCTTTATTATCCCTGCTTCCTCTTCCCACAATCAGATCTCCTTCCCTGATTGCTGCAAATGGCGGATAGGTCCATCCCTCTCCCGGAGGCACCACATCCAGATGAACGAATATTCCCAAATCTTTACATGTCAGATCCTTGCCTGGAAGAAAAGCAGTTCCGCAGTAATACTCATGGCATTGGGTCTGAAATCCCATACGCCTGGCCATGTCCAACGCTTTTTCTAAAACTTTGGCACATTCCTGACCAAAGGGAAACTTGCTGCTCCTATCTACCGGTTGGCTGATACTTGGAATCCGAATCAAATTTTCCAGATCTTCTACCCACTGATTTTGGCAGGAGGAAAGCCATTCTTCTGCCTGCTCCATGATTTCCCCCAAGCTGTTCATCCTATCGCTTTACTCCTTTCTTCTTTTCAATTCCCCTGCATAAATATTAATAAATTCAACTGTTTTCACCAGAATATCACAATATAATTAAAATGAAAAAAAGTTTTTCCTGATAAGTAATATCAACTTCCAGCATAAGTTTATTGTGACAATATTATCTCTTATGCTGATATTTTTACAGAAACTTATGAAATAACACCATAATTTACAATATTTACTTTTTCCCATCCACTCTTTATAATCAAATTATCCTTTCGTACCCTGGTATGGAATATTATTCGTCAACTGTTTTAAACTTAAAATAATATTAGGAGGATTTTTATATGTCTATTTCTATGGTTCGTCGTGAAGAGATAGTTTTAAATTTTAAAGACGGCTTTGCCCAGACTGAGCTTCTGCCAGGCACTTTTGAAGGCATTACCAATTACAGATGTGAATTAAAAGCCGGCTGCACTGTTCAGCCAAAGCTATACTCTGATAAGGTGGTTGTTTACTGCTTTACCAAGGGCGGCGGATATATTACCGACGGCCTTAAAGCTTATAATATCACGGAGCTGTCTTTCTATACCCCGGATTTTGACAAAAATGAGCTGTCCATTCACGCTGTCAGCGATATGGAATTTTTGTGCCTGGTTTCCGATATGACGGAAGGCGACTGGCGCACCTATGAGCAGGGCCATCATGTGCTTCCCATCTTTGCTCCTATCTCCCGGTGTCGGGAATACACTCAGGATTGCAAAGGGCCTAACACCCAGAGCTGGTCCGTATTAAGTACCAGAAATATCGGACGTATTATGGGTGGCGTTGTCCGCGCTGTTGGCGAGGGCACCACTGAAAAAGGACATCCTTCTGTTGACCAATGGAATTACTGCCTGGACGGCGCTGATTTTAATCTGACTGTTGATGGGGAAACGGTTTCTCACAAGGACGGCGACTGGAGTTTTGTTCCGGCGGGCCTGGATCACTCCCTGGTGGCAGAACCGGGAAAACTGGTTTACTATATCTGGTTTGAGCATTTTGTAAAGGAATTTGGTCAATAACCCCTCCGGATTCCTTGCTGGAAGCCTGTCCCCCCGGGCATAGCGGCTTTCTGATGCATATAAAGAGGCAGTTGCCTGGCTGAGATTACAGCCAGGCAACTGCCTCTTATGTGTTGTATGTCTAAACCTCTATACCTCCGAGGTGCAGTGGGCGCACTTGGTGGCATCAATGGGAATCTCACTTTTACAGTAAGGGCAGGTTTTGGTG
>CATJIO010000041.1 GCA_949740725.1 uncultured Lachnospiraceae bacterium | reverse complement strand
TCTTTTGCGAGTATGGAATAACTTTTACCTTGGATATATTCTTTCACTAATTGTTTTTTGAATTCTTCGTTATAGACATTTGCCATGACGATGGTTCCTACTTTGTTCGTTTTATAATATCTTATCCGAACTAAGTGTTACAACTTTAGTATACCACAACAGTTTTTGTTAAGGTCCGTTCATCAAAGTTTCAGCAATTGTTAGAAGGCATGAAGAAAATGAAAGATATGTCTTTGGCGTTAAAAGATATGTTGGAACTGTCAGAAGATGATTTGGAAGTATTTAACCAAATACAAAATATTGAACTAATGAAGGAGAAATCGGATAATGGTACATGCCAGATTATTTTTCAGCCAGATGGATATGAGGATATTTCTTTGATAGCACAAATTGAAAAAGAATTTTTATTTCCGTCGATTGAAAAAATAAACAAACAATGTTATGTATTATGTAAAGTACAGAGAAAATTAAAACCTGATGAAAGTGTTGAAATTGATTCTTTACTAGAAGGAATGGAAGGATTAAAACCATTTATGAATGATAAAATGAATTTTTCTAATCCGAAGGAATTAGTAGATATAGTAAATGCGCCAGGGCTATTTGTATTACCAATTGCAATTTATCAATGAAGATTGAGGGATGACAGTGATAGATGAATTAATTATGGAAGGGAATATTTTACTGGAATCATTTCAAAAGGGAAATTATTCACCTTATACAAGTATTTCAGGCAAAGAATATGAGCTTTGGATGGGAAAAGTTCATATATATACGGATACAATATTACCAGATTGTTTGATAAAAGATGAATTAAATAAATTGTATCAAAAAAGGAATCAATACTTTGGTGATTCTGGTGTAATTAAAGTGTTAGGTATATTAGGAGCAGTAAATATTATGAACTTAAAAAAGAAAGAGTGTATAACCATATCTGAACAAAAAGTATTTATCAGTCATTCATCAAGTGATAAAATTTATGGAGATGCATTAATATTTTTATTAAAAGGATTGGGGCTTAGTAAAAGCCAACTATTGTATACAAGCGATGATGTTTATGGTATCCCTTTAGGAAAAAATATTTTTCAATATTTGAGAGAAAATATTGAATATGATGTACATATGATATTTCTTTTATCACAAAATTATTTTGATAGTGTGGCTTGTTTGAATGAGATGGGAGCTGCATGGATGGCTAAAAATGACTACACAATAATAGGAATTCCTGGTTTTGATTTTAATGATAAACGTTTTAGAGATTGTTGTATTGATTCTCAAAAAATGGGTATATTAATGGACAATTATGTTCGAATGGCAGAATTTAAGGAAATGATAGCGAAAAAATTTATGCTTGATGTAGATACTATAGAATGGGAACAACTTTTTGAGGAATATAAAAATATGATAAATGGTATAAAATTTGGTAAATAAATTAAGGACTATTAGCTTTTTGGAAAACTTTAAATTGTCATAAAAATCTTAAAAGTAATTAAAGAGGTTAACCTATGAACATCGCCGCCTACTGCCGTGTTTCCACAGATAAATCCGATCGGTTAAACAGCTTAGAGGTACAAAAGAAATTCTTTACTGAATACACCGACATTACTTCCGTCCCCGAGATGACGAACGGGCAGCTTAAACAAATTCTCCAGAAAATCGAGGTGGACAAGGCCGGCAATGTGGATATTTATCTTCGCCTGTTCGGTGATTTGGGGTTGGATGAAGCCGTTTTAATTCATAACAACTAGATGGAAGGGCACTTTGAGGACATAAAGGAAAACGAGGGCTTCCGAAGGTTCCACTACCGCTCGGCGGAAAAGTATATAAAGAGTTTTTCGCCCTAAAATAAATACTGCAAAAAGGAGGAAACAGTCCGGTAAAAACCCAGGGATTTGGAAAAGCCTGAATTTTTAAGGGACTGTTTCTTTCTTACCTATCAGGGTTATAAGTCGTTATTTAACTATACTTCTCCCTCAATGTCTGTGTAATACAGATGTCTGGGAAGCCCGTCAGTCATAATCGGGGTCAGTTCCGCCTGGATCAATGGCTTGATATAATTTACAAATTCTGGATTTACAAAATCGCCTTCCTCGTTAATCCACTCTCTGGGAACCTTCTTTTCCACATTGGCGATCTTGTGCACGTCGAAAATGTCAGTGACGCAGATATAGGGGTCGTCGGAAACTCTCTTTAAGATGATCATCTTGCCGGTTTCACCCTCATGGGCAGCCTTGACTGCCGCTCCGCCTACCTGGAAGGCTTCGGTAATATCTACCCGGGATACGATGTGGGATGCACACCGTTGGAGGGAGTTAAATTCGATAGCCCTTGTCTTACAGCCAACCTCCCGATTGATCTTTTCTGCCAGGTATCGGGCGGTTCCAGTTAGCTGCTTGTGCCCAAAGGCGTCCACAAAATCAATACCATCAGTCAGCTCGCACACGTATTTGCCATCAGCGGTTTTCACGCCCTCAGAGACGGCGATTACAACGGACTTCTTCTTTTGGTGAAGTTCTGCCACCTTTTGCATGAATTTGTCCACATCGAAAGGAAGCTCTGGCAGGAAAATCATATCTGGCCCAGGGCAATCCTCACATCTGGCTAATGCGGCGGCGCCGGTCAGCCAGCCGGCATTTCGCCCCATGATCTCTAAGATGGTAACATTCTGCTGATCATACACTAAGCCGTCACGGATAACTTCCTTGGTAATGGAGCCAATGTATTTCGCAGCGCTTCCGTATCCAGGAGTGTGGTCGGTAACGGCCAGATCATTGTCAATGGTTTTGGGCACGCCCATAAAGCGGATTTTGCTTCCATTTAACAGTGAATAGTCGGAAAGCTTTTTGATGGTATCCATGGAATCATTGCCGCCAATGTAGAAAAAGTATTCGATCTCAAGCTGATCCAGGATGGCAAAGATCTTATCATAGATCTCTCTGCTTTCGCTGATGTCCGGCAGCTTAAAGCGGCAGGAACCTAAATACGCCGAAGGGGTACGCTTTAACAGCTCGATATCCAAGTCATTTTTAATGTGCTTCTCCAGATCCACATAGCGTCCTTCTAATAGTCCTTGAATTCCGTGAACCATGCCGTATACCTTATTGGCGCCACGGTCTTTGGCTGTTTTAAATACGCCCACAAGGCTGGAGTTAATGACCGCAGTAGGGCCTCCAGATTGTCCCACAATTACATTGCCTGTTACTGCTCCCATAAATGAAATACCTCCCAATTCATTTCTGCAAACGTATGCAGAGTTATTAAAATTCATCATACTATTTTATTGGAGGATTTGCAAGAGAAATTTGGCATTTTAGACAAAATATTTTTGTGGATGAAGTGAATTTATCATTAATATGCTGGAAAAAGGATGAGCTTTTGACGCTTTGATTGAAAATATCGGACGCTTCAGCTTCTTAACGTTAAGTCTGAGACAACCGCGCAGCATATTGATAGAGACTATATATTAGAATGGATAATATAAAATATAAAAGATATTAATTTTACTTATTTATAATTTCTGTGTTATGATTTAATTGAGAAAGACCGATTACAGGGAAGCGCATGTTCAGAAAACCACAGGAGGAAAGGCATATGAGTGTAAAACGGATTTTTGTGGAAAAGAAGCCGGATTTTGCCGTGAAGGCAAAGGAACTTCGGGAAGAAATTGAAAACTATTTGGGAATAGGTAGCGTTAGGGCGGTTCGCGTTCTAATTCGTTATGATATTGAAAACCTTTCAGAGGAGACCTACCATCAAGCAAAGGTAACGATATTTTCTGAACCGCCTTTGGATGAGGTGTATGAGGAGGATTTCCCTGCAGGGGAGGCTGACCGGATCTTTTCTGTGGAGTACCTTCCAGGCCAGTTTGACCAGAGGGCGGATTCAGCGGAGCAGTGTGTAAAGCTGTTAAAGGAGGATGAGGATCCAGTTATCCGCACAGCTACCACCTATGTGATTTCCGGGGATCTGACTGATGAGCAGATTCAGGCGGTGAAGTCCTTCTGCATTAATCCGGTGGACTCCAGGGAGGCGGCGTTAGAAAAGCCAGATACGCTGATTGGGGAGTTTGAGCCCCCGGAGGATGTGGCCGTGTTTGCGGGCTTTTGCCAGATGGAGAATGAGGCTTTGGCTGAGCTTTTTTGCTCCTTAAACCTGGCTATGACCTTAAAGGATTTTCAGCATATTCAACATTATTTCCGTGAAGAGGAGCGAGACCCTTCCATGACGGAGATCCGAGTGCTGGATACCTACTGGTCGGATCATTGCCGCCACACTACCTTTTCCACGGAGCTTAAGAATATTACCTTTACAGACGGAGATTACCGGAAGCCTATTGAGGAGACCTACCGTCAGTACCTGGATGACCGCCAGGTGATTTATCAGGGAAAGGACGGAAAGTTTGTCTGCCTGATGGATCTGGCGCTTATGGGAATGAAGAAGCTTCGGGCAGAGGGAAAGCTTCCCGATCTGGAGGTTTCGGAGGAGAACAATGCCTGTTCTATCGTGGTTCCGGTGACGATTGACGGGGTAACTGAGGAGTGGCTGGTGAATTTTAAAAATGAGACCCACAATCACCCCACAGAGATTGAGCCCTTCGGCGGCGCCGCTACCTGTCTGGGCGGCGCCATAAGGGATCCCTTGTCCGGGAGAACCTACGTATATCAGGCCATGCGGGTGACCGGCGCGGCAGATCCCACCAAGCCTTTAAATGAGACTCTTCACGGTAAGCTGCCCCAGAGAAAGATCGTGACGAAGGCGGCTCACGGATATAGCTCTTACGGCAATCAGATCGGCCTGGCTACCGGCTATGTTAAAGAAATCTATCATCCCGGCTATGGCGCGAAGCGGATGGAGATCGGCGCGGTGATGGGAGCTGCCCCCAGGAAGGATGTGATCCGGGAAACCTCCGATCCCGGCGATATCATTATCCTTTTAGGGGGAAGAACTGGCCGAGATGGTATCGGCGGAGCCACCGGCTCTTCTAAGGTACACACAGAGGCATCTATCCAGATTTGCGGCGCGGAGGTACAAAAGGGAAATGCACCTACTGAGCGGAAGATCCAGAGGATGTTCCGCCGTCCGGAGGTGTCCAGACTGATTAAAAAGTGCAATGATTTTGGCGCAGGTGGCGTGTCGGTTGCCATCGGCGAGCTGGCTCCGGGACTAAATATCGACTTGGACAAGGTGCCGAAAAAGTACGCAGGCCTGGACGGCACAGAGATCGCCATTTCTGAGTCTCAGGAGCGAATGGCCGTGGTGGTAGACCCTAAGGATACAGATACATTCCTGGCTTATGCGGCGGAGGAAAACTTAGAGGCGGTTACGGTAGCTGTAGTGACGGAAAGCCCTAGGCTGGTGATGCGCTGGAGAGGAAAGACGGTGGTGGACTTAAGCCGGACATTTCTGGATACTAATGGCGCCCACCAGGAGGCAGATGTGACCCTCCTGACACCTTCCAGGGAAGGAAACCCATTTGAGCGGAAGGAAGCCGGCGATGTGAGGGAGACTTGGTTGAACCTGCTGGCCTCCCTAAATGTGTGTTCTCAGAAAGGGCTTGTGGAGATGTTTGACGGATCCATTGGCGCGGGCAGCGTGCTTATGCCTTATGGGGGGAAATATCAGCTGACGGAAACACAGACCATGGTGGCAAAGCTTCCAGTGTTAAAGGGAAACACCGATACGGTGACCATGATGAGCTATGGATTTGACCCGGCGCTCTCCAGTTGGAGCCCTTATCACGGCGCTATCTACGCAGTGGTATCCTCGGTGGCCAAGATCGTAGCGGCTGGCGGGGACTACCAAAAGATCCGCTTTACCTTCCAGGAATATTTCCAGCGGATGACGGATAATCCAGAGCGCTGGGGCCAGCCTTTCTCCGCCCTTCTCGGAGCTTATCAGGCTCAGCTTGGATTTGGCCTGCCCTCTATTGGGGGAAAGGATTCCATGTCGGGAACTTATGATGACCGGACTTGCGGAGAGATTAACGTGCCGCCTACCCTGGTTTCCTTTGCTGTGGATGTGGCCAGCCATAAGACGGTGATTACTCCAGAGCTTAAGCGGCCGGGAAGTAAGCTGGTGGTATTTCGAATCCAGCGGGATGGATATGACCTCCCGGATTATGAACAGATTATGGATGGCTACGGCAAGATTCACGAGGAGATCAAGGCGGGGAGAATTATTTCTGCCTACGCGATTGAAGGGCATGGCCTGGCGGAGGCGGCGAGCAAGATGGCATTCGGGAATAAGCTGGGAGTAAAGATCGAGCACAATGTAGATCCCAGAGATTTCTTCCGGGCGGACTGGGGATCCATCCTCTGTGAAGTGCCGGAGGGCAAGGTGGGCGAGCTTTCTATCTCTTATACCCTCATTGGAGAGGTGACGGATCGGGGCGCCCTTGAATATGGCTCTGTATCGATTTCCATGGATGAGGCCGTGGAGGTTTGGAGCGGCACTTTGGAGAAGGTATTCCCTACCAAGACCGGGGCGGAAGCTTCGCCAGTAATCCAGCAGACTTTCCATGCTGAGCCAGGGAGTATCTATGTGTGCAGCCAAAGGCTGGCAAAGCCCCATGTATTTATCCCAGTATTCCCGGGGACAAACTGCGAGTATGACAGTGCAAGGGCTTTTGAACGGGCAGGGGCC
The DNA here is from genome assembly GCA_949740725.1 of uncultured Lachnospiraceae bacterium. Lineage (GTDB taxonomy): Bacteria > Bacillota > Clostridia > Lachnospirales > Lachnospiraceae > Caccovicinus. The sequence goes on along the minus strand of CATJIO010000041.1, from coordinate 1,513 downwards.
ACGGTTTCTCACATGGTATTTAAAAACCGGTCAGCCCAGGACATTCGAGATTCAGTTGAGCTCTATAAAAAGGAGATTTCCAAGGCTCAGATCGTGATGTTCCCAGGAGGATTTTCCGCTGGTGATGAGCCGGAGGGCTCCGCAAAGTTTTTTGCTGCTGTATTCCGCAACCTGGCGATACAGGAGGAGCTCCAGAAGCTTTTAAATCAGCGGGACGGACTGATGCTGGGTATCTGCAACGGCTTCCAGGCGCTGATTAAGCTGGGACTTCTTCCAGAAGGACAGATTGCAGAGCAGAAAACCGATTCCCCCACCCTTGCCATGAACACCATTGGCCGCCATGTGTCAAAGATGGTCTATACCAAGGTAGTTACCGATAAGTCGCCTTGGCTGATGGGAACAGAGCTGGGTAAGGTTTACTGTAATCCGGCCTCCCATGGGGAAGGACGCTTTGTGGCAGATGAGAAGTGGCTGAAAAAGCTGTTTGCAAATGGGCAGGTTGCCACCCAGTATGTAGACGATAAGGGACAGGCAACTATGGATGAGTTCTGGAACCCTAACGGATCTTATATGGCCATCGAGGGAATTACCAGCCCGGACGGGAGGATTCTTGGAAAGATGGCTCATTCTGAACGGCGAGGCGAGGCGGTAGCGGTAAATATTTATGGGGAACAGGATATGAAGATATTTGAGTCTGGAGTAAAGTATTTTGCGCTTTAATGGAGGATTTTTGTCGTGAAGGCGTAGTGGGGCACTGCTTCTTCGTGGCGGGCTTGCGTTCGGATTTTATCGGTCGCTGACTTGATCTGCCAATCCGGCCGCGGGGGATCCCGTCAGGTCCCTATGGGGACCTGACAGGAGGCTCCTGCTAGGCTAGTTGATTCCATTAGAGTCCAACATGTGTTGGATATTCTTGCGTGGATGGTTAGACCTGGGGTTTATCCGCGAATATAGTTGTTAATTCCCAAGTTCTTGTTCATTGTATTGTCGTGGATGTATGGCGTATATAAATATAGGATTGTGAGGAGGTTAAAAAGGTGTTTTTGATCGTTTTTTGTGGAATTAGTTTCTAGGGGGTCTTTTTATGGGATTTCATAGAACAGATGGTAAGGAAAAAGACTTTATGGAGAATGGAAGGCGATCTGGACAGTATGGCGAAAGAGTTGATATGAATACTTATCAGGTGATAGACGAAAAAAATTGGGAGAGGGCCATGCATTGTATGGTTTTCCGGGAAAGTGTGGAGCCTGCGTTCTGCGTGACATTTGAGGTTGATATCACAAATTTCCGGCAGAAAGTAAAGGCGCAGAATCTTTCTTTTACGCTGGCATTTGTGTATGCGGTATGTAAAGGCGCAAATGAGATTGAAGCGTTCCGGTATCGTTTCCTGGACGGGAGGGTGGTTCTTTTTGACCATATTGATACTGCGTTTACTTATCTGAATCAGGATACGGGGTTATTTAAAATGGTAAATGTGCCGCTTCAGGGCAGCATTCTTGGGAAGTATCGCCGC
>CATJIO010000040.1 GCA_949740725.1 uncultured Lachnospiraceae bacterium | reverse complement strand
TTTCCTCCTTCAGATAAACAGAGTCCGATGTTCTCAAGATTCCCTCTGGAATCGGCTGCCCTCGATTCAGTGGAAGTTACCCGACTTAGCCGGATGAAGTAGATTCGTGAATATAGAAGCCTTTATTGTGTCACGGCTATACATTACTGGAATTAGAATCTAGCTTAATGATTAATGAACCTTGGAATAGGGCAGGAAAATCAATTTTCTCAATTTTTAATCGAATGCAATATCTGGGTAATCAGCCTTGGCAAATTAATCGCTCATGGAAAACATGGATGTATACCGCCCATTCATCGAATCCGACGCCTTTACGGCTCAATAGGCAAAAGTAATCTCCGAACGAGTCACACATAAATTACTTTTTTGAGAACTTCCCCATTCGTTTATTTCTATCCAATGACTATTTCTACACCATACCGCTTATCGTTAATTTGCGGAACATCCCGTCTGTATCCGCACTTTCTAAAGGCGATAACTGTGTATTTATGTGCGGCATTCATCTATGGCAATAAGATGAACAGGAACTTGGAAATTAGGAGCCATGTTTGTTAATCAATCCTAAGTTTAACCATCCGCTCAAGAATATTCGATACATGTTGAACTCTAAGGGAATAAACGAATCTAGCACGATAAGCGCCAGCGGTCCCCGTCAGGGGCCTGCCGGGGGATTTCTGCGGGCGGGTAGGTAAACCAAGTCAGCGACCGATAAAATCCTCGCAACCCACCTACCCGGCTTGCGTCTCCTAAAGCCCCCGCAAATCCTTATCCAGCGCCCCACCAGACTTTCAAGACAAACAAAAGACTCAATAAAATAGCAACTTCTCAATTCCCGCAACCAAAGAAAGGACATTTTATGGAAAAAATAACGAGCTTCACCATCAACCATTTAACTCTTCTCCCCGGCATTTATGTTTCCAGGAAGGATCACGCCCAAAATGCCGTAATCACCACTTTTGATATCCGCATGACCCGGCCGAATCATGAACCGGTAATGAATACGGCGGAGGTGCACACCATTGAACATTTAGGCGCTACCTTCCTGCGCAATCATCAGGAGTTTCAGTCCCGGGTTCTCTATTTCGGTCCTATGGGCTGCCGTACCGGCTTTTATCTTCTTCTGGCTGGGGATTATGAATCTAGGGATATTGTCCCGTTGATGAAAGAAATGTTTACCTTTATCCGGGACTTTTCGGGAGTGGTGCCTGGCGCTGCGGCCAGGGACTGTGGTAATTACCTGGATATGAATCTTCCTATGGCAAACTGGCTGGCGGCTCGATTCCTCACCCAGGTATTGGAAAATATCACCGAGGAACGGCTTATCTATCCAGAATAAGAAATAGCGGGCGACGGCTTATCTCTTGTCGTTTGCCGCGCCCGCCTGTTTTCTTTAGTCTCTAATCTCCTTCCAGCTTTCTCGCTGCCAGTCGACATACTAGGCGAAAGGCCAGACCAATAATGAACGTGAAAAAGCCGATTTTGCAAAGTTCGTCCCCAACGCCCAGGTTAATTGCATATTGAATTTGCAACTCAAGGGGTGGATCCTGATATGGGATTCCTGCTTTGATAACTTCGTAATAGACGCCCATTATTAAGAGGATAAGTCCTGCCAGGAGCGCCGCATTGCCTAGCGAATAAACGATATTTCTCTGTTTTTTTGCCATATACTGATCTCCTTGAACTTCTATTGTCTGTCGAAATCCATTGTAACGGTTCAGGCGGCAGGAAACGTCCAGCGCAACGGGCCAATAAAGGCTCTGCCTGAGCTGCTACATGGCGTTCCCATCCATATTGCGCTTCCTCCCCCTAGCTCCCTTCGCTTTCTTTTTTTCGCTGTCCTCCTGCGCCAATGGCTCTTTTTCCAGCTCTTCACCCCTAGGCTTTCCTACAAAAACCATAATGGTTCGGGAAGGAACCATATACTGCTTTTGTTTTTTCAGATATGTCTCTTCTCCAGAAGGATAGAATCCACTTCCTGTCCTGGCATCTGTATTGATCGCGATATGCCAGTATAGATTCTTGGGGAGATTGGGCAGAGAGAACTCGTGAGGCTCCCAGTGCATGTTATAGACTACAAAAAAGGTATGGTCGTAGCTGCCGTCGAGAAGCTGCCCGTACCGACCAAAGTATAAAATCCCCAGCTGCCTACGGAAGTTCTCAAATTCCGGACACCAGGCCTTTTCTCCGTGGTAGGACACATCGGGGTGGCCACAGGATAAGTAATCCATCACTTTGGGCTCGCTGGACATATGGAACATCGGATGGGCTTTTCGGAAGGCGATGGCCTCTTTAACAAACTCCAACAGATCTCGGCAGCTTTCCGTCTGACTCCAGTCCAGCCATGAGGTTTCATTGTCCTGGCAATAAGCGTTATTATTCCCTCCTTGGGAATTGCCAAACTCATCCCCTGCCAAAAGCAGTGGTGTTCCCTGGCTCAAAAAGAGAAGGAGAAAGGCATTCTTAATCATCTTACGACGCATCTCCAAAATCTTTTTCTTCTTCGTGGGGCCTTCCACCCCGCAGTTCCAGGAAAAATTATAATCCTCTCCATCTTGATTATTTTCCCCATTAGCTTCATTATGCTTCCGATCGTAGCTGACCAAATCCATCAGCGTGAATCCATTCACATTGGTTATATAGTTTACAACCCCTCGGCCCTCGGGATTATACCGGGTGTGAAACATCAGATTCCGCACCTGATTTTCATCTCCCTTTAGCACTTTCTTCATATCATTGGAAAATCCATTATGATATTCCGCCAGATGCCGGTTATTTCCCCATGGGCCTTCCCCCCAGTATGGCGCAAAAAGCTTAGCCTGGCTTAAAAAGGGATCTTGGCGGATCAGGCCGCAAGGCGTAAAGCCAATTAGATGGAAACCATCTACATGGTACTCCCGCACCCAAAATCGAAGAATCTCCAACACAAGGGTTTCCGGCTCCTGGCCATTGAAAAAGAGATCCATAACCAACTCCATACGCTCCTGATGCAGCGCCTTCACCAGATCCTTAAACTCCTGCTTCGGATGCTTCTCTTTCCCAGAGCAGTAGGAGGCCTTGGGCGCACAGGAAAGGGAAGGGACAAATCCCCAGTAATTAATCTTCCCTCCAGCTTTCTTTTCCCCTTTCCCAGCCGCCTTTTCTTGCTCGCTTAAAGGCCTGGCAGTTATCTCCTTTTCCATTATCTCCTGGAATTCTGTACTGGGCATAAGCTCCACCGTTGTGATTCCCAGCTCCTTTAAGTAAGGAATTTTTTCCTGGATTCCCGCGAAGGTACCTTGATGCTCTGGCTCTACGCCTGAGGATGGGTGAATGGTAAAGCCTCTAGGATGAAGACGGTAAAGAATACAATTTTCGTAGGAAATCCGAGGATTTTGATCTTTCTCCCAGTTATAACCTTCTTCCCGCACCGATGCCTTTAATATCTTGTTTAAGTTCTTTTCCTCGCCCCATACTTCTCTCCCGGAAAAGTCCGTTCCAAAGGGATCCTCTACCATCTTTCCATCGATTTCGAAGCAATATTCCATATTGTTAAAATCACCTGCCACGGTCAGATTCCATACATCTCCCATCTTTTCCTTCTCTGGAAAATCAATCTTCTCTATGGCTTCCTCCTGCCCAGGTTGATATAACACAAGACTGCATTTTTTTCCCTGGGAAACCACAGAAAAATGAATGCGGTCTCCTGCTGCTGTCGTTCCTAAGGGATAATATCGGTCGTCCTTCACGATCTGAAATCTTTCCATTGTGCCCTCCTCTTATGGTTGCCATTCACACCTCTGCCAGCATGCGTCTGATAACCTCTTCTGTCACTACGTCTGTGTCGCGATCTGCTCCGCCAGATCATTTAAGTACATCCAGCGCTCCATCTTTTCTTCCAGTGTACGCTCTTTCTTTTGCTTTTCCTCCATCAATTCCTGCAACTGGCTGTAGCTGCTGGCCACTGCCTCCATCTTTTTTTCCAACGTCCCGATCTCTTCCTCCAGGACAGCGATTTCTTCCTCTATGGTTTCCCATTCCTTCTGTTCACAGAAAGTAAACTTTAGCTTTTTCGGGGCGCCGGCCTTCCACCATCCCCGAACGCCTTCGGTCTTCTTTTTTTCCGGAAGAGGTAATTCCTTTTCCGCCTGCTTTTTCGCCAGGGCAGCCTGATAGTCGGTAAAACCACCCTCGTACTGATTTACTTTACCCTCACCTTCCAGAGCGAATATTCTTCTCACCACCCGATCTAGGAAGTATCGATCATGGGATACTACTATTACGATTCCCTGAAAATTATCCAGATAATCCTCCAGAATAGTTAAGGTTTGGATGTCCAGATCATTGGTAGGTTCGTCCAACATCAGCACATTAGGGGCGTCCATGAGAATTCGAAGAAGATAGAGCCTCCTCCGCTCTCCTCCTGACAGCTTTCCTATGGTAGTATACTGCATGGAAGAAGGAAATAAAAACCGTTCTAACATCGTACTGGCACTGATACTGCCATCCTTAGTTTTCACATATTCTGCCACATCCCGGATATAGTCGATCACCCGTTTTGAGAAATCCATCTCTTCGTTTTCCTGGGAAAAATATCCCAGCCTTACGGTCTGGCCAATCTCCACTTTTCCGGAATCCGGCTCTATCCACCCAGCAATCATTTTCAACAAGGTAGATTTCCCTGCTCCATTAGGGCCAATGATGCCGATCCGATCCTGCTTTAAAAAGATATAGCTGAAATCTCGAAGCAGCACCTTCCCGTCGTATGCCTTAGACAGGCTCACCACTTCAACCGTAGTCCTTCCCAGACGGCTGGACAGGGATTCCATCTCCACCTGCTTCTCTTCTACAGGGCCCCTTTCATCCCGCAGTGCTTCATACCTCTGGATATGAGCCTTCTGTTTTGTCGAACGGGCGCGGGCGCCCCGCTGCATCCACTCCAACTCTACCCGCAGGATAGACTGCCTCTTTCTCTCTGAGGCGATAGCCATATCCATCCGCTCCGCCTTCAGCTTTAGGAATCCTTCATAATTCGTCTGGTAGCTGTACAGCTTTCCCTGATCCAGTTCCAAGATCCGGCTGGTAATGCTATCCAGAAAATACCGGTCATGAGTGACCATCAGCAGCGCTCCCTTAAAGGCCTTTAAATAGGCTTCCAGCCAGTCTGCCATCTCACTGTCTAAATGATTGGTGGGCTCATCCAAAATCAAAAGGTCGCCTTTAAAAAGTAGGGCTGCCGCCAAAGCCACCCGCTTCTTCTGCCCTCCGGACAGCTGGGACACTTGAGACTGATGATCAAAAATCCCCAACTTATTCAGCATAGTCTTAGCCGAGGACTCCTGTTCCCACTCATCCCCTTTCCCCGCCTGGTTGTGGTTCAAAACCGCCTCCAGAACTGTCTCACCCTCTCTAAACTCCGGATTTTGAGAGAGGTATCGGATAGTCAGATTTCTTGATGAAATCCTGGTTCCCTGATCTGGCTCCTCCAGCCCGGCAGCGATCTTTAAAAGGGTAGACTTCCCCGTTCCGTTAATTCCGATTAGCCCCACTTTCTCCCCCTCCTGGATAGAGAAGTCTGTATCTTGAAATAAAAGGCGTTCGGTATATGATTTTGTCAAGCGCTCTATAGTAATTAAGTTCATTTTTCCTTCTCTCCGATCTCTTCTGGATCATAAAGCCGAAGTTCCACCGGGCAGTGATCGGATCCCATAACCTCTGTGTGAATCCCTGCGCCTGCTAAGTAATCCTTCAATCGAAGAGATGCACAAAAGTAGTCAATCCGCCAGCCTGCATTCTTGGCGCGGGCAGAAAAGCGGTATGACCACCAAGAATACATCCCCTCTGCATCTGGGTAGAAGTAGCGAAAGGTATCAATAAAACCTGCCTCTAAGAGCTCAGTAAACTTTTTCCGTTCCTCATCCGTAAACCCTGCGTTTTTCCGGTTGGTTTTTGGATTCTTTAAGTCGATCTCCTTGTGAGCCACATTGAGATCTCCACATAATATTACCGGCTTTTTCTCATCCAGGCCTTTCACATAAGTCCGGAAGGCATCCTCCCAATCCATCCGGTAATCCAACCTGGCCAACCCTTCCTGGGAATTCGGGGTATAGCAGGTTAGAATATAGTACTGAGGAAATTCAGCGGTGATCACCCGCCCCTCTTGATCATGTGCTTCAATTCCCAAACCATAGGTGACAGAGATGGGCTCTTCTTTTGTAAAGATAGCCGTCCCGGAATACCCCTTTTTCTTAGCATAATTCCAGTATTGGTAATAGCCGGGCAGTTCCAGCTGGATCTGCCCCTCCTGCAATTTACTCTCCTGAATGCAAAATACGTCTGCATCCGTTGTCTTCATGTATTCTGTAAAGCCCTTGCCAACACAGGCCCGTAAACCATTCACATTCCAGGATATTAATGTTTTCATTCTCTGCTGCTCCTGTCTCTTTATTCTGCCGCTGTTCTCCCCGGGCAGGGCGTACCCAGCAGCTATTTTGTTTCCTATCTGGTCTATAAATTATAACATCTCGCAGAACAAAAGAAAAGAAAAACTTCCCACAATTAAAACTGTGGGAAGTTTTTTTCTTTATTTTATCGATATTTTTTCAACTCTTCTACCTTATCCAATTTCTCCCAGGGAAGATCTAAATCATTTCTCCCGAAATGACCGTAAGCGGCAGTTTGTTTGTAGATTGGGCGCCGCAAATCCAGCATTTTGATGATCCCTGCCGGACGGAGATCAAAATTCTCCCTGATGATTTCCACCAGACGCTCATCGCTCAGCTTCCCGGTGCCAAAAGTATCGACCATAACGGAAGTAGGCTGGGCTACGCCGATAGCGTAAGAAAGTTGCACCTCACATTTATCCGCCAATCCGGCTGCCACCATATTCTTAGCCACGTACCGGGCAGCATAGGCAGCCGAGCGGTCCACCTTTGTACAATCTTTTCCGGAGAATGCGCCGCCGCCGTGACGGGCATAGGCCCCGTAGGTGTCCACAATGATTTTCCGCCCGGTTACCCCGCTGTCCCCATGGGGACCGCCAATGACAAAACGTCCTGTTGGATTGATGAAAAACTTGGTATTTGAATCTACCAGTTCCCTGGGAAGAATCTCATCAAATACATACTTTTTTATGTCTTTATGAATCTGCTCCTGAGTCACCTCTTCATCATGCTGGGTGGAGAGCACTACTGCGTCCAGGCGGAGAGGCCGTCCATTCTCATCATATTCCACGGTTACCTGGGTCTTCCCATCGGGACGGAGGTAGGGAAGCGTTTTATCCTTGCGAACCTGGGTCAGCCTCCTAGCAAGCTTATGGGCCAGAGCGATGGGGTAGGGCATGAACTCCTCTGTTTCGTTAGACGCATAGCCATACATCATTCCCTGATCCCCTGCTCCGATAGCTTCCAGCTCTTCATCAGACATTTTATTTTCCTTCGCCTCCAGAGCCTTGTTCACCCCCATGGCGATGTCGGTAGATTGCTCATCAATAGCCGTAATTACGCCGCAGGTATCGCAATCAAATCCGTATTTTGCCCGATCATATCCTATTTCTCGGATAGTCTGGCGGACAATCTTCTGCAGATCCACGTAAGCATTAGTGGTAATCTCCCCCATAACCAGCACAAGCCCAGTAGTAATTGCCGTCTCACAAGCCACGCGGCTCATAGGATCCTGCTCCAGCAAAGCATCCAGCACTGCGTCAGAAATCTGATCGCACATTTTATCCGGATGTCCCTCTGTCACTGATTCTGATGTAAATAATCGTTTCTCCATAGTTTTCCTCCTTTTGTTCTGGGCGCGCCCTGTAATGCTGGCCGGCAAAGATTAATTCTGTACAATTAGTCTGAATGCCAAATAGTCAGCACATTGGCGCCAAATAAAGAAAAGTCCGCATGCGAGCGGACTTGAAGAAACAACATTCAAATCCTCTTATTGCTCGACGCGCAGCAAGCCTCCTGCTGGTGCAGGATACCTCTCGCTGCCCTCGCTCAGGCTGGCACCTTCCGGCTCTCACAAACAGAAGTAAGGTTTCTTTCTGACTGCTTAACCGGGGTTGCCGTGACTTCTCAGATCCTTTGTATCTCCATCACTCTGAATAAGGGATATTAACGAACTTTTCAATTTTTGTTTACTACTAT
>CATJIO010000039.1 GCA_949740725.1 uncultured Lachnospiraceae bacterium | reverse complement strand
TCTGCCTCATACAAGTCCGGGGCAGGACATCACCCTTGCTAAAGCGGGTTGCAAGTACAGGGCACCGCTATCTCCCCGGCTGCGTGGAAGCTTTATGACGTATTCAAGCTGGCACCGTCTACCAGCCTGTTAAGTATACCCTGCATCCCTTGATTTGTCAAGGGGCTTTCGCGCCTTCTCCTGTTCTCTCAACGCCTTAAAAAAGTCCTTCATCATCTGGGAGCATTCCTCGCCCAAAACGCCGGTTTTTACCTGACATTGATGATTAAATCCATCCTGATGGAGCAAATCCAGCACAGATCCTGCACATCCCGCCTTAGGGTTCATGCAGCCAATAACTACCTCCGGAATCCTGGCTTGAAGGATAGCCCCTGCACACATAGGGCATGGCTCCAAAGTAATATACATCCGGCAGCCTTCCAGCCGCCAGTCCCCCATCTTCTTACAAGCCTTTTTCACCGCAAGAATTTCCGCATGAGCCAAAGTTGTATGGTCGATCATCCTCCGGTTATATCCCCGCCCAATAACCTTTCCTTCCCACACGATCACGCATCCTATGGGAACCTCACCCAGGGCCAGCGCCTTCTTTGCCTGACGGATGGCTTCCTTCATGTATTTCTCATCCTCTGTCAATTTACCTGCTTTAATCTTTGCCATGTATGACTGTCCTCACACCTCGTCCATACAGCTGCTGCTGTTTGATGTTTTTCTATTATAAAAGAAAACATCTGCAGCAGTCAAGCTTCGCGGCAGATGTTTTCAGGGACATTTTTAATTTGGTTGATTTTATTTAACGGTTGATTTGATTATGGCCAAAAATTTTACTGATATTCTACTACATCAATCCACTTCATCAGCAGCTCTTTCTCTTTTTCCTTCTTCTTCGTCATCTGCGCAGCAGCTACGATAGGCAACCAGCGATTTACATACTGACGGGCAGTATCACTCTTTTCACAGAACAGCTTCATGTACATATCGGCCTTCTTCTGATCCTCCAGGCAGAACAGCAGGTAGGTCATCGCCGCGTCTGCGGAAGCATTTCCCTGGGCTGCATGGGCCCAGTCGATGATCCAGAGCTTGCCGTACTTATCCACGATAATATTGCTGGGATTAAAGTCTCCATGGCACAGCTTGGTATGCTTGGGCATACTTTCCAGACGGACTGCCAGCTCATAACGGGCAGTAGCGCCCAGATCCTTTAAGCTGTTAATCTGATCCATTAATTTGTGGCGCAGACGCTTGATGGTTGGAACCTTCTGCTTGTGAACCGTTAACTGCAGATCCACGAACATTTCCATATACGTCTCCAGCTTCTCCGGCTCCTTCTCCATCAGCTCGGCAAGGGTGCTTCCTTCTACCTTGTCCCGAATTAGGCACCAACCCTCTGGGGTTTCGGAAACCGAGATCAGAGACGGAATATTTAGCTCGGCATTCTCTTCTACCAAAGCTTCATTCCTTGCCTCATTCAACACATCTGACTTGCTATAACGATTATCAAATACCTTGATGATCGTATCCTCAGTGGCATAAATCGTCTTGTGAGGTCTTGTGAAAATAACTTTCTTATTTTCTTCCATTGCCTTTATTACCCTCCTTATTTTTACTTATCAACGCTGCTCCTAGGCAGCGCTGGATTGCTTATCTCCCATAATATGCTCTCAAATACATCTCCCGGATTTCCTTCATCAGCGGATACCTTGGATTTGCCCCGGTACATTGATCGTCAAATGCGTCCTCCACCATCTGATCCAGATTATCTAAGAAATACTTCTCGTCAATGCCATAGTCCTTGATGCACTTCTTGATCCCTACCTTCGCCTTCAAATCCTCGATCTTTGCAATAAAGAGCTCTAAGGTCTCCTTGTCATCCTTGCCGCACACTCCGCAGAAATGAGCGCATTCCACATAACGAGCCAAGGTATGCGGATACTGATACTGGGAAAAAGTTCCCATCTTCGGAGGAACTTCCTCCGAATTAAAACGTAACACCTCGGTAATTAAAAGCGCATTAGCAACGCCATGGGGCAGATGGTGATATGCGCCCAGCTTGTGTGCCATAGAATGGCATACACCTAAGAATGCATTAGCAAATGCCATACCGGCTAAGCAGGAAGCATCTGCCATTTTCTCTCTTGCCTCCGGATCACTGGCTCCCTTTTCGTAACATCTGGGAAGATACTCAAATACGCTCTTCATCGCCTTAAGGGCCAGGCCATCTGTATAATCTGTAGCCATGATGGAAGCATAGGCCTCTAATGCGTGGGTCAGAACATCCACACCAGAAGCGCTGGTTAAGCCCTTAGGCTGATTCATCATATTATCCGCATCGACAATCGCCATGTTGGGAAGCAGCTCATAATCTGCCAAGGGATACTTGGTTCCTGTCCGGTCATCGGTGATTACCGCAAAGGGGGTTACCTCGGATCCAGTGCCGGAAGAGGTGGGGATCGCCACAAAATAAGCCTTCTCGCCCATCTTGGGGAATGTATAAACTCTCTTACGGATATCCATAAAGCGCATAGCCAAGTCTAAGAAGTCTACCTCTGGATGCTCATATAATACCCACATAATCTTTCCTGCGTCCATAGCAGAACCGCCGCCTAAAGCGATGATGCAGTCCGGCTCAAATGCAGTCATGGCCGCCG
>CATJIO010000038.1 GCA_949740725.1 uncultured Lachnospiraceae bacterium | reverse complement strand
TATGAGTACCAGAACAAGGTGAAGGAGATGACAAAGGAGGGCATCCGCCATGATGGGGCTTCTGGTATTTAAGGAACAGCTGAAGGCATTTTATGGAAGGTTTAGTTATCTGATCAATCCTCTGAAAAAGTTCCTCTTTTCCCTGGCTGTGTTCATCCTATTGAATCAAAACCTGGGCTTTAAGGAGGTGTTAAAGAATCCGGTAATCGTGTGTATCCTGAGCTTGTTAAGCGCCTTATTGCCTATGAGTGTGCTCACCTGCACAGCGGCGGTTTTTATGCTGGTCCATCTGTACAGCCTGTCCTTGGAGTTGACGCTGATCGCCGGGCTATTGGTGCTGATCGTGCTGATTCTGTACAGTGGGTTTCAGCCGGGAAATTCGGTCTTTATGCTGATTACGCCGGTGCTTTTTTTCATCCGGCTCCCATATATCATCCCGTTTATTATCGGGCTCTCCGGTGGCCTTTCTGCCCTGGCGCCTATGTGCGTGGGGATATTCTTTTATCACTTGCTGGTCTATGCCAAGCAGAATGCTGGCGTGTTGGCCAGCACGGAAGCGGTGGACATCACTCAGAAGTACATGCAGATTATCAAGAGCCTGCTCTCCAATGAGATGATGATTCTCATGATACTCACCTTTTTCTCAGCAGCTGTGGTGGTGTATCTGATAAAAAGCCTTTCCTTTGACTATTCCTGGGCAGTGGCTATTGCCGTGGGGACAGTGGTGGAGCTGGCCGTGATGTTTATCGGGAATACCAGGATGGATGTGAATATTTCCCTGGGCTCTATGGCCCTAGGTGTTTCCCTATCCGTAATTTTAGCTTATATTTTCCATTTTTTTGTATTTTCGGTGGATTATTCCAGAACCGAATTTCTGCAGTACCAGGATGATGATTATTATTACTATGTGAAAGCTGTCCCTAAGATGACGGTGGCGGCGCCGGATGTGAAGGTACAGCGGATAAATCGAAGGAAGGATTCCTGAAATTCTCTGAGGACGGCGGGGAGGAGCGACCTGCAGGCGTAAGGAGGACAGGAGGGGAAGGAGGACGTAGCAATGGACACCATGGGGGAGCTGATGGAAGTTATCCACTCCTGGCTGTCATTTTTACAAAGGATCAGTTTCAGAAATCTTATCGAGATTGTCATTATTTCTGTATTGATTTATGAGGTATTGTACTGGATTAAAAATACCCGGGCCTGGACTTTGCTAAAGGGCCTGGTGGTGATTTTGCTGTTCACTGTGTTAGCGGCGGTATTTGATCTGCGGACGATTCTTTGGATTTTAGAAAAAACAGCGGCAATAGCGGCTACAGCGCTGCTTGTGATTTTCCAGCCGGAGCTGCGCAAAGCTCTGGAACAGCTGGGAAGTAAGAATATTATTACCAACATCCTTTCCTTTGACGATGGAAAAGAGGAAAGCGGCTTTACGGAGAAGACAGTAAGCGAGCTGGTGCGGGCTACCTTCGAGATGGCGAAGGTGAAGACAGGCGCGCTCATGGTCATCGAAAAGGGAGATACCCTGAAGGAGATTGAGCGCACGGGAATTGAGATCAACGGTCTGGTCAGCAGTCAGCTTTTAATTAATATATTTGAGCATAATACACCCCTTCACGATGGCGCTGTGGTGATTCGAGGGAACCGGGTGGCGGCGGCTACCTGCTATCTGCCCTTGTCGGACAATATGAATATCAGCAAGGATCTGGGAACCAGGCATCGGGCTGCAGTGGGAATCTCGGAAGTCACAGACAGTATGACCATCATTGTCTCTGAGGAAACTGGCAGAGTGACCTTGGCAGAGGGTGGAAAACTTACCCGGGTTAACGACGGAGAGACCATGAAGCGCCTTTTGGCCGCCAATACAAAGGAGGCGTCAGCTGCAGCTGGCAGCAAATTCAAGATATGGAAGGGGAGGCTGAAGAATGAAAGAAATTCTAACCCGAAATCTGAGCCTTAAAATCCTTTCTATTGTGATTGCGTTTTTTGTATGGCTTGCAGTGGTGAACGTATCGGATCCCCAGATCACAGATCGGAAGGAGATCACTCTGGAGGTGCTAAATGGGGAGGTAATGACCAATGCCGGATTATCCTACGAGATAGAGGGTAAGCGGACTACGGTGACCGTTTCCTACCTGGTGCGCACAAGAGACCGGATGAGTGTTACTGGATCGGATTTTCGGGCCTACATCGATCTGGCGGATTATTATCCGGCTACCAGCACTGTGCCGGTGTATGTGGAGGTGCTGAATAATAAGGACTACTACATTGAGTCAGTGGCCGCAAGGCCGGCAGTGGTTCGAATTAAGACAGAGCAGATACAGGAGAAAGACTTTGATCTGCAGATCCATACCCAGGGCCAGGTGGCCGATGGTTATGAGGTGGAGAATATCCAGCTGGATCAGGACATGGTTACGGTGAAGGGGCCGGAGTCAGTCATTGGCCGGATCAGTTCTGTGGGAATCGAGATTGACTTAACTGAAGGAATGGAGGGGAAGGCGGCTCCTGTTTTCTATGACGCCAATGGAAACGACCTTTCCCTGGATGACCGGGTGACGGTGAATTTCCCGGAGATTTCGTATCTGGTCAAGCTGATGAAGGTGAAGCAGCTTCGGCTGGAGTTTGAAGTAGGCGGACGGGTGGCAGAGGGCTTCCGGTATGTGGGTATGGAAGCTTCCACGGACGTGGTATCCGTGATGGGAGTGGATACGGTTGTGTCCCAGATCGACACCATTACCATTCCAGCAGAGGCATTAAGTCTTGAGGGAGCCAGGGAGGACAGGCTAATCGCCATCAATGTGGAGGATTACCTTCCGGATAAGCAGAATATGAGCATTCCCTGGAACAGCCAGGTGACTGTCACCTTAAAGGTGCGGGAATTATCCACCCGAGTGATGGAGGTTCCCACGAACCGGATTATCCGGGAAGGGGAGGAGAGCCAAAATTACTATGACTACGACCAGGATTCCATCCAGGTGACGGTGCAAGGGCTGCCGGAGGATCTGGAGACTCTGGATATGACGGATTTGATTCTGGAGATGGATGTATCAGGGCTGGAGGTAGGCTCCTATGCTGGCCAGCTCTCCTTTAAGGGACTTTCGGAGGAGCTAGCGGTGGTTTCCTATTCCGACTTCCAGATCATCATTTCGTCGAAGGACGCAGGACCGGGGGCTTCCTCCGGGGCATCTTCAGAGACAGAGGGTGGCACGGAAGAAGATAGAGAAGAGGGAGAAGCCCGCGCGGCCATGGGAAGCAGCGCGGCGGCCAGCCCGTTTATGGGCGAGACTGGTACAGGAGAGAGTTATAGCGAGAGCCGAAGTCCGGAGGGCGTGGGACCTGGGCATCCGTCCCAGCCAGAAGGGATTGGAGAGTAAGCAGACAGTGATTTACAGGGCAGAGCGCTTTTGGAGGCTTTTTGCGCCCGGCCTCAGGAATGGGGTGGGAAAGATTTCGAGAGTGCTGGGTAACAATATGGAGGAATAACATGGTTAGCGAGAAAGTTGTGGTAAAAAATCCCAGCGGCCTTCATCTGCGGCCGGCCGGGATCCTCTGCAGGGAGGCGATAAAATACCAGTCCTCCATCCGCTTTCATCACTATAATACCACAGCGAACGCCAAGAGCGTGTTAAGCGTACTGGGCGCCTGCATCAAGTGTGGGAATGAGCTGGAATTTATCTGTGAGGGAGAGGATGAGAAGGAGGCGCTGGCTGCCATAGTCAAGATCGTCCGGAGCGGGCTTGGGGAGTAAGCCTTTGCTTTTGGATATGGCAGAGAGTGGGTGGTCACTGTTTACCTTTGATGTCCCTTTTGGGGAAGTGGACAGTAACGGCATATAATATAGGTTATAAGCTGTTCTTATAGGCTTTAACATAATATTTTCATGAGGAGGTAGTATAATATGTACAAGGGTACGGATGCTTCGGCAGGCATCGGAATTGGAAAAGCGGTGATCGTCGAAGAAAAGGAATTGGTGATTCAGAGGGAGACAATCATCGACTCTGCAGCAGAGATCCAGCGTTTTAAGGGAGCACTGGAGACCAGTATGGAGCAGACCAGGATTCTTGCAGAGGATCTGGCCACCAGGGTAGGAGAGAAGGAGGCAGAGATCTTAAACGGCCATATCATGCTTCTGTCTGATCCCATGATGACCGGGGAAATCGAGTCGATGATCCAAAAAGATCTGGTGAACAGCGAGTTTGCCATTGAGAATGTGTGTACCATGTACGCGGATATGTTTGCTTCCATGGGAGACGAGCTGATGCAGCAGAGGGCCACCGATATGCGGGATATTAAGACCAGGATGCAGAAGGTGCTTATGGGTGTGGAGTCAGTGGACATCGCTTCCCTCCCTGAGGGCACAGTGCTTCTGGCCAAGGATTTGACTCCCTCCATGACTGCTGGGATTAATCCAGCCAATGTAACTGGCATTGTGACGGAGCTGGGGGGACGGACTTCCCATAGCGCTATTTTGGCCAGGGCCCTGGAGATCCCGGCAGTGGTGGCTCTTAGCGGAATCCTGGAGGCAGTGAAGAATGGGGATATGTTGGTGCTGGACGGCTCTGACGGGACCGTTTTGGTAAATCCGGAGGATGAGGCGCTGGCCGAGTATCAGGGCAAGCGGGCCGCATTCCTTAAAGAAAAGAAGGAGCTGGAGAAATACATCGGCAAGCCCAGCGTCACCAAGGATGGTGTGACCGTGGAGCTGGCGGCCAATATCGGCAAGCCAGAGGATGTGGACAAGGTGCTCCAGTATGACGGGGAGGGTGTGGGATTATTCCGCACAGAATTCCTCTTTATGGATCGGAATGCCATGCCCACTGAGGAAGAACAGTTTGAGGCATACCGGAAGGTAGCCATCGCCATGAATGGCAAGCCAGTGATTATCCGCACCCTGGATATCGGCGGTGATAAGGAGATCCCTTACATGGGGCTGGAGAAGGATGAGAATCCTTTCCTGGGCTACCGAGCAGTTCGCTTCTGCCTGGATCGGAAGGATGATGTGTACCGCCCACAGCTACGGGCTCTGCTTCGGGCCAGCGCCTTCGGCAATATTAAGATCATGATTCCCCTGGTTACCTGCATTGACGAATACCGGGCGGTAAAGGCTCTGGTGGAGGAGATCAAAGGGGAGCTGGATGAGAAAGGGATCAACTATAATCCGGATATTCAACTGGGCATCATGGTGGAGACAGCGGCAGCATCCTTGATTGCGGATATTTTTGCCAGGGAAGCGGACTTCTTCAGCATTGGCACCAATGACCTGACCCAGTATACTATGTCCGTGGATCGTGGTAATGACAAGATTTCTTATCTCTACTCTACCTTTAACCCGGCGGTGCTCCGCAGCATCAAGCGGATTATCACCTGTGCAAGGGAAGCAGGGATTATGGTAGGCATGTGCGGTGAGGCGGCCAGTGATCCCATGATGATCCCGCTGCTTTTAGCCTTTGGCTTAAATGAATTTAGCATGAGCCCTTCGGCTATCCTTCGGGCAAGGAAGATGATCACCGAGTACAATACAGAGGATCTTCAGGCCATTGCGGACCAGGCGATGAGCTTTACCACTACGGCGGAAGTAGAAAACTATATGAGAGAGTTTATAAATTCATGATTATTTATCTGACTGGATATATTCTTTGCTTAATATTTACCAGGCTAGGATGGCTTTTGCCATCCGGCCTGGTTCTTATATTCGTAGGTCTGTTCCTTTACTGGAAGGATTACCGTACTTCCCGGAACTTGATTCATCTCAGAGGGTTATTTTGTCTTTTTTTCGTGGGAGGACAGGGGCTTTCCTGCATGAAGCTAAGCCTTCTCCAGAGGCAGTGGAGCCAGAGGACCTGGCTGTGCTTCTTTCTGGCAGTGGTGTCTTTTTATCTGGCTTTTGGCCTGGCAGACCGGGTGCTGGGAGCGGGGAAGAAGCCTGGCCAAAGACTTGGGCGGGAGAGAAGGGGCCAGGGGAGGAAGTTCCAGGGGACCTTGTTTAACGCTATTCTGGCCGTTACCCTGGCTTCCCTGGGGGCTTTTCTTGTGGAAGCCCTGGCGCTGGGCTATGTGCCCTTTTTCCTGAAGGGAGTGCCCCACGCCTATTCTTACTTTCACATCAGCGGCCTTCACTACATTACAGTTTCCTGCGTATTGGTGCCATCCCTGTATATTCTGTATGCGCAGGATAAGGATGAGCGGCAGAAGGGGAAAAATGTGCTGGCGCTTCTGGCTACTGGGATAAGCCTGGCTATACCAGTGCTCTGCGTGTCCCGGTTCCAGCTAATCTTGGCAGTGGGAATGGCGGTGTTTACCTGGATTTCCATCAATAAGAAAATCCGTTTTGCCTACGTCGCGGCATTGGTGTGCGTAATGATTCCCGCCTATCTGATCCTGTCCATAGCCAGAAGTCACGATGTGGCCTATTTAAACAGTATATTCCAGATGAAGGAGGCTTCCACGCCGATCTTCATCACCCAGCCCTACATGTATATCGCACACAATTACGACAATTTTGACTGTCTGGTGGCGGAGCTTTCAGAACACAGCCTGGGGATGCGGATGCTCTTTCCCCTGTGGGCATTAACTGGGTTAAAATTTCTTTTCCCGTCATTAGTGAATTATACTATCTATATAAATAAAACGGAGCTGACTACGCTGACTTTAATTTATGACGCCTATTATGACTTTGGCATGCTGGGAGTGATCTTGTTCTGCGCCCTGTTGGGGGTGATCTGCTCTATACTGGTGCAAAGGCTTTCTGGATGGAAAAATCCAGTGGGTTATGTGTTCTATGCCCAGATGGCCATGTATATGATGCTGTCTTTTTTTACTACCTGGTTTTCCAATCCAGCCACTTGGTTTTATTTGGCGGTGACAGGGATGGTGTATCTTTATGTGGAATATCGGTGATAATGCCTGCATTCCGGCGATTATCCATGGTAAACCACATGCTCCAGGGAGAAACCAAAAGAAAAAATTATAAGAAAAGGATTGACAAGCCTGGCTATCTATGCTAAACTATAAACCGTTGTGAGAAACAAGGCACAATCATCCAGGGGAATAGTTCAATGGTAGAGCAGCGGTCTCCAAAACCGTAGATGGGGGTTCGAGCCCCTCTTCCCCTGTTGAAAAAAGCGATATCCGGTTATTGGATATCGTTTTTTGTTTCACAGGAAAATGCAAATTCCCAAGGTTTCGAAAAAACACTTGCATTTTTCCCAGAATAGTGCTATTATGGATACGATAACAAGATAAGGTAGGATAGTAAGAGTGGGCGCAAGTCCACTCTTACTTTTATGCCACAGGAATGGGAAAGGAAGGTGACGCAGGAATGACGAAAAAGGAAAGCTATGAATCCAGGACAGAAAAGTTCCTTTTGCCTTTAATGGAAGAACATCAGTTTGAGCTGGTTGATGTAGAGTATGTGAAGGAGGGCGGCAGCTGGTATCTCAGAGCCTACATTGATAAGGAAGGCGGGATCTCAGTAGACGACTGTGAAGTAATTAGCCGGATATTAAGCGACTGGCTGGATAAGGAGGACTTTATCCAGGACAGCTACATTTTAGAGGTTAGCTCTCCCGGCCTTGGAAGACCCCTGAAAAAAGAAAAGGATTTTGCCAGAAGCATCGGAAAAGATGTGGAAATCCGGCTTTATAAGGCGATAAACAAAAGTAAAGAGTATACCGGGGCATTAGAAGCATATGATAAAGAGTCTGTTACCATTCAGATGGAGGACGGCTCATTGATGGTTTTTCAGAAAGCAGACATTGCGCTGATTCGCCTGGCCCTTGATTTCTAGGATACCCGTCTGGGCGGTTTTGATGGATAAGACCAGACCAGAGGTTTAGGAGGATAAACATGAATAAGGAACTTTTATTAGCATTGGAAATGATTGAAAAGGAGAAGAACATCAGCAAGGCAGTGCTTTTGGAGGC
>CATJIO010000037.1 GCA_949740725.1 uncultured Lachnospiraceae bacterium | reverse complement strand
GAGCTGCCTGGGCCTTTTTGAGGGGAGTATAAATAATTAATAAGGGTAGGAAAAATCATTTTAAGGGAAACGATTTTTCCGCATATTAATTATAATATAGAGGAAAAGAAAAATCAACCGATTATGAATGAAATTCGAAAAAATGAACCATACTATTCCTGTAGCGATAAAAAACCGGTAAAACCGGGAAAACATCAGGAGGTATGTATCATGGCAAAGAATTACAGTGATATGGACAACAATTCTTCCCGCAACAGCAGCAGAAACGATATGGAGAATCGCTCCCAGAACAGCTCCAGAAATAATTCTCAGAATAATTCTCAGAATCGTTCCCAGAATAATTCTCAGAATAATTCTCAGAACAGCTCCAGAAACTGCCACCAGAACGACTAATCTGGAAGGATGGAGAAGGCTTCCTGCCTACCCTTAGATGGAGGCGCGGACAGCAACGATTTTCTTTTGGCCGGAGGTCTGCAAGGGTGCAGCCCTCTGGCTAGACTACATAAGTTTTCCGAAGTGATGTCCCAAATTCAGAGAATATGCATAGCTTATACTAAGAAAGGTAGAAGGACAGGGATTCTTCATGTTTGCAGTGATATCGATTTATCAGCTGGAACAGATGCTGGATCGGGGACAGAGGTTAATTTTAATCGATTTGCGTCCCCAGTGTGCATATCAGACGTGCCATTTAAAGGGGGCCGTCAATATTCCCTATGAGGAACCGGATATTATGGATTTTGAACCTTATCGGAATCAGCCAATGGTGCTGTATTGTGAACATGGCGGTAAGAGCATGAGAGTGGCAAGAGATCTGGCGAGGTGCGGTCTTAGAGTAGCTAGTCTGGCCAGTGGGATACAATATTACAGAGGGAAATATCTGGTTTCCGGTTAGAACTTCATTGACAGATATGCAGGGAAGGCGATAAAATAAAAGAAGTACGGTTATGGTGTGCAGCGGTTATTCCGTGGGCATTTATCTAACCATAAAGGAGAAACTAGAATAATGAAGATTATGTTTGCATCAGATATTCATGGATCTGCATACTATTGCAGAAAGATACTGGAGGCTTTTCTGGCTATGGGCGGGGAGCGTTTGGTGCTTTTGGGGGATATCTTATACCACGGACCCAGGAATGATCTGCCCAGGGAATACGCGCCGAAGGAAGTGGCGGCAATGCTAAATGCATACAAAAATAAGATATATTCTGTTCGCGGTAATTGTGATACAGAGGTGGATCAGATGGTGCTGGATTTTCCCATCTTGGCGGATTATGGTTTACTTTCGCTGGAGGGAAAAACATTTTATGCGACCCATGGCCATATATTTAATCCGGAGCATCTTCCACCGATGCAGGAGGGGGATATCCTGCTGTACGGCCATACCCATTTATTTAAGGCGGAGAAACAGATGGCAGAGGGGATTGGGGAGATTACCCTGCTGAACCCGGGATCAACCTCCATTCCCAAAGGAGGGAACCCTTCTACCTATGGAGTTTTGGAGGAAGGGCGATTTCGGATTCTCACCTTTGAAGGCGATGAGGTGGCCAGCCTGAAGATTTAAAGACAGTAAGCACTTTCCACGGAGGTTTGGGGTTAAATAATGAAGAGAACATACGAGCTGCTGGCGCCATGCCATTTTGGCCTGGAGGCAGTACTGAAAAGAGAGATCCTTGATCTGGGGTATGAGATTTCCCAGGTGGAGGATGGAAGGGTGACATTTATCGGAGACGACGAGGCGATTTGCCGGGCAAATATATTCCTTCGGACAGCGGAGAGAGTGCTGATAAAGGTGGGAAGCTTCCAGGCGGAGTCTTTTGAAGAACTTTTCCAGGGAACAAAGGCGATCTGCTGGGAAGAATATCTTCCCCAGGACGGGAAATTTTGGGTGACGAAGGCATCTTCCATTAAAAGCAAGCTGTTCAGCCCGTCGGATATTCAGTCCATTATGAAAAAGGCTATGGTAGAGCGGATGAAGGAGCATTATGGCGTTACCTGGTTCCCAGAGACAGGGAGCAGCTATCCTCTCCGGGTATTTTTATATAAGGATGTGGTGACGGTGGGGATGGATACCAGCGGTGATTCCCTGCATAAGCGGGGATACCGGACATTGTCCAGCAGAGCTCCCATTACGGAGACGCTGGCGGCTGCGTTGATTATGCTTACCCCATGGAACCAGGAGCGGATTCTTGTGGATCCATTCTGCGGAAGCGGCACTTTTCCCATCGAGGCGGCGATGATGGCAGCAGGCATCGCCCCAGGGATGAACCGCTCCTTTCTGTCAGAGGGATGGATCCACATAATTCCCAGGAAATGCTGGTATAAAGCCATGGACGAAGCCAATGATCTGGTCAGGACAGATGTGCAGGTTGATATTCAGGGCTATGACGCGGACGGGGAGATTATCAAAGCTGCCCGATCTAATGCAGAGCGGGCCGGGGTGGATTCGCTGATTCATTTTCAGAAGCGTCTGGTCAGTGAACTGAGTCATCCGAAAAAGTATGGGTTTCTAATTACCAATCCTCCTTATGGGGAGCGCCTGGAGGATAAAAAGAATTTGCCAGCACTTTACCGGGATTTGGGGAAGAGATTCGCTGCGCTGGATTCCTGGTCTGCATACATCATTACTGCGTACGAAGGAGCAGAGGCGGCAATGGGGCGGAAGGCAGATAAAAACCGGAAGATCTATAATGGAATGATGAAAACCTATTTTTATCAATTCCTGGGCCCGAAGCCGCCCAGGAGAAGGACAGGAGATAGGAGTTGAGGTGGAATATCCGTAGAATCAATCGGTTCCATAGGATAAAAAGATGGATGTTCACCAGCGTGTGGGCCTGCTGGGCTGCCGTGGGCCTGCTGGGCTGCCGCGGGAATGGGACTCCAATATCCAGCGGGGCAGATGAGGATGGTACAGAATACGCTGATTATGCAGAGCCGGAGAGCAGAGGCCTGGAAGGGAAGACAGAGCCTGGGATTTTAGCGGAGACAGGGGATGCAGGACCAGGGGTTCAGGAATCAGGATACAATCCAGGAGATTCAGAAGAAGGCGGCGGGCTGAAAGAGAGGATGGTGCTCCCGGAACGATATGATTACCGGGAGATAGGACGAATGCCGACAGTGGGAAACCAGGGGGAATATGGAACCTGCTGGGCTTTTTCCTCACTGATGGCTATGGAGACAACACTGCTTCCTCAGGAGCGGTGGGAGTTTTCACCGGATCACATGTCCAGGAGGAATAGCTTTTCCCTGAAACAGGAGGACGGGGGGCAGTATGCCATGTCCATGGCCTATCTTCTGGCCTGGCAGGGCCCGGTGACCGAGGAGGAGGATCCCTATGGGGATGGATGGTCGCCGGAGGATTTGGCGCCTGTTAAACATGTCCAGGAAATCCGTTTGTTGCCTTCCAAGGATTACCAGAGGGTAAAGGAGGCGATTTACCAGATAGGAGGCGTCCAGAGCTCCCTATACACTAGGCTGCAAAATTCAGACAGTACAGATCCCTATTATAATGAAGAAACCCTTAGTTATTATTACCCAGGCGGAGAAAAGGCGAACCACAATGTGGTGATTATCGGTTGGGATGATCATTATCCTAAGGAACGGTTTTACCATGAGCCAGAGGGGGACGGCGCATTTATCTGTCTGAACAGCTGGGGACCGGAGTTTGGGGATCAGGGGTGCTTTTACGTGTCATATTTTGACACCAATATAGGGGATGTTAATGTCTTGTATTCTGGAATCGAGGATCCTGCCCGCTATACGGGAATTTACCAGACTGACCTGTGCGGATGGATAGGGCAGATCGGCTATGGAAGGGAGGAGGCGTACTTTACCAACCATTACCGGGCCAGGAGAGAGGAGCATCTGACCGCAGTAGGTTTTTACGCTACCATGCCGGATACCAGCTATGAGGTTTATGGAGAGGCAGGAGTCAGAAAGGCGGAGGATTTAACATTAGAAAAGGTGCTGGCCTCTGGCAAGTTTTCCGATACAGGCTTTTATACCGTAGAGCTGTCAGAGAAAGTCAAGCTAATGGAAGGGGAAGACTTCTGGGTGGTGGTTAAGATCCAGACGCCGGGAGCCATACACCCTGTGGCGATTGAGTACCAGGTGGCGGAAGGAAACGGGATAGTGGATCTGTCTGACGGGGAGGGGTATTTAAGCGCAGATGGAAAACAGTGGGTGAGCGCAGAAAGCGCTCAGGAATGTAATCTGTGCCTAAAGGCATATACAGAGGATTGAGAGGAGTATTATGGAAAAAAAAATTGTGTTTGCTACTGGCAATGAAGGGAAAATGAGGGAAATCCGCTTGATCCTGGCGGACCTTGGGATGGAGATTCTTTCTATGGAGGAGGCGGGGGCTCATCCGGATATTCAGGAGGATGGGGCCTCCTTTGGAGAGAATGCCCAGATTAAGGCTATGGCTGTGTGGAAAGCGACTGGTGGGATCGTCCTGGCCGATGATTCTGGCCTGGTAATCGATTACCTTGGAGGAGAGCCGGGGGTTTATTCCGCCCGATACATGGGGGAAGACACCTCCTATGAGATTAAGAATAAGGCAATTATTCGACAGCTGAAGGATGCCAGGGGGGAGGAGAGAGCAGCCAGATTTGTGTGCAATATTGCCGCGGTGCTGCCAGATGGGCAGATAATACATACCGAGGAGACGATGGAGGGATTAATTGCAGAGGAGCCGGCCGGAAACGGTGGCTTTGGCTATGATCCGATCCTGTATATCCCTCAGTTTGGCGTTACCAGCGCCCAGCTGACGATTGAGCAGAAGAATCAGATTAGCCATCGAGGAAAGGCGCTGGAGGCGATGAAACGGCGGCTAGCGGCATTGTACGGAGGAGAAGTATGAAACGTGCTATGAAAATCCTGATTGTAAGTGATACCCACCGGATCGATGACAATTTAAAGCGGGTTATCGAAAAGGAGATGCCTCTGGATATGCTGATTCATCTGGGCGATGTGGAGGGGAGCGAAATGTTTATCCCGGAGTGGGTAAACCCTGGGTGTGAAATGCAGATGGTACGCGGGAACAATGACTTTTTCTCGAATCTGGATCGGGAGAGGGAAATCGAAATCGGTTCCTACCATGTATTACTCACCCATGGGCATTACTATAATGTCTCCTTGGGGGCGGAGCAGCTGGCTATGGATGCAAAAGCCAGAAGTTTTGATATTGCTATGTTCGGTCATACCCACAGACCATATTTTGACGATCGTGATGGGATTATCACGCTGAATCCCGGTAGTCTGTCCTACCCCAGGCAGAAGGGGAGAAAGCCTTCTTACATGGTCATGGAGCTGGACGAGGAGGGAAAAGCTCATTTTACTCAGCATTATCTGGAAGACGGATGGGAAAATTTATAAAAATTTGTCGATTGTGATTTTAATAGTTGACATTTTGGCGTGTATCGGTTATAATGTTAACGCGTCACGGGGTGTGGCTCAGCTTGGCTAGAGCGCCTGGTTTGGGACCAGGAGGCCGCAGGTTCGAATCCTGTCACCCCGATTAAAAGATGGCAGG
>CATJIO010000036.1 GCA_949740725.1 uncultured Lachnospiraceae bacterium | reverse complement strand
TCTCCGTCATGCTCGTTTAAGGCGTACAAAATCCAAAGCTCCGTATCGGTAATTCCAAAAGAACCGGCATACTGATCGTAAATGTCATCAATCATTTCGCAGACCTGATTGACAGCTTCTAATTTTTTGCTCGTATTATTTTCCATGATATTATCCTCCCAAAAGCATATACTCCGAAACCGTAGAATTTAATATACTACGATTTCGGAGTATTGTCAAGATGGTTAATGTTTATGGACAGACAAAAACTGTACTGTCGTTCAGTGTACCATATCCTGTGCCTTGGGAGGCTGCCGGTTCCTCCTTTGTTCGTTTTTATTATCCCTTAGCCGAGCCAAGTGTAACAGCTCTGGTATACTAGAACACCCCTGCCTTGATTTGTAAAGAGGATCCCCTAATTATTACCACTAATTTTTGAGGACTTATTAAAAGGCTTATTAAAAATTCACAAAATTTAGAAGTTGTCAATTATCAGAAATCTATATATAATAAAAATTAGTATGATATTGAGACGGAATCTAAAAGGTTAATGCGCCGAGGAAGCAGCAGGGAATGCAAAAGGGCAAATCCGGGTGAGCATTGAGTTAGGCCGGGAGCATAAGGTTATCTTAAAAGGCTGAGAAAAGGAGTGGCCTGTCTTTAGCGGAATCCAGGGCGCGCATGGAGGCGTATGGAAAGCGGACAGTGTAGAGTCTGAGGATCCGGCTGGTTTTGTCTGTCGGCAAAATCACGCCGGATTTCTATTGCATGGTAATAAAGGAACATAGATGATAGACATTTGAAAGAGGGTACGGATCATGATATCCATTGCGGTTTGTGACGATGAACTTCTGGACTGTTTGACTATTTCGGCCCAGATCAGAACCATCATGGAGGAGATGGGCAATGCTTTTTGTGTCGAACAGTTTCGAAGCGGCGGAGAGCTTCTTAAATCCCTGGGGCGATTTGATGTTATTTTCCTGGACATCCTCATGGAGGGAATGGACGGCATGGAAACAGCGAGGCGGTGTCGCAAGCTGGCTTTTAACAAGATGCTGGTTTTTTTCTCCTCCAGCCGGGACTATGTGTTTGACGCCTATGATGTGGAAGCTTTCCACTACCTGGTGAAACCTGTGGATCAGGGGAAGCTGAAAAATGTGCTTAAGCGGGCCGTGGAGCGGGAGCGGCAGGTTTCCCATGACTACATCTTGGTCAGCAAGGAAAGGCAGATGAGAAAGCTGTTTCTGGATTCGATCCGGTATTTTGAGATTCAGGGGAGGCAGATACAGGTCCACGAGAAACAGGGGGTTTTTACCTGGTACGAGCAAATCGGGACTCTGGAAAGGCAGCTTAGAGGCAAAGGGTTTTTCAGGTGTCATAAAAGCTATCTCATCAATCTAAAGTATGTGGAGGTTTACAACCGACAGGAAGCAATCCTGGACAGTGGAGAGCGAATCCTGATTGCCAGGCGCAGGTATGAGCGGTTCTGTCAGGAAATGGTGGATCACATGCGAAAAAGCGGGGGAATCCTGTGAGCGGGGCGGCTGGACTCTGGGACGGGGTGCTGTGGCTGGCCTGCTCTCTTCTGTACGTGCGGAGCATTTCTCGGTTTTTGGGGAGGCATCTTTCAGGGGGACGGTTAAAAGAGGGAATCTTCGGTCTTCTCCTTTTTTGCGGGCGTCTGCTGCTGAAGATTCAGATGGCAGGAGGGGGTGTCCCTTATATCCTCTATGCAGTGTCCAGTCATATCCTGCTGGGAATTTTTTCGATAGCGGTATTTGGAGGGGAGAAAGCGAAACAATTTTTAGCGGCTGTCCTTGCGGTGGTTATGACGGAGCTTATATGGAATTTTGGGGAGTCCTTTCTCTCCTGTGTGGCCCTGCTGCTGTTCCGCGTCGCGGAGGGTAACGGGCAGGCTGCCGCGGCCATAGCTATAGGGCCATGGACCGGGAGAATCCTTACCATCATGACTTATGGGGCGGGGATATGGGCTGTCAGCCGGCTGTCCAAAGCCCTTGATCCTGTCTTCGCGGGTAAAAGAGGAAGCTGGTATCTCTGCCTGTCCATGCCTCTTATGTTCATCGTCCTTGTAACGGACCTTGTGAACTGGGCGGCCAGCAACGGGATCATGGTCCAGGACTGGGGGAAGTTCGGTTTGTATGAGAACCAACTGTTCAGCCATGGGGCTATGTGCGTTTTTATTGGGCTTTCCATGGCAGCGGCTGTTTTTTATGTCTTTGGGATGGACAAAATCTGGAGAGAAGCGCAGGAAAGAGAGCAATACCGGGCCCAGGTAGCTTACTATGAGATGATGGAGGAGCAGTATAGCCGGATAGAGCGGCTGCGGCATGACATGAAAAACCACTTACTGGCGCTGGAGAATCTGACGCGAAACCAGCAGTGGCAGCAGGCACTGGAGTACCTGCATGGGATGACCGCCATGGGCGGAGTGGACGCTGGGGATGAGGTTACAGGAAGCCTGGTGATGGATGCCCTTCTGTATCATAAAAGGCAGCAGGCGCTGGAAATGGATATCCGCTGGCAATGTGATGTGAGAGTGCCAAAGGACTGCCCCGTAAAGGAGATGGATCTGTGCATCATCGCGGGGAATATTCTGGACAATGCCCTAGAGGCCTGCGCGAGGCTTCACAAAAAAGAGGAGCCTTTTATCCGGGTGTATATGGGGACGGTAAAAAAGTGCCTGTTTTTGGAGGCGCAAAACTCCATGGCGAAGGAGGGAACTGAGGACAGGATAAAAAGCGATGGTGATATTGATGGAAGGCAAAAAAACGGTAGGATCCTCCCTAGACATGGACTGGGGCTTGGAAATATCCGGTCGGCAGTTGAACGATACAATGGAGCGGTGCGTGTGGGGGCGGAGAATGGGGTATTTACCATATCGGTTCTTTTGCCGCTGTATTGGGAAGAAGGCAGAAGGAGATAATTGTAAAGGGAACATGAACTGTACATTTTTAGACAACATATCCTCCATGTTGGCAGCTGTAGGTTGATTGTCCTGCCAGAACATGGGAGAAAAGCGCTGAGCCAGGCTATGGGCAATGGAAGCCCTCTCGGCAGGGCGCGGTTTACCGTATATTACACAAAAGAGACCATTTATTCCATGGTTCTAAGGCTTCGATAAGAGAGGACGAAATGATAATTGTAATTAAAAACAACAAGCGGGGCTCATGGCCGATGATGGTAAAACCGCCGAAATTGACCGGAAGCCGCGCCGTAGTAAAGGAGGCCAGAAAATGAACATTAAGACCATGGAAGGGCTGGCAGGGGCCAGTGCTAGTATGAGCCTGATATCCACTCCTATGAATGTGGCAAAAGAGGCGGAGCGGAAAGGGGACACAGACAAGGCGCAACGGGCCCTGGGATATGCGGCTGGGATGAAAGAACAGGCCGAGGAGTATGGAAAAAAAGCGGAAAAGGGTATGAAAGCGGATGCCGAGGAGGCGAAAAAACAGGAGAAACTGCTACAGGAAGAGATTATTGAGGCCAGGCGCAGGGAGCGGGAAGAGCAGGAAAAGCGGCTTAAAGGGGAAGCAGGAGAAGAAACTGCGAACTTTGATTCCACGGACATAAGCCTGGAGGGAAAGCTTCAAACAGAGACGACAGAGGCTGGGCAGACCATACCTGAAGAAGCAGAGGATCTGCCAGAAAAAACCTATGACCGGTCAGGGGAAAGTGTAGAGTTGGCAGCATCAGGAATGTATGTGGATGTAACGGTGTAGAAAAACAGATTCAGACTTTTCCACTCCTATTCGTTTTTTGGGAATCCCCCAAAGCCTGCTATACTTCAAAGGTTCGGAGCAGGAAGCCGTCATACTTCTAAAGTGCATTCCCCATAGAACTTTCATCTTTATGGTCCTGGTATCTATACGATTAAAAGCAGCAAATGGGTAGGATTATTCACCAAAATTCGAAGGAGGCTCGTCATGGATTTAAATAAAGCTATGGTTCAACGGCATATGGTTCGCAGATACACAGATAAACCGATTCCCACAGAAATCGTGGAGAAATTGAATCAATATCTCAAAAAAACCAATGAACAGTACGGTTTATCTATTGATCTTAAGATAAACGATACGCGCGCGTTTACTACTATCGCCAAGCTATTATTTGCCAAAGGGGTACGAAATTTCTTCATCATGGCTGGACAGGATAGAGCAAATCTAGATGAAATGCTCGGGTATTGCGGTGCTGGTTTGATGCTATATGCACAGACTCTGGGGTTAAATACCTGGTGGGTAGGAGGAACCTTTAACCGAAAAATGATGGAAAAGATATCCTCCGGCAACCGGGTAGCCGGCATAATTGCAGTTGGCTATGGACAAACCCAAGGAGTCCCCCACAAGTCCAAGACTGCAGAGCAGGTAAGCAGTGATATCAATCATATGCCTCCGTGGTTCAGAAAAGGTATCGATGCCGCTCTTCTGGCGCCCACAGCATTGGCAAGGCAGGCATTTACAATCAACGGTTCAAACAATAACGTATCCATCCTATGCAATAGCGGGATTTTTACTGGAGTTGATACCGGGCTTGTAAAATACCATTTTGAGCTTGGTGCAGGAAAAGAAAACTTTGAATGGATATAATGGTCTTCCCAGCATTATACTATCGTTTTGAACATTCCATGCCGGTTACAATAGGCATAAATAATACCATGCCCCTTCTTCCTAAACCGCACGGAAATTCCCTGCTCTGGATACAGCTTTACCAAATCCACTGCGTCTGATGTCACATAAGCAATAAACGAAATATAATGCCCTTTCTCCATAGGATGGCTGATGGTCACGGAATACTCATTATCCACTGTCTCGACACAAATACAGTGACCATCTTCATCCTTTTCAACTTCCACTTCTGGCAGAGCAATCCCACAGCAGGAAAAAGCTCCATGCCCTACAGACATAATGATATTCCCACAGATCGGACATACATAAAAGCACATCTTCCGCATATTTGCCGACTGGTTTCCATTCTCCCGCAAATCTCCTGTCAGCAGTTCCGCAATAGAAATCCCCAGCGCTCCAGCCAATTCCTCAATAATCCCAATATCTGGAAGCCCTTTCCCCGTCTCCCACTTTGATACGGCTTTATCACTCACGCCAATCCTTTCTGCAAGCTCCTTCTGTGTAATTTTCCTTTTTTCCCTTAATTCCTTTATTGTCTTTCCAGTCACATAACCCATTGTTTAGGCACCTCTCTTTCTGAATACGCATACATCATACCGCCAATCCCCCTTCCATACAACCTACGAACCGTAGAGTTTTCGAAATCCTCTCTCGGATTTCCCACCAGTTTGATCCGGAAATACGTTAACCAATTCCCAATCTCAAAGGCTTTTACCCGTCTTTTGCCAATGTGGCCTGTACCTTTCTGCATTTTCCTTGAGAACATAGAAATCGTAAGTTTTGCTGCAGATTTCCTGCCTCATAGGTGTGCGGTACATGCTAAGATCCAACACTATATGCCGAATGCTTCATCATACTGGATAACACCATTCAGTCTATCCGGAAATTGCTTAAAACATATTGCCATAAAATTTTTATCATCCACATCAAAAGGCGCCTTGATTCCATAATTGCTCGCCGGAATATAGCCGGCTTTGGGATAGTATTCCGCATGTCCTAAAACCACAGCATACTCATATCCTAACTGAAAAGCAACTCTATGCCCCTCCTTTATCAATGACAGCCCTATTCCTTTATTTTGATATTGCGGCAGTACAGAAAGCGGCGCAAGCGCAAGGACCTCTGCAGATCCTACAAATGCTTTGGTAAAAAGAATGTGTCCCACAATTTTCTCCTTTTCAACTGCAACAAAAGACAATTCTGGAATAAATGAGCGGCTTTTCCTCAATCTGGCAACCAAATTCTGTTCATCGCCATCGCTGTCCACTGCATTTCCTGGTTAATCTCATCTACGGTTATCCCAGTATCCTCTGCAATCATCTCAACCGTTGGAATTTCCACGGATTATTTTTTCATCCTATTCCTCTTACAAACACTGTCTTTCTCCCCCTGTTGCCTTCGTGATTTCATTATCTCTTGCTGAATCCGGATATTTAGCTCCTCTGGAATAGCAATCTCATCATATCTTTTTTTCATGTTTTCTAATTTACTCATAATTCTGTCTCCTGAATATTTTCTTTTAATTGCTTTAGCCCCCGATATAGTTTTGTTTTAACCGTGTTCAGATTTAATTCCATAATGGTTGATAATTCCTGTTCTATATCACCGCCTTGCTCGTATCTTTTTTCGTAGTACATCTCCCCCTGCTCCACAGAGTCTGCGGTCAATACAACTTTGTTTCGCTTTTTTAATATTGCTAAGCATTCATTAATTAATATTCGATAAAACCATGTCTTAATTGCGTCTGCATTTTTAATGTTTTTGTGCGCTTCAAGAGATTTGCAGACAGCGCTCTGGACAGCATCAAGAGCGTCCTCCCGATATCTAGTATAGCTATAAGCCATTCGGTAAAATCGATCTTGATTTTCAAGAATATATTGAATCAGTCTTTCGTATTGTATTTGTTTCATTACAGGTACGCACCTTTCTGCTTCATTCTTTTACTATATAGATTTTCCTGGCATCTGAAAAGTTTCAAAAACAAAAATCTTTTGGATAAATATCTTCTCGCCCTAACCATATAAATCTAAATCAGTGGTAAATATCCATTATTTTCCATATTTTATTATCCTTGCTCTACATAAAAAACAAAACTTATTCCGAAATACTAGCTGACACTTCCGGGATTGAGGAAAAAGCCATCTCCAGCCATTATTTAATAT
This sequence comes from uncultured Lachnospiraceae bacterium, assembly GCA_949740725.1. GTDB lineage: Bacteria > Bacillota > Clostridia > Lachnospirales > Lachnospiraceae > Caccovicinus. Next base: position 1,041 of record CATJIO010000036.1, on the reverse strand, counting down.
AAAAAAGATACCCGACATTTTACTGTTGGATATCTCTCTTTTTTGGTTAGTCTCTATTAATTTTTAAGTTCCGCTTCAGCAAAAATTATCTTCTCTAATTTTCTCTGAACTTCTCTTCCTCGCTTATAGTAGTAATCCATTCGTTCCTCGTCTGTCATATGCTTTGTCATTTCTTAATTATATTCCCTGAGCCTATGAATATCTTCAATGGTAAAATTTGGACTGAAAACAGGTTTTTCCATAATCATCCTTCACTTTCCAATAATACAGACGGATTCATAATATCAATATCCTTATAGCTTTCAAGGTGTGTGATTGCCCTGATACCCTTAATAGCCTTTATATTTACAATATGCTAAAAATTCCATGATAGAGTGTATAAAAGTTTTTATTGCTAAAATTAAAGCTGTTAAACTTTTCTTTTAATTATGGTTAAATCCTTTCTTTTTCTATATTACGATTTAAATTCTTCCCAAGTCAATATTATTAGATCATCAGACCAGTTTAGTTCTCTATAGACATCAACAACCTCTTGTGGTACCAATGTTCCGTCAGATATTCTAAGTTCTCCAGTCCCTACTGGCTCTACTTCGACATTTTTATTGAGTGGTGACACACTCTTAGAGGTGCTATGCTTTTCAATTTTCTTATCCCTATCTTATCATGGAAAGCCTTGCATTTCAAGATTTATCTTCCCATAAATGTGTTTTATCCACCCATATGTACCACTACCTCCCTTTCACCTATATCTTAACGCTGGGTTTCCCTTTTTTCCAGTTATGCCACCCTAAACCCAAGGATTCCATATCCAATACAATAAAAGAAACCATATCCTTTTCTTTATTATATTTGTATCATTCAAACATTCATTATTTTTTGCTCATATCCATTTTGATCTTACCCCCTCAAGATCCCCTATCCCCCTTTATAGCAAACCACAATAAAAAGAGAGATACCCAATATTTTACTATTGAATATCTCTCATTTTTTACTTCATACTATATCTAGTAGTCGTCACACTTCCATACCACTATATGATTA
>CATJIO010000035.1 GCA_949740725.1 uncultured Lachnospiraceae bacterium | reverse complement strand
GATATGGAGTATTTAAAGGAGGGCGCGAGACATTATGGTGAAACTTACAATCGATCAGAAAGCAATTGAAGTACCAAAAGGAAGTACCATTATGGATGCCGCCAACATTGCAGGTATTCCTATTCCGAAGCTGTGTTTCCTGAAGGATATCAATGAAATCGGCGCCTGCCGTGTCTGTGTTGTAGAAGTGAAGGGGGCCAGAAGCCTGGTGGCTTCCTGTGTATACCCCATTAATGACGGGATGGAGGTGTGGACCAATACTCCAAAGGTATTAGCCTCCAGAAAGAAGACCGTTCAGCTGTTACTGTCCAATCATGACAGAAAGTGCTTATCCTGCGTCCGCAGCGGAAACTGCGAGCTGCAGCAGCTGGCAAGGGAATTAGGCGTAGAGGACGAGGGCTACTATGATGGAGCCAGAACTCCCTCCTGCATCGATGATTCCGCAGCCCATATGCTTCGGGATAATTCCAAGTGTGTACTGTGCCGCCGCTGCGTGGCAGTCTGCGAGCACACCCAGGGCATCGGCGTGATCGGGGCCAATGAGAGAGGCTTCCGCACCAATATCGGATCCGCCTTTGAGATGGGGCTGGGAGAGACCTCCTGCGTATCCTGTGGACAGTGTATCGCAGTATGTCCCACCGGCGCCCTTACAGAGAAATCCTGCATCGACGATGTGCTTGCGGCCATCCATGACCCCAAGAAGCATGTGATCGTCCAGACCGCTCCTGCAGTCCGCGCAGGACTGGGAGAGGAGTTCGGCTATCCCATCGGCACCGATGTAGAGGGAAAGATGGCGGCCGCCCTGCGCCGTATCGGCTTTGACAAGGTTTTTGATACCGACTTTAGTGCAGACTTAACCATTATGGAGGAGGCCCACGAGTTTATTCAACGGGTTCAGAATCATGGCGTGCTGCCGATGATTACCTCCTGTTCCCCAGGATGGGTGAAATACTGTGAGCACTATTTCCCGGATATGACCGAGAACTTATCCTCCTGCAAATCCCCGCAGCAGATGTTCGGCGCCATCGCCAAGAGCTACTATGCGGAGAAGGCGGGAATCGATCCCAAGGATATCGTATCCGTATCCGTGATGCCCTGCACAGCTAAGAAGTTTGAGATCGGCCGTCCGGATCAGGATGCTAATGGCTGCCCGGATGTGGACTATTCTATGACCACCAGAGAGCTGGCCAGGATGATTAAGAAGGTAGGCCTCCGCTTTAGAGAGCTTCCCGACGAGAAGTTTGATGAGCCCTTAGGCCTTGCTACCGGTGCCGGCGTGATCTTCGGCGCTACTGGAGGCGTTATGGAGGCGGCTTTAAGAACCGCGGTAGAGACCCTGACCGGCCAGGAGCTTCCTAATGTAGACTTCGTGGAAGTGAGAGGCACGGAAGGCATCAAGGAGGCCACCTACCAGGTAGCCGGCATGGATGTGAAGGTGGCGGTAGCCTCCGGACTTGCCAATGCGAGAAAGCTGTTAAATATGGTGAAGAATGGGGAAGCGGAATACCACTTTATCGAGATCATGGGATGTCCCGGCGGCTGTGTAAATGGCGGCGGGCAGCCACAGCAGCCAGGCCATGTGCGGAATACCACGGATATCCGGGGATTGCGGGCAAAGGTGCTCTATGATCTGGATAAGGATAATCCCATCCGGAAGTCTCATGAGAATCCAGCGATTAAGGAGCTGTACGCAACATATTTAGGAGAGCCAGGAAGTAAAAAGGCGCATCACTTGTTGCATACCACTTATGTGAAGAGAAGTATCAATTAAAGATAGAATACAGACAGGCGACAGAAAATCCCCTCAGAGCAATATGTTCTGGGGGGATTTTTACTGTCTGCACTTTCCGCGATGCTCTGGAGCCCATATCGCAGGAGCTTTTGATAATCGCGGAAAAAGTCATGGAAAACGGATGATGTTTATGATATATTGTACTTAGAAAAATACTTAAAGAAAGTGCAGAGAGGTAAAATGGAGAAAAAGAAAATTACCAATATAGAGGTAAAAAAGAAGAATAGGAATGATGTTTTTCGCTATATATGCAGAAACGGTATGGTGTCAAATCCGGATATATCCTATGCATTGAAGCTCAGCCTGCCAACGGCGACGCAGATTACCAAGGAATTGATAGAGAGAGGACTTGTGGAAGAAAGGGGCGAGATGGAATCTACTGGAGGGAGAAGGGCAAAAGCATTGTCTGTATCTGAAGCCGCGGGAAAAGCAGTGGGGTTGGATATTACAAAAAATCATATTAGCCTGGTCCTTACAGAGCTGACTGGCAGGATATCAAAATTTGAACGGATATTTTTGCCGTTTAATGCAGGAGATAGTTATTATTTGGAAGTAAAACAGAAGATAGAATGTTTTTTGGAGGACGGTGGGTGCAGTAAGGAGAGCGTATTGGGGATCGGAATATCATTCCCAGGAATTATTGATCTGGACAAAGAAATGGTTGCGGATTCTCATATTCTTGGAGTAAACGCTTTGCCATTTTCTGAGGTAAGTCGTTTTTTTCCCTATTCTTGCCACTTTTTGAATGATGCAAATGCGGGAGCATACGCAGAAGGAATCCAGTCAGATAGTATGGAGCATTTTTTTTATCTCTCTCTGAGCAATACGGTAGGGGGTGCGGTTTATAACAATGGGAGGCTGGAACAGGGGATGAATTTCCGCTGCGGGGAAGCAGGGCATATGACGATAGTTCCAGACGGAAAAGCCTGTTATTGTGGAAAAAATGGATGTCTGGATGCATATTGCTCTGCAAAATGTCTTACTGATGGGAGAGTAGAAGTTTTTTTTGAACGGCTGAAGCAGGGGGGACAGGAAGCAGCTGGCCTTTGGGAACAATATACCTCTTATTTGGCCATAGCAGTGAATAATATCCACATGGTTTTGGATTGTGATGTTGTTCTTGGGGGATATGTAGGAAGCTGTATGGGTGAGTATATCCGGGATATTCGGGATAAAGTATCTGAAAGAAATACATTTGCAGAAGACAGTACCTTTATCAGAGCTTGCCGGCATAAGACGGGAGCGGCTGCATTGGGGGCGTCTTTGAATGTTATAGAGATTTTTATGGAACAGGTGTAAGATCTGAATGGAAACAAAAGATTGAGAGATTTCAGCGATGGAGTCTCTTTTTTTATTGCGATTTTACCAAAAATAAATTGTATATTTTGCATAAAATGACGAAAGTTAGAAGATTGCGAATTTCCTGTTGACAAATAAGAGTTGTGTTAATAAAATAATATACATAATAAAACTATTTAATAAAGTATATAATAAATGAAAAAGGAGGAATTCATCATGAAAGGAACAATGAAAACTGCGGTTATGCTGGGAATCGGTAAGATGGGGTTTGAGGAGAGGGAGATTCCTGTGCCAAAGGATAATGAAGTTCTCGTAAAATTAGAGTATGTGGGCATCTGCGGCAGCGACCTGCATTATTATGAAACAGGGGCCATTGGGGATTATGTAGTAAAGCCGCCTTTTGTACTGGGGCATGAACCGGGTGGCACAGTAGTAGAGGTGGGGAAGAATGTAAAACATCTCAAAGCTGGCGACAGGGTTGCGCTGGAACCGGGAAAAACCTGTGGCCACTGTGAATTTTGTAAATCAGGGAATTACAACTTATGCCCAGATGTAGTATTTTTTGCGACGCCTCCGGTTGACGGTGTATTCCAGGAATTTGTGGCGCATGAAGCTGACCTTTGTTTTAAACTGCCGGACAACGTAAGCACATTAGAAGGCGCTTTGATTGAGCCTTTAGCAGTAGGCTTCCATGCGGCGATGCAGGGCGGGGCAAGGGCAGGCCAGACTGCGGTGGTCATGGGGGCAGGATGTATTGGCCTTGTAACGATGATGGCATTAAAGGCAATGGGAGTATCTAAGGTATATGTGGTGGATATCATGGAAAAACGGCTTCAGAAAGCGCTGGATTTGGGCGCAGACAAGGTAATCAATGGGAGTCAGACTGATGCAGTGGAGGAAGTCAGGAAGCTGACAAATGGAAGGGGATGCGATCTTGCAGTGGAAACAGCAGGTACACAGATAACCACTGTCCAGACCATCAATATGATGAAAAAGGGCGCGACCATTGTTTTAGTCGGGTATAGCAAGAGCGGTGAAATGACTCTGCCAATGAGCCTTGCCCTGGATAAGGAACTGACATTTAAGACCGTATTCCGTTATCGCCATATCTATCCGATGGCTATTGATGCAGTCGCAACAGGTAAAGTAAATCTGAAAGGCATTGTGACCGATGTATTTGGATTTGATGAGGCGCAGAAAGCCATGGATTACAGTGTAAATAATAAAGCGGATATTGTGAAGGCGGTTATCCGCATTGCAGAATAACGAAATAAAAGGGGTTGATACTGCGCTTTCAAAAACTGCAGAAGGTTTTCTTTTGGGGCGTAGGCATATTTAGCATTCGGGAGCAGAGGATTTACGGGGCAAGAAAGGGACGAACAAGGAGAAGGCTAAATTTACCAATAGTATAAGGAGGACGGCAATGGAACAGAAAAATGCAGATGTAAAAGTTCCGCTGATCAGTAAGGTTGCTTATGGAATGGGTGATGTAGGGTGCAATTTCAGTTGGATGTTTGTTGGGAATTTCCTTATGATTTTTTATACCGACGTTTTTGGGATCGGAATGGGAGCAGTTGCAGGGCTGATGTTATTTTCAAGGTTTTGGGACGCCATTAACGATCCAATAATTGGAGGGCTGAGTGATAAGACCCATACAAGATGGGGAAGATACCGCCCTTGGCTGTTGGTTGCCGCGCCCCTTACGGCGGTTGTGTTGATACTGACCTTCTGGGCTCATCCAGATTGGCCGTCAACCATAAAAATTGTTTATATGGCAGTTACTTATTGCATCTTAGTGTTAGGATACACTTGCGTGAATATCCCTTATGGAACGCTGTGTGGCTCGATGACGCAGAATATAGAAGAGCGGGCAAAGATCAATACGTTCCGCTCAGTTAGCGCAATGGTCGCCATCGGTATTATCAACATTATAACGGTTCCCTTGATTGCAGTATTTGGTAGTGGGAATGATAAGCAAGGATATCTTTTGGTTGCCGCCATTTATGGAATCATCTTTGCATCCTGCCACATTTTCTGCTTTGCAAAAACAAAAGAAGTGGTGGAAATTCCTGAGAAAGAAAAAATTTCTTTGAAAACCCAGCTGTCATCTGTGGGAAAAAACAGGCCTTATATGATTGCGGTGGTAGGGCAGTTTTTGTTTGGGGTTACGCTTTATGGGAGGAATGCGGATGCGCTTTATTACTTTACCTATGTAGAAGGGAATCAGGCCTTATTCAGTACATATTCTCTTTGTATTATCGTTCCTTCAATTATTGGCGCAGCTTGCTTTCCGACTGTATTCAGGATAACAAACAATAAAGGACGTTCGGCATCTATATTTGCATTGTTTACTGGGATTAGTATGTTTTGCATGTACTTTTTTACGGCAGGGAAATCTCCAGTTCCATTTTATCTGTTTGCGTGCTTGGCACAATTTTTCTTTTCTGGATTTAACACCGCGATTTATGCGATTGTGCCGGATTGTGTGGAGTATGGAGAATGGAAAACAGGGCTTCGCAATGACGGCTTCCAGTATGCGTTTATTTCACTGGGGAATAAGATCGGGATGGCAATCGGAACGTCTGTTCTGGCAGGAGTATTAAGCAGTTTGGGATATATGGCAAACCAGCAGCAGAATCCGGCTGTGCTGGCTGTGATGAAACATTCGTTCACCACAGTTCCAGGTATATTATGGGTTGTAACAGCAGGAGTCTTGTATTTTTACCGTTTGAACAGGAAAGCTTATAATAAAATCGTACAGGAAATTCAGGAAAAGAAGGAAAGCAAAAACATATGACGGCCGAATTTAACGGCCAATTACCAATAAGCCCTACTTCAGCAATGCCTCGCTCACCTTCTGGAGCTGCTCCCGGATGAGAATATGCTGGGGGCAGGCCTCCTCGCATTTTCCGCATTTGATGCATGCGTCAGCATGCTTCATGCCATGGCGTGTTACCAGCCATTCTTCCTGGCTCTTTGCTGAGCTCAGGTTGTTGTAAAGCGTCAGGTAATTCATTGCGGTGAAGGAACCGGAAATGCCAATCTTCATTGGGCATACTTTGGCACAGTAGTTACAGGAGGTACAAGGGATTAATGGAATCTTTTTCAGCTCCGCTTGAGCCTGCTGCAGTGTTTCTCTCTGGCTGTGGGTGAGACTGGCGAAGGATTTCATATAGGACAGGTTATCCTTCATTTGTTCTGTATTGCTCATTCCAGAGAGAACCGTGATGACGCCTTCCAGATCCGCCGCGAAGCGGACTGCCCAGGAAGCCGCGGAGCTTTCGGGCTCTGCTGATTTTAAAACCTGTACCACCGGATCAGGCGGCGTTGCCAGCATGCCGCCCTTGACCGGCTCCATGATTATCACCGGCTTACCGTGTTGCCTGGCTACCTGGTAGCATTGTCTAGATTGTACTGTGGGATTTTCCCAGTCAGCATAATTGATTTGCAGCTGGACAAATTCCATTTCCGGATGGGTGTTAAGAAGGATGTCTAATTCTTCCGGGGTGGAATGGAAGGAAAATCCTATATGACGGACAAGTCCTTCCCTCTTTTTCTCCTGTATCCAATTCCACATATCAAAGTCATCAAAATAATGGGTTCTGGCTTCTCCTAGATTATGAAGGAGATAAAAATCAAAATATCCTGCCCCGGTCTGTTTCAGGGATGTGTCAAACTGCTTATAGGCCTCTTCCCTTGTCTTGCAGTCGATCCATGCTGCATTTTTTGTGGCTAGCTGGTAGCTTTCCCGGGGATAACGCTCTACCAGTGCCTGGCGGATGGCATCCTCGCTTCCGGCATAGGCCCATGCCGTGTCGAAATAGGTAAATCCGGAGTCCATAAATAAATCCACCATCTCTTTTACCTGTTCTACATCGATCTTGCCCTCTTTTTGGGGAAGACGCATTAACCCAAAGCCTAATTTTCGGATCTCTTCACCTAAATATCCCATAGATTTCCTCCTGTCTGAATATTGCATGGCTGATTTTTTTGTCTTATAATCAGTATAACAACTTCGTGTAACCCGAGGTCAATAGTTTTTTGCGATTTTTCTACATAAGCGGGAGGAAATTTTTATGAATTATTCCATCAAGCAGTTCGCGGAAATGTTCCACACCACAGAGCATACTTTGCGCTATTACACGGATATCGACTTGCTGCCCTGCCAGAGAGACAGCGGGAACCACCGGATTTTCGATGATAGATCCGCGAATTGGATGCGGGGAATTATATACCTGAAAAATTGCGGCACTCCAGTAAAGGAAATTAAACGATATTTCGAGCTGTGCCGACTAGAGGAATCGGATGAAAATTTGCAGGCCAGATATCAAATTATCTTAAAGCAACGGGAGCAGGCGCATAAGAAACTTGAGGAGGCCAGGACAACCGTTGCCTATATGGATGAAAAATTGAAGCACTATGAAGATATTTTGACTGGCAGGATACCGGATGATATGAACCCAGCGAACTGGAGCTAGTTATACTAATGTTGCTATATTATTGAGTCGCTGGTTAAGTGAGCCGTGAAGGCCAGGTGTATTGCTGGCTAAGGAATTCGCGGTGGCTTTAGGAGTCGTGAACTAGGTAGGGTGCGGCCGGTTAGGAGTCGCGGGCTGTGGGGGAGGGGAGGTGCGGG
>CATJIO010000034.1 GCA_949740725.1 uncultured Lachnospiraceae bacterium | reverse complement strand
TTTGCACTTTTCGCAAATCGGTTTTACAGAGCTTCTAACCTTCATCGTAATTCTCCTTTCTACTGACCAACAAAGTTGCTAAAACATTATACCAAAAACAGCAATATAATGCAAGCACTTTTTATCAGAGCTTTCAATGTTATCCTCACTGTTCGCGGGATACCAGATGGGAATAGTGACTATTTATCCCTCCAGATAATCCTTCCCTTAGACAGATCATAGGGTGACATCTCGAGAGTAACCTTGTCACCCGGTAAAATCCGGATATAGTTCATCCGCAACTTTCCACTGATATGAGCCAATACCTGATGGCCATTTTCCAGCTCTACCTGAAACATAGCATTGGGCAATTTTTCCACTACCGTTCCTTCAATTTCAATTACATCTGCCTTAGACATTCCTTCCAATTCCTCCTTGCTGCAAAAGCCGCTTTTGATATGTTAAACATTTTCTGATTTATTCGGATACTGAAGCTGTACATGCTTTTTCTTTTTGCGTTTCGGATTATTGATGGTTCTCTTCTTTCCGTCTGTCAGATAAACATATTCACCTTCCGCCTTCAGTATGCGATAAAGCTGTCCTTTGTCATGGCCTGCCAGGCTTCTGGCCAGATATCCCGGTTCGTATTCCATCATCCGATCCCAAAATCCTTTCCCCCTGCGTCAGAGCAGCGATAAAATCTCCGGCTCCTGATCCGTAATTAGAATTGTATTCTCATAATGGGCGGAAAGAGAGCCGTCGTCTGTCACCACCGTCCAATTATCATCCAACCACGATACGTCGTAACGTCCGGCATTAATCATCGGCTCAATGGCCAGTGTCATCCCCGGGCGCAGCCGTATTCCTCTCCGCCGCTGAGAAAAATTCGGTATCTCCGGATCCTCATGAAGATGGGAACCGATCCCATGTCCTACCAGGTCGCGAACCACCCCATATCCAAAGCTTTGGGCATAAGTCTGGATTGCAGTAGAGATATCATTTAAATGATTTCCAGCTTTTGCATATTTAATCCCTTCAAAAAAGCATTGCTTCGTAACGCGAATCAGCTGCTTTGCCTCTGGGGAGATCTCCCCAATTCCATAGGTTCTGGCAGCATCGGAATGATATCCCTTATAAATCACCCCTGCATCCAGGCTGACGATATCCCCTTCCTTCAACAAATGATACTTGCTGGGAATGCCGTGAACCACCTCATCATTGACCGATACACAGATGGAAGCTGGGTAGCCATTGTAATTTTTAAAAGACGGGATGCATCCATATCTGCGGATAATGCGGTCGCCCAACTGATCTATCTCCAGAGTAGACATTCCCGGGTGAAGCGCCTCTCCCAGTTCGTCCAGGACGCAGGCAAGAATCTTGCCTGCCTCCCGCATTAATCCGATTTCCCTTTCTGATTTTATGGATACCATAGGTTATGCTCCTAAAACCTTTACAATATCCTGGAACACCTTTTCCATATCCTGAGTTCCGTCTACCTCCACCAAAATGCCTTCTTTATTATAGTAGTCAATCAAAGGCTGTGTCTGCTCGTGGTAAACGCGCAACCGCTTCTGTACAGTCTCCGGCTGATCATCATCACGCAGCACCAGCTTCTCTCCGCATGCATCGCACACATCCACTGTCTTCGGCGCATTGTACATAACGTGATATGTGGCGCCGCAGCCTAAACAAGCTCTTCTTCCAGACATACGGTTTACAATATTTTCATCCGGCACGTCCACATTAACTGCATAGTTGATCTTCTCGCCCCGGGCAAGGAGGGCAGCGGTCAAGCTCTCTGCCTGGGGAATTGTCCTGGGAAACCCGTCTAACACATAGCCATTCCTACTGTCATCCTGGGAAATCCGATCCAGAAGCATGCCGATGGTTACCTCATCCGGCACCAACTGACCCTGATCCATGTAAGACTTTGCCTTCATTCCCAACTCTGTCCCGGCTTTAATATTGGCGCGGAAAATATCTCCTGTGGAGATATGGGGAATCTGATACTTCTCTGCGATCTTTTTTGCCTGGGTGCCCTTTCCGGCCCCTGGTGCACCTAACATAATAAGCTTCATCTGACTTTTCCTCCTCCTTAATATTCCAAAAGCACTCTCTGTAATTGAGAGTGCTATTTTATTAATCGTTTAAGAATCCTTTGTAATTCCGCACAAGCATTTTGGATTCAATGGATTTAATGGTCTCCAGGACGACACTGACAATAATGATCAGAGATGTGCCTGAGAAGGAAATCCGGCTTACGCTAAAAAGGCCGGAAAAGGCAATCGGAAGGACTGCTATCACAGTCAAGGCAGCCGCGCCGATAAATACAATATAATTCAGAATCTTATTTAAATAATCGGAAGTAGGCTTTCCGGGGCGAATACCCGGGATAAATCCTCCCTGCTTCTTCATGTTATTGGCAACCTCCAGCGGGTTAAAGGTAATGGAAGTATAAAAGTATGCAAATAGAATCAGCAACACAATATAGATTACCAAGCCGATGGAGTAAAGCGGCCGTTCAGGTACTAGCCAATTCGAAGAATTTAATACCAGTAAAATCTTTCCTCCAATGCTGTTATAGTTAACATTAAGGAACTGTCCGATAATAACCGGAAATGACATGATGGAGGAAGCGAAGATCACAGGCATGACTCCAGCCGTATTGATCTTTAAAGGAATGTGGGAGGACTGGCCTCCTACCATCTTACGCCCCTGCATTTTCTTTGAATACTGAACCGGGATCCTTCTCTCCGCGTCATTTAAAATGATGACATAGACTACCATGGCGATAACCACTGCCAGGATAATCAGTATAGAGACAACAGCGACCGGAACTTTTTTCCCCTGGATGAAGCGGGTAAATAAGGTAGCTCCGTCATTGGGAACACTGGAGATAATATTGAACAGCAGGACAATAGAAATTCCATTCCCTACACCTTTTTCTGTTATCTGCTCGCCAATCCACATTAAAAATGCACTTCCAGCGGTCATACAACAGATAGCCGTGATAATGCTCCACACATTATAATCGATCAGGAATCCCTGTCTGCCAAAGCCGATGGCCATTGCAGAAGACTGCAACAGTGCCAAAGCTACAGTTACGTAACGGGTGTACTCCAAAATCTTTCGTCTTCCGTCCTCGCCGTCCTTTTGCATTTCCTCAAGCTTAGGAATCGCAATCGTAAGCAACTGCATAATAATGGAGGAAGTAATATACGGTGTAATGCTCAGCGCCAAGACAGACATATTCTCAAAAGAACTTCCAGTCATAGCATTAAAGAACCCCAAGGCATCCCCAGCCTGTTCGAAAATATTTCGGAAATACTGGGGATCTACTCCAGGGATAGGAAGCTGAGAACCAAACCGAATCACAACCAGCATCATGAAGGTGTAAAGAAGTCCTTTTCGGATTTCCTTCACCTTAAATGCATTACGAATCGTTTGAAACATATTAGATCACCTCGCAGGTTCCACCTAAAGCCTCGATTTTCGCTTTTGCGCCTTCACTGAAGGCATTTGCCTTAACAGTCAGCTTTTTGGTTAATTCTCCGTTTCCAAGGAACTTCACACCATCATATACTTCCTTGATGATGCCGTTCTCCAGCAACAGATCAATCGTTACTACGGTGTCATTGTCGAACCGCTCTAATGTGCTGACGTTAATTCCAACAATCGTCTTGGAATTGCGATTGGTAAATCCTCTCTTTGGCAGACGTCTGTATAATGGCATCTGACCACCTTCAAAACCTGGTCTTGGTGCTCCAGAACGAGCCTTCTGACCCTTATGACCCTTGCCGGCTGTCTTGCCATTGCCGGAACCGTGTCCGCGGCCTCTTCTGAAATTATCGCTGTGCTTGGAACCTTCTGCCGGTCTTAAATTAGATAACTCCATGTCTGCACCTACCTTTCCTAGATTTCTTCAACATCCACTAAGTGGCGAACTCTTTGAATCATACCTCTGACAGCGCCGTTATCCGGTAATTCAACGGTCTTGTGAAGCTTCTTTAAACCAAGAGCTTCTACCGTCGCCTTCTGCTTTGGAATAGCACCGATCGGGGATTTTACTAAGGTAATTTTTAACTTTTCTGCCATTGCTCTATCCTCCTACTCGTTTACGATCTCTTCCACAGATTTACCGCGCAGTCTTGCCACCTCATCTGGAGTTTTTAAGGAAGTTAATCCCTGAATGGTAGCTAATACTACGTTTGTTTTATTATTAGAGCCCAGAGACTTAGTACGGATATTCTTAATACCGGCTAACTCCACCACGGCACGAACCGGGCCGCCTGCAATAATACCAGTACCTTCGGGAGCTCTCTTTAACAGCACATTGGCACTGCCAAACTTGCCGAAAAAGTCATGGGGAATACTGTTATTCTCATCCATGGGTACTTCCACCAGATTCTTGGTTGCCGCCTCTTTTCCTTTCCGAATAGCCTCCGGAACCTCGCCTGCCTTTCCTAAACCGGCTCCTACATGGCCATTTCCGTCGCCAACTACTACCAGAGCGGAAAATCTCATGGTACGTCCACCTTTAACGGTCTTGCTAACTCTTTTGATTGCCACAACTCTGTCATTAAGCTCTAACTGGCTGGCATCAATAATTGTACGCTTCATGTTCGTTCTCCTCTCTACTAGAATTTCAGACCAGCCTCGCGGGCTGCATCTGCTAATGCCTGAACTTTTCCGTGGTAAAGGAAGCCGCCTCTGTCGAATACAACTTCATCGATACCTTTCTCCAATGCTCTCTTAGCGATTACGGTGCCAACATACGCTGCGGCATCTACGTTATTCGTCTTCTCCAGCTCTGCCTTCACTTCCTTCTCAACCGTGGAAGCTGACACCAGTGTATGTCCAACCGTATCGTCGATAATTTGAGCATACATATGATTATTACTTCTGAACACTGCCAGACGCGGTCTCTCTGCAGTTCCTGCAAAACGATTGCGCAATCTCATGTGTTTTTTAACGCGAACTTCGCTTCTTGACTGTTTGCTAACCATCTTTACACTCTCCTTAATTATTTCTTACCAGTCTTACCAACTTTGCGGCGGATCACTTCATCAGCATACTTGATGCCCTTGCCCTTATACGGCTCAGGTCTTCTCTTGTCTCGGATCTCAGCAGCATACTGGCCTACCTTTTCCTTGTTAATACCCTTAACGATGATCTTGTTCTGTCCTTCCAGTACGGTCTCAATTCCTTCTGGATCCACCATATCAACCTGGTGAGAGTAACCCAGGTTCAGAACTAAGGTTTTCCCCTGCTTTGCTGCACGGTAACCTACACCGTTAACCTCCAGTACCTTCTGATAGCCTTCGGTAACACCATGGATCATATTGTTAATTAAGGTTCTGGTCAGGCCGTGTAAAGATTTCATTCTCTTTAAATCATTCGGTCTGGTAACTAAAATGTGGCCGTCCTTCTCCTCGATAGTCAGCTCCGGAGCAAGCTCTCTTTCCAGAGTGCCCTTGGGGCCTTTCACGGTCACTTTATTATCCTCCCCAATCGTAACCGTTACCCCTGCGGGAACCGGGATTGGCATCTTTCCAATTCGTGACATGATTTGTCTCCTCCTACTTAGATTTTCGGAAGACCCATGGGCGGGTCTTCTGTTTTCAGTTTTGATTTTGTGGCTACCACACAAATGCCAGCACTTCGCCGCCTACTCCAAGCTGACGGGCTTCCTTATCCGTTACCACGCCCTGATTGGTAGAGATAATGGCAATCCCTAAGCCGCCTAATACCTTGGGCAGCTCTTCCTTGCTTGCATAAACACGCAGACCAGGCTTAGAAATTCTCTTCAGACCGGAAATGATTTTTTCATTCTTATCTTTTCCATACTTTAATGCAATGCGGATGGTGTTAAATCCGCCGTCTTCAACAATATCATATTTCTTAATGTAGCCTTCCTTTACCAGGATGTCGGCAATCGCCAGCTTCATCTTGGAAGAGGGCACATCTACTGTATCATGCTTCGCAGTATTTGCATTGCGGATTCTTGTAAGCATATCTGCAATCGGATCACTCATAGTCATGGTGATTAGTCCTCCTTTTCTTTGTTCTCATATCAAATAGACGTTGCATGTTCACTCAGCTAAGCTCATCCTTCGCCTTTAGCCCGGATTCGCTAAGGTTCGTGAAGGCCTCGCACTAGGCTATGTTGCCAAGTGCTTCCGGTCTACCAGCTGGCCTTCTTAACTCCCGGAATCTGGCCCTTATATGCCAGCTCACGGAAGCAGATGCGGCACACGCCGTACTTTCTTAAATAAGCATGTGGACGGCCACAAATTCTGCAACGGTTATATTCCCTGGTAGAGAACTTAGCAGGACGCTGCTGCTTAATCTTCATTGAAGTTTTAGCCATGGATAAATCCTCCTAATTATTTCGCAAAAGGCATATTAAATAATGTCAAAAGTTCACGGGCTTCTTCGTCAGTCTTGGCGGTGGTAACAAATACCACATCCATTCCTCTCACCTTGTCGATCTTATCGTACTCGATTTCCGGGAAGATCAACTGCTCCTTGATTCCTAATGCATAGTTGCCTCTTCCGTCAAATGCGTTTGGATTTACGCCCCGGAAGTCACGCACACGGGGTAATGCCAAATTGATCAGACGATCCGCAAACTCATACATTCTCTCGCCCCGAAGGGTTACCTTACAGCCGATGGCCATGCCTTCACGAATCTTGAAGTTTGCAACCGACTTCTTTGCCCGGGTGGTAACTGCCTTCTGACCGGAGATGATCTCCAGATCCCTTACAGCAGAATCCAGAACCTTGGCGTTTTCCTTTGCCTCGCCTACGCCCATATTGATTACGATCTTATCCAGCTTCGGCACTTCCATGATGTTCTTATATCCGAATTTCTTCATCAGAGCGTCTACGATTTCGTTCTGATAAATCTCTTTTAATCTAGCCAATTTCCGTTCCTCCTCTCTGTAATTAATCAATTACCTTGCC
>CATJIO010000033.1 GCA_949740725.1 uncultured Lachnospiraceae bacterium | reverse complement strand
TATGACGGATGGCGGAGATTCCGGCAATGACACAGGCTCCGGCGATACGACGGATGGCGGAGATTCCGGCAATGACACAGGCTCCGGCGATATGACGGACAGCGATGGTTCTGGTAATGATGGAGCTGGATCGGATACACCAACAGATACAGAAGATTCTGGTGATGGGGCTGGATCTGGCGATCTGCCAGGCACGGATGGGGAAACGGAAAATGACGGTTCTGGTGATAAGGATACCCCAGATGACGGAACAGACTCAAACGAAACGGAAAATAGCGGAAGTACTGGAGGGGAAACCGATCATCAGCCGGACTCAAGCGAGGAAGATGACGGAGAAAACAAGGAGAATGAGTCAAACGGCGGAAATGAAGAAGATGGTTCAGAAAGCACAGATTCTTCCAATACGTCAGATACTTCAGATCTATCCAGCGAGAGTTTAAAGGAAGAGGAGACAAGTACGGAAGAAGGGAATTCTGATTCAGAATCTGGATTGCCGTCAGATTCGCTGTTAGATTCTGGCTCCGACTCCGATTCAATGATAGATTCCGATTCGTCTTCTTTGTCTGATTCGGATTCATTTTCTGAATCAGAAAGTGACGATATGTCTCTTTCCGAAAAAATATCAGAAGAACAGTCATTATCGGAGTCAGAAAGTGAATCAAAGTCTCTCAGTTTGGCGTCAGAATCAGAGTCCATCAGCTTGTCATTGTCAGAAGAAGATGAAAGAGAGGCTTCATTGTCTGCGTCGGCCAGTGAGTCAGCAGCTGCACAGTCAGAAAGCCTGCAGAAAGAATCAGAAGAAGCAAGCGAGTCTCTAAGTAAAGAGCTTTCCCAGGATGCTTCTTTGTCAGCTGCCGCCAGTGAGTCAGCAGAGTCTGAATCTGTCAGCTTATCCAAAGCAGCAGAATCTGCCAGCCAGTCTCGTTCAGCAGCGGATTCCGCTGAGGCATCGATGCTAAAGTCAGCCAGTGAGGCAGAATTATCGATGTCCAATAGTATGTCGGAAAGCATTGCAATGGCGTCAAGTGAGCTGACATCTACCAGCGAGTCGGTTTCCCTGGCTCAAAGTGTGCGTGATAGTACATCGGAAGCGTTTGATAAATATAGCGATCCTTATCTGGAAAAGTTGCTCAAGGATATCACAGAAGCACAGAAAAGGGTAGAGGCAGAGAAAAAGGCGTCACAGGGAAATAAAGTAAGCAATGCCTATTGGAAAGCAGCAGATGAATTAGCCAATCTTTTGGTTCAATATAGCTTATATCAGGAAAAAGGCGTTACAGAAGTAAAGCATAGTGAATGGAGAACAGAAGGATTTTATGGTGATACATCAAAGCATCATGTTTATGTTGAATATAAGGATGCCGATGGAAAGACGCAAAAGGCCTATTTTGATTATGCTGTTGCAGATGCAGATGGCAAGATAACTAACAGCAGCATAGCGAATGAGATTGACCACATTGTGGTTTTGAAAAAGGAAGTAGTATATGAAGGAAAATTTGGCGTTTACTTTAAAGATAAGGGAGATGAATATTTCTCAGAGACAACGTTTAATGATGGCTTAGATGAGTATCATAAGAATCGGAGCGAGCTGACTGAGACAGAGAAGAGCTTAAGCGAGGCTATAAGCGAACACGAATCCAGGTCGGTGAGCAATTCAGAAAAAAGTGACAGCATATCCACAAGTATTGATGAGAGTAAATTGGCAAGCCAAAGCGAGTCAAAAGCCAACAGTGAGTCGGCATCTATCGAAGATAGCCGATCGAAGAGCGAGTCAGAAGCCAGGAGTGAATCTGCAAGCAGAAGTGCCAGCAAATCGGAAAGCGAGTCAGCGCAAAAGAGCGAAAGTATTTCTATCAGCGGGTCAACGAGTACCAGCCGGAGCGCATCACTGAGTGCATCGGCAGAGGAGAGCCTCAGTTTGTCAAAGAGCCTTTCTGAGAGTAGAAGCGCTAGTAGGAGCTTGAGTGAATCCGCCAGTGCCAGTGGAAGCAAGAGCTTGAGCGAGTCGGCGAGTGAAAGCAAGAGCGTAAGTGAGTCAGCGAGCGAAAGCAAGAGTCTAAGCGAATCAGCGAGTGAAAGCAAGAGCGTAAGCGAATCAGCAAGCGAGAGCAAGAGTCTAAGCGAGTCGGCGAGCGAGAGCAAGAGTCTAAGCGAATCAGCAAGCGAGAGCAAGAGCTTGAGCGAATCGGCAAGCGAGAGCAAGAGTCTAAGCGAGTCAGCAAGCGAGAGCAAGAGCTTGAGCGAATCGGCAAGTGAAAGCAAGAGCTTGAGCGAATCGGCAAGCGAAAGCAAGAGCGTAAGTGAGTCAGCGAGCGAAAGCAAGAGTGTGAGCGAGTCGGCGAGTGAAAGCAAGAGCGTAAGTGAGTCAGCGAGCGAGAGTAAGAGCGTAAGTGAATCGGCGAGCGAAAGTAAGAGCTTGAGTGAATCGGCAAGCGAAAGCAAGAGCGTAAGTGAGTCGGCGAGTGAAAGTAAGAGCTTGAGCGAATCGGCGAGCGAGAGTAAGAGCTTGAGCGAATCGGCGAGTGAAAGCAAGAGTCTAAGTGAATCAGCGAGCGCTAGTAAGAGCTTGAGCGAATCGGCGAGCGGGAGCAAGAGCTTGAGCGAATCGGCAAGCGAAAGCAAGAGCGTAAGTGAGTCGGCGAGCGAAAGCAAGAGTCTAAGTGAATCAGCGAGCGAAAGCAAGAGCTTGAGCGAGTCGGCAAGTGAAAGTAAGAGCGTAAGCGAGTCGGCGAGTGAAAGCAAGAGCTTGAGCGAATCGGCGAGCGAAAGCAAGAGCGTAAGTGAGTCAGCGAGCGAAAGCAAGAGTCTAAGCGAATCAGCGAGCGCTAGTAAGAGCTTGAGCGAATCGGCAAGCGAAAGCAAGAGCGTAAGTGAGTCGGCGAGCGAAAGCAAGAGT
>CATJIO010000032.1 GCA_949740725.1 uncultured Lachnospiraceae bacterium | reverse complement strand
GATACTGAAGGAGATGCGGGGACAGGTGAACCGTCAGGTGAACTGCGAAACTGCCAATATTAACAAGACCGTATCCGCTGCGGTAAAGCAGTTAAATGATATTTTATTTATCCGCGATACCGTGGGGTTCTCTCAGCTGCCCAAGGCCTTAGAGCAGATCGCCAGGCTGCGGCTGGAGAAGCCGGAGGCCAGTTTAAAGGAATTAAGCGAGGCCCTGGACCCGCCTGTAGGGAAATCCGGTGTGAATCACCGGCTTCGGAAGCTGAGCGCGCTGGCGGAGTCTCTACGGGAGCAGGCACTGGGAGAAGCGGTTTCAGAGACGGGAGTGGGACCGTCCGGAAAAGAGGAGGAAAATTATGATAAGAAAGACCGTTACCATTGAACTCTCATCCGGTTTGGAAGCAAGACCGATTGCAATGTTAGTACAGGTAGCAAGCCAGTATGAAAGCAGGATCTACGTAGAATCCGAGTCAAAGCGGGTTAATGCCAAGAGCATTATGGGGATGATGACTCTGGGGCTAGCTGCGGGTGAGGAGCTAATCATTACTGCAGATGGAGAAGATGAACAGCAGGCAGTTTCGGATATTGAGAAGTATCTGCGGAGCAATTAAAGACGAAAAATGAGCTGGGGGAACAGAAGCTTTTGCAGCTTTCAATAAAAAACACGCGCAAGCGTGTTTTTTTGTGGTATAATATCCACGAAAGCCAAAAGCAGTGCGGAAAAGGACGAATTAGAAGATGCGCAGTGCAAAGCACAGAAGCATCGTCTAATTCGGCCTTTTCCATAGGGCCGCAAGGCCCGTGAGCGAGACAGCGTGCCCCGCAATATCGGGTACGAAGCGAAGCCGTAGCCGCACGCTGCAAACTCACGGCAGAATAAAAAATACGGAGGAAGCCCCATGGCATTTACACATTTGCATGTTCATACGGAGTACAGCCTGTTGGACGGATCCAGCAAGATCAAAGAGATTGCTGTACGGGCCAGGGAGCTGGGAATGGATAGCCTGGCTATCACCGACCACGGCGTGATGTACGGTGTGATTGACTTTTACCGGGCAGCCAGGGAGGCAGGGGTTAAGCCCATCCTTGGCTGTGAGGTCTACGTGGCCCCTGGTTCACGATTTGACCGGGAGACGGTGAGTGGGGAGGACCGATACTATCATTTGGTCCTGTTGGCAGAGAATAACCAGGGATACCAGAACTTAATGAAGATCGTGTCGAAAGGATTTGTGGACGGATTTTACTATAAGCCCAGGGTGGATTATGAGATACTGGAGACTTACCACGAGGGGATCATTGCGCTGAGCGCCTGCCTGGCCGGGGAAGTGCAGCGGAATCTGGAACGGGGACTTTACCAGGAGGCTAAGGAGGCGGCGCTTCGATATGAGGGGATATTTGGAAAGGGAAACTTCTTCCTGGAGATTCAAGATCACGGGATACCGGCCCAGAAGACGGTGAACCAGGGATTGATGCGGATGAGCCAGGAGCTTTCCATAGAGCTGGCGGCCACCAATGATATCCATTACATTTACCCGGAGGATGCTAATGCCCACGATATCCTCCTGTGTATTCAAACTGGGAAAAAGGTTTCCGACGAGAATCGGATGCGCTATGAGGGAGGACAATACTACTTAAAATCCGAGGAGGAGATGCGGGAGTTGTTCCCCTACGCCCAGGAGGCTCTGGATAATACAGCAAGGATTGCCCAACGGTGCAATGTGGAGATCGAGTTTGGGGTGACTAAGCTCCCTAAATTCCAGGTACCCCAGGGAGAGACCTCCTGGAGCTATCTGAACCGTCTGTGCACTGAGGGACTGAAGCGGCGGTATGCCAAGGAGGATCCGGCTCTCAGGGAGCGGCTGGACTATGAGCTGGGCGTGATCCAGACTATGGGGTATGTGGATTACTTCCTTATTGTGTGGGACTTCATTCATTTTGCCCGCTCCCAGGGGATTCCTGTGGGGCCGGGGAGAGGATCGGCGGCAGGGAGCATTGTGTCCTACTGTCTGGAGATCACCAATATTGATCCCATCCGCTATGATCTGCTGTTTGAGCGTTTTTTAAATCCGGAGCGTGTGTCCATGCCGGATATTGATATTGACTTTTGCTTTGAGCGTCGCCAGGAAGTCATTGATTATGTGGTCAGGAAATACGGGAAGGATCAGGTGGTGCAGATCGTTACCTTCGGTACATTAGCTGCTAAAGGGGTGATCCGGGATGTGGGCCGGGTGCTGGACTATCCTTACGCCCAGTGCGACGCCATCGCCAAGATGGTGCCTAACGACCTGGGAATGACTCTGGACCGCGCCTTAAAGGAAAGCCCGGATCTGCGGAATGCCTACCAGACGGATGACCAGGTAAAATACTTAATTGATATGTCCAAACGTCTGGAAGGGCTTCCCAGGCATACTTCTATGCATGCAGCGGGAGTAGTGATCAGCCGGACTTCGGTAGATGAGTATGTGCCGTTAAGCCGGGCGTCGGACGGCACGATCACCACCCAGTTTACCATGACCACCTTGGAGGAGCTGGGGCTTTTGAAAATGGATTTTCTCGGGCTTCGGACCTTGACGGTGATTCAGAACGCGGTGGGGCAGTTGGAGAAGAATTATGGGATTCACCTGGATATTGACCATCTGGATTACCAGGATAAGAAGGTGCTGGATGCTATTGGCACCGGGAAAACAGAAGGCATATTCCAGCTGGAAAGCGGAGGGATGAAAAGCTTCATGAAGGAGCTAAAGCCGGAGAACTTGGAGGATGTTATCGCTGGCATTTCCCTCTACCGCCCCGGTCCCATGGACTTTATCCCCAAGTACTTAAAGGGAAAGAATGATAAAAGCGCCGTCACCTATGATTGCCCTCAGCTGGAGGCGATTCTGGGGCCCACTTACGGCTGCATCGTCTATCAGGAGCAGGTGATGCAGATTGTCCGGGAGCTGGCAGGATATACCATGGGCCGGAGCGATCTGGTGCGCCGCGCCATGTCTAAGAAAAAGGCGGCGGTGATGGAGAAGGAGCGGAGAAACTTCGTCTACGGAAATTTAGAGGAGGGGGTAAAGGGTTGTATCGCCAATGGGATTGCTGAGAAGACGGCCAATCTGATCTTCGACGAGATGATCGATTTCGCCAAGTACGCTTTTAACAAGTCCCACGCGGCTTGCTATGCGGTGGTGGCCTATCAGACCGCTTACCTGAAATATTATTATCCTTTGGAATTTATGGCAGCGCTGATGACCTCGGTGATGGATAATGGGAGGAAGGCGGCGGAGTATATTTTGACCTGCCGCCAGATGGGTATCTCCATCTTGCCCCCGGATGTGAATGAGGGAGAGAGTGGATTTACCGTATCCGGGGGCGCTATCCGGTATGGCCTATCCGCCATCAAGAGCGTAGGAAAATCCGTGGTGGATCTGATTGTGAAGGAGAGGGAGGCCCATGGACCTTTCTCCACCATGGAGAATTTTGCTGAGCGGATGAGCAATAAGGAGGTGAATAAAAAGATCCTGGAGAACTTTATCAAGTCCGGCGCATTAGATTCCATGCCAGGGAACCGGCGGCAAAAGATGATGGTTGCCCCGGAGCTTTTGGAGCAGAAAAATAAAGAAAAAAAGATAGGAATCTCCGGCCAGATGAGCCTCTTTGATTTCGCTGACGAGGACACCAGAGATGACTTCCGGATTACCATGCCGAATGTGGAGGAATATCCCAAGGAGGAACTTTTAGCCCTTGAAAAGGAAACATTAGGGATCTATGTCAGCGGCCACCCGATGGATGCTTATGAGTCAGTGTGGAGGAAGAATATCACGGCAACGGCGGCGGACTTTGTGGTGGACGAGGAGACGGAACGGGCCAAAGTAGAGGATAATTCCATGGTCACAATCGGCGGCATGGTATCGGGAAAAGTGGTGAAAACTACCCGCAACGGCCAGATGATGGCATTCATTACTTTGGAGGATATGTTGGGTTCTGTGGAGGTATTGGTCTTTCCCAATGTTTACGAGAAGCAGAGAGGCCTTTTTGCAGAGGAGGAGAAACTGTTTATCCAGGGGCGTGTCTCCATGGGGGAGGAGCCGGTGGGAAAGCTGGTGTGCAGCCAGGTAATCCCCTTTCGGGACATACCAAAGGAGCTGTGGATCCAATACGAAAATCTGGAAGAATACCGCGTCAAAGAGACAGAACTTTTTGAACTATTGAGGAATCAGGAGGGGAAGGATACCGTGATCCTTTATCTAAAGCAGGAGAAAGCAAAGAAAAAACTACCTTCAAATTGGAATGTGCGGGCAGATGGAGAATTATTGGATAAGTTGACGAAAAAGCTTGGTGAAAAAAATGTCAGACTAGTGGAAAAAGGGATTGAAAAGCTAAGGAAAATGGGGTAAGATAGTCGTGTATAAATAGGAGAACAAATTGCGGTTGATGATAGATTTTCACTTCAGGAGGGTAAAGTTATGGCAAAGGCAGTAAAGACAATCGGAGTATTAACCAGCGGAGGCGATGCACCAGGGATGAACGCGGCGATCCGTGCAGTGGTCCGTACCGCGATTCACCAGGGACTGAAGGTAAAAGGGATCATGAGAGGATACGCCGGCCTGCTTTCTGAGGAAATTGTGGATATGGACAGCACCAGTGTGTCGGACATTATGCATCGGGGAGGTACGATTCTCTATACTGCCAGATGCATGGAGTTCACCACGCCGGAGGGCCAGGAGCAGGGAGCGGAGATCTGCAGGAAGCATGGGATCGATGGTATTGTGGTCATCGGTGGCGACGGTTCCTTTAGGGGAGCTGGGAAGCTGGCGGCGCTGGGGGTAAATACTATCGGCGTCCCAGGGACCATTGACTTAGACATCGCCTGCAGCGAGTATACCATCGGCTTTGATACTGCGGTAAATACCGCTATGGAGGCAATCGATAAGGTGCGTGACACTTCCACCTCTCATGAACGCTGCTCGATCATCGAGGTTATGGGGCGGAATGCCGGCTTTATCGCCCTTTGGTGCGGCTTTGCCAACGGTGCGGAGGATGTGCTTCTCCCGGAGCGCTACGACGGCAATGAGCAGGCGTTAATTAACCGGATTATCGATAACCGTAAGAGAGGGAAGAAGCACAATATCATCATTAATGCAGAGGGGATCGGACATTCCACCTCTATGGCCAGGAGAATCGAGGCAGCCACTGGCATTGAGACCAGAGCGACTATCCTGGGCTACATGCAGCGGGGCGGCACTCCAACTTGTAAGGATCGCGTTTATGCTTCTATCATGGGGGCTAAGGCAGCCATGCTCTTAGCTGAAGGTAAGAGCAACCGGGTGGTGGCCTACAAGAACGGCGCTTATGTGGATTTTGATATCCAGGAGGCGCTGAGCATGAAGAAGGATATTCCAGAGGATCAGTACGAGATCTTTAAGATGCTGGTTCGCTGATTTTCCATGGAGTTATGGATTAACCTGTGGGCTGGCGGCCAGCTCTGCAGGGGTGTAAACATCAGCTAGGAGAATGAGAGCAGGGCGTCGTAGCAGAGATTACGGCGCCCTCTTAAGTTAAAAGCATAAAGGAACCGCAAGGCGGTGCCTTAGAAGGGAAAAGAGATGCAGAGCGAGAATAATGCCGGGAAGCCAGAAAGGATCGTTTTGTGTGGCGCCAATTCCTACCAGCAGAAATATTATTTTAATCCTCAGTTTCAACGACTTCCGGAAGAGATTAAGCAGGAGCTTCAGATCCTATGTGTGCTTTTTACCGAGGATGTAGGGGGAGCCATGATTCTGGAATTTACCCCGGAGGGACGGCTGGAATTCCGGGTAGAGGTGGATGAGCATGATTACCTTTATGACGACATCGGTGGAGAATTGAAAATACGCCAGTACCAGCGGGAGAAGAGAGAACTGTTGGAGAGCCTAGAGCTCTTTTACCAGGTATTCTTTCTGGGAAAACCTTTGGAGGGGAGCATGGCTGGGGGACAGGAGGAAGAAGCATGACAAACAGTCAGAGCTTTCAGGGGAAGGAGCAGTTAAAGATCGGCAGTGTGGCCATGGAATCCCCTTTGATCCTGGCCCCTATGGCCGGAGTGACTGATCTGGCCTTCCGGCTTCTGTGCAAGGAGCAGGGCTGTGGCCTGGTAGTAACGGAGATGGTCAGCGCCAAGGCCATCCTCTATGGGAACAAAAACACAAAGGCGTTGCTAAAGGTGCAGGAGGAGGAGCGCCCCACAGCTGTCCAGCTCTTTGGCTCCGACCCGGACATCCTGGGAGAGATTGCAGCCAGGCTGGAAGAGGGGCCCTATGATATTATCGATTTTAATATGGGCTGCCCGGTGCCGAAGATTGTCAATAATGGAGAAGGCTCTGCTCTGATGCGGGATCCGAAGCGGGTGGAGGCTATCCTAACCTCTATGGTGAAGCAGGTAAAAAAGCCGGTAACGGTGAAAATCCGGAAGGGCTTCTATGAGGATCAGCCCAATGCGGTGGAGATCGCTAGGATCGCGGAGAGCTGCGGCGTGTCAGCGGTGGCGGTCCACGGCCGGACCAGGGAGCAATACTACTCCGGGAAAGCAGACTGGGGGATCATTCGCAGGGTGAAGGAGGCAGTAAAGATTCCAGTGGTGGGAAATGGAGATGTCTTTACGCCGGAGGCGGCCAAAGCCATGATGGAGGAAACAGGCTGTGATGGTGTGATGATTGCCAGAGGAGCTAAAGGGAATCCATGGATTTTCTCCCGGACAAATCATTATCTACGGACAGGAGAGCAGATCCCCGGACCGGATATTTCCCAAATCAAAGCGATGGTTCTCCGCCATGGGGCGCTTTTGACCCTCCATAAGGGAGAGAAAATCGCTATGCGAGAGATGCGCAAGCACATGGCCTGGTACACTGCGGGCCTGCCTCATTCCGCGGCTCTCCGGAATGAAATCAATCTGGTAGATACGCTGGAGGGGATGAGGCAACTTTTCGAAAGTCGGTTGACAATCCGGGAACTTTAAGCTATAATACCATGAGTGCTGGAAAGCGGATGTTTATTGCATCCGCTTTATTCTCAATTCTTAGGAAATGCGTCCTATGAATCGAAACCTCTTCGGGATACGCAGAGTCTGCCGCTGCATGGCGAAGGCTTTCCCGTGAGGAGACCAGGCCCTCTGGGCAGGCCGCTTTTGCGGTAGTATTTAATTTAAGGAAGGTATTGTGAAAGATGGCAGAGAAGAAAAACATTTTAACTTACGCTGGTTTG
>CATJIO010000031.1 GCA_949740725.1 uncultured Lachnospiraceae bacterium | reverse complement strand
TCGATCCGGCTCTGTCTGGCCGAATTCCCAGTTTTTGGTTACTTAATCCTATTCACAGGGCGCTTATTTCGCCCGTGCTGCTGCTACTGCCTCTACAAATTCCTTTGCTTTCGCGGTAACGGCGGCAAAGTCGCCGGTCTTAGCGCCTTTAGTTAAGCTGCTTCCGGTTCCCACTGCGTATGCGCCGGCCTTTAACCACTTGTCCACATTGTCTACGTCCACACCGCCGGAGGGCATAAACTCGCCCTGGGGAAGGGGGCCCTTAAAGGAACTGATGGCGCCTGGTCCCACAATATTTCCAGGGAAGATCTTGATTACATCGCAGCCTGCCTCCAAAGCGGTGATGGCCTCGGTTGGAGTCATCACACCCGGCAGCATGGGCACGCGGTAGCGGTTGCACAATTTGATGGTATCCACATTTAATCCAGGGCTTACCACATAGTTTGCCCCTGCAAGAATTACCTGACGGGCAGTCTCCGGATCCAGGACAGTCCCAGCACCGATAACGATCTTATCATTATCTCTGTACTTTGCCGCCATGGCCGCGATGAACTCAACCGGATTGCCCTCATCCATGGTCATGGTGATCTCGATAAAATTGATCCCGCCGGCAATAATCGCGTCCACAACCTTCTCGCCCTGCTCCAAGTTCTTCGCACGAACGACAGCAACCAGGCAGTCTTCTTTCATTCTTGCTAACACCTGTTCTTTTTTCATCTTCTTCTCCTTCTTTCTTTATATTCGCATATACGAATTAATTTCGCAAATGCAATTTCTAACTTGATTCTACTCCCCACCTATGGTTTTGTCAACTAAAAAAGAGAGATTTTTCCTCTTGCTCTTTGTTGCTTTTCACGGCCTGCTGTCTCGTCTTTCGGTGATCTTCCCCATGGTATAAGGAGAGAAACAGCAACATCAATTCCCTATATAGCCCAAAAGACGAGAAATCTCTTCCGCTTTTGCCCGCACTGCCAGCCCCAGGCTCTCGTAATCCTCAGATGGCACATAGAGGCTGGAAGCACTGATCGCGCCAAGAACCTGCCCGTCCTGACTAAAAATTGGCGCGCCCACACATTCCATGTGCTCCTCAAGCTCCCTGGCATCCAAGGCATAGCCCTTCTCTGTTACCTTTTCCAATTCCTTAAAAAGATATTCCGGCGTCATGATGGTTCTGGCGGTTTTCTGCCGAAAATGGATCCGATCAATCACCCTGGCTCTGGTCTCCTCATCGGTAAATGCCAGAATCGCCTTCCCCAGAGATGTGCAGTAAGAGGGATTCTTCGTCCCCACTGTAGCTGTGGTAATAATTGGGTTTTCCGGCTCAAACTTACTTAAATAGACCACCTCATGCCCGGTAAGCACCCCATAGAATACCGTCTTCCCGATCTCACGGGAAAAGGCCTTCAGCACGGGCTCAATAGTCCCCAGCACATCCAGGTGATTGGTATAGCTGACTCCAATCCGGTAAGCCGTAAGTCCGATGGTGTACACCTGCTTCGGACCTTTAGCCACATGGATCATCCCGGTCTCCGCCAAAGTGGTCACAATGTCATAAGCACTGGTCTTCGGAAGATTCAGGACTTCGCAGATCTCATCCAAGGTAATCCCATCCGGCTGCTTGGATACTAATTTTAATATTTCCACACTTCTGAGCGTTGTTCTATTCAGCTTCATGCTATACCTCGGTTCCAATACTTCTGCCGGACCTGTTCCAGAGCACAGAGCCCGGCAAATCTCCTGTCACTTCTTACCACAAGTATAGCGAATTTCACGGAACTTTGCAACCAAAAATCATGGCGTGCTATGCCCAGAAGAGCAACTATCTTCAGCTGTTTTCCCAGAACATCTTTCTGCCTTCTGCGCCAGTTCACCCATCCTCTGAAGGGGTTAAAAATTATAACGTAACCCCCTGTTTAAAGATAGCCCAATCATGGAATCCGGCCTCCTCAGCCTTTACCAGACGCCCGGAAGCCACATCCAGCACAAACTGGAACAATGCCTCCGCCAAATCCTCCTTAGTGGCGTCCTCCACCATACGGCCCGCATTGAAATCAATCCAATTTGCCTTATGGCTGGCCAGCTTGGAATTGCTGGAAATCTTCACCGTGGGCACCGGGGAGGCGAATGGCGTCCCCCGTCCAGTGGTAAAAAGGACGATCTGGGCTCCGGACATGGCCAATGCTGTGGACGCCACCAGATCATTCCCGGGAGCGCTTAAGAGATTCAGCCCCTTCACCTTCACCGGCTCCGTATAGGCCAGGACGCCTTTCACCGGAGAGCTTCCCGACTTCTGGGTACAGCCTAAGGACTTGTCCTCCAAGGTAGAAATCCCGCCCTTTTTATTTCCGGGAGAAGGATTCTCATAGATGGTCTGATCATGGCGGGTAAAGTAATTCTTAAAATCATTGATTAAATTCACTGTCTTATCAAAAAGCTCCTCATTCTCACAGCGGTTCATCAACAGAGTCTCCGCCCCAAACATCTCCGGTACTTCGGTCAGGATGGTGGTCCCCCCCTTGGAGCAAAGGATATCGGAAAATGCACCCACCACCGGGTTGGCCGTGATCCCGGATAATCCATCGGATCCGCCGCACTTCATGCCTACAATCAGCTCGCTGGCATCGCATTTTTCCCGGTGGAAGGAGCCAGCATAGGCAGCCAGCTCTTTTAACAGCTTCATGGCCTCCTCATGCTCATCCTCCACATCCTGGCATTGGAGGAAGCGCACCCGCTCCTTGTCATATTCTCCAATGTAATCCATCAGCACCGGGATATTGCTGTTCTCACAGCCCAGTCCCAATACCAACACGCCGCCAGCATTGGGATGGTGGATCATATCCGCAAAGATCTTCCGGGTATTCTCCTGGTCATCCCCCATCTGGGAGCAGCCGTAAGGATGGGTAAATGCCGCTACCGCATCAATGGTTCCGGTAACCAGACTCTGAGCTTCCTTTTCCAACGCTTTGGCAATAGAGTTTACACAGCCTACTGTAGGGATAATCCAGAGTTCATTGCGCACCCCTACCCTGCCGTCTTTCCTCCGGAATCCATTAAAATATACATGCTCTGTCTCCTTCAATCTGGATGGAACCGGCTCATAAGTATAGGAAAGAAGATCACCCAAAGCAGTCTTTACATTGTGTACATGAACCCACTGTCCTTTCTCTATCTCTGCCTTTGCATGTCCGATGCGAAAGCCGTACTTAATCACGTCCTCCTCGGTCTGGATCGGCTTTAAGGCAAACTTATGGCCCTGAGGAATCTCCTCCAGTGTCACCACCTCCTGTCCTGCCACAGTCAGGGTCTCCCCCTTTTCAATGGGCCGCAACGCAACCGCCACATTGTCATCCTCATGAATCTTAATAAAATCCTGCATTTCCCTCTTCCTTTCTTACCGCTTCCCAGTTTTTGTCAAGCTACTGTTTACCACTGCCGGGCAATGTCCGGCAGCGTTGCGGGATACATACAAGGTAATCGTCCCGCTCATTAAATACTGCTGCCTTCAGGCTCCCTGCTGCCTTTGCTCACAGGAAGCCTCGCAAGATACCAGAGGTGAGCAGCAGTATTGTAAGCACTTACAATTATTCTACAAAAAAACAAAAAGAAAGTCAATACAAAAACAAAATCCCATTTTCACTTTTTGCACAGTTTCCTGTCTGTTCAGCAGAATTTTTCCAGTTTCTTTCATACTTAACCATAAAAACAGAGAAAAGTATTGCATTATCAGACAGCAATATGTATAATAGAGTTAGCTTGTAAGCACTTACAGAATATGAGGTGACTGGATGAACATTTATGACGTTTCGAAAAAGGCGAGTGTTTCCATCGCAACGGTTTCCAGAGTCTTAAATGGAAATCCAAACGTCAGCGACAAGACCCGCGCCAGAGTATTGGAGGTGATGGAAAACCTGGGCTACACGCCCAATGTATTTGCCAGAGGCTTAGGACTGAATACCATGCGCACCATTGGGATTATGTGTTCTGACTCCTCTGACCTGTATCTGGCCAATGCCATCTACTATCTGGAGCGGGATCTCCGCCTGAACGGTTATGATTCCATCCTTTGCTGCACTGGTTATGAACTGGAAACAAAGCAAAAATATTTTGACCTGCTCTGTTCCAAGCGGGTTGATGCTATCATCCTGGCCGGGTCTAAGTTTATCGAACCGCGGCCAAAGGATAACGCATATATTCAAAGCGCCGCGGCCATGATTCCCATTATGCTGCTAAACGGCTATTTAGAAGGGGAGAATATCTATTCCACAATTTGCGATGATTTTGCCGCCACTTATCACGCTGCATCCCAGCTAATCAAGTCCGGCCGCCGGAAGCCTTTATACCTTTACACCAGCACATCCTACAGCGGGGCGAATAAGTTGAAGGGATACCAGGCCGCATTAAAGGATGGGGGGATCTGCCTGGGTTCAGATTACGTTCACCAGTGCAGGAAAGATATCACGGCCGCTAAGGAGTTGCTTCTCTCTCTTCGGGACCAGGGGTTGGAGTTTGATTCCATCTTAACCTCCTCCGATTCTCTAGCCGCCGGAGCGGTAAAGTACGCTCACACTGCCGGGATCTCCATCCCGAATGAGCTGTCTATCATTGGATATAATAATTCCATCCTGTCCCGCTGCACTGACCCTGAATTGACCTCGATTGACAGCAAGGTGGAGGCTCTCTGCGCTTCCACAGTCAACACACTTATGGGTGTATTTGGCGGTGTCAATGTCCCCAGCCGGACTACCGTCGCTGCCGATTTGATAAAACGGGCAACCACCAATTTTTAGTCAAATTTCTTATAATGAAAAAGGAGGAACTATCAATGCAACCATTTATGGACAAGGATTTCTTGTTGAACACCGACATGGCGAAGACATTGTATCACGACTTCGCGGAGGACATGCCTATTGTGGATTACCACTGCCACATCAATCCCCAGGAGATCTACGAGGATAGGAAATTCGACAATATCACCCAGGTATGGCTGGGGGGCGACCATTACAAGTGGCGTCAGATCCGCTCCAATGGGGTGGATGAGAAGTACATCACGGGAAAGGATTCCACAGACCGTGAGAAATTCCAGGCCTGGGCCGAAACCCTTCCGAAGCTTATCGGAAATCCCTTATACCACTGGAGTCATCTGGAGCTGCGAAAATATTTCGGCTTCCAGGGCTATCTAAACGGAGATACTGCCGAAGAAGTGTGGAATCTGTGCAACGAAAAGCTGAAGGAGGACGGCATGTCTGTCCGCAATCTGATCCGCCAGTCCAATGTAAAGGTGATCTGCACCACAGACGATCCGGTCGATTCCCTGGTGTGGCACGAAAAGATCGCCGCGGATCCCACCTTTGAAGTTCAGGTGCTGCCTGCATGGCGTCCAGACAAGGCGATGAATGTGGAAAAGCCTACCTTTGCTCAGTACATCCAGACTCTTTCCCAGGTAAGCGGCGTAACCGTTACCAATTTTGCCACCTTGAAAGAAGCACTCCAGAAGCGCATGGCATACTTCAATGACCATGGCTGCCGTGTTTCGGATCATGCCTTAGAGTTCGTGATGTATGTTCCTGCAGATGAGGCAGAGCTGGATCAGATCCTTGCTAAGGGCTTAAAGGGTGAAGCTATCTCCAAGGAGGAGGAGTTAAAGTTCAAGACTGGCTTCATGCTCTTTGTGGCGAAGGAATACAACAAAATGGGATGGGCAATGCAGCTGCACTATGGCTGTAAGCGCGACAACAATGCCTATATGTTTGAACAGATGGGCCCGGATACTGGCTTTGACTGCATCAATAATTATGCTCCCAGCGCGCAGATGGCGGACTTCCTCAATGCCTTAAGCGCCACCAATGAGATCCCCAAGACCATCATCTACTCCTTAAATCCTAACGACGACGCGGCTATCGGCACCATCCTGGGCTGCTTCCAGAGCCCCGGGACCGCTGGAAAGCTGCAGCAGGGTTCTGCATGGTGGTTCAATGATCATTTTAAGGGCATGATCGATCAGATGACCTCTCTGGCTAACTTAGGCTGCCTGGGCAATTTTATCGGCATGCTTACCGATTCCAGAAGCTTCTTATCTTATACCAGGCATGACTACTTCCGTCGGATCCTCTGCCGCATGATCGGCTCCTGGGTAGAAGAAGGAATGTATCCCGCAGACATGGCGTCTTTAGAAACCATTGTAAAAGGCATCTGTTTAAATAACACGGTAAATTATTTCGGATTTAACATTTAAGCAGCAATCTCACTCCAAATGAAAGAAAAACAGGCATTACACTGGCGCAGCATATCGCTATTTATAAAGCGATGCACTGAGTTGTGTAATGCCTGTTCCTTTATTCCAAAATGTTTTGCTCCGCTCCTTGTGCTTCCACAATCTTAAAAACATTCAAAATTGTCCTATTCGTACTACCTTATACAACGTACAATGTGGAATATGTATCCTTATGATACCGCGATTCGCTCCAACACCCCTACTCTCTCTGACAGAGAAGACAACCGCTGAAGCGTTAATTTCATATTATCCTGTTCCAATATGACAATGTGATAATACTCCTTGATCCCCTGGACATCCTTCTGAAGTGTCTCAATCTTCCTGTCCAGGATTCCAAACATGCGTTCCATCTCTCCCAGTACCATGTTTTCCGACTGAGTCGATTCATTCCTGAGAACCCTCTTAAAACGTCTCTCCATCCGCTTGTTTGCCTTCTCAAGATTCAATTCTACACGCCTCGCCTCCTCCTGGATCATGCCCGTCAAATCTGTCCTGGTCTCGCGAAGCTCTTCCTTCGCCTCCTGGAGATCTGTTCGAATCTCACACACTTCCTCCTTCGTCTCCTGGAGATCTGTTCGAATCTCGCGCACTTCCTCCTTCGTCTCCTGAAGATCCGTTCGAATCTCGCGCACTTCCTCCTTCGTTTCCTGAAGATCTGCTCGAATCTCACGCACTTCCTCTTTCGTTTCCTGAAGATCTGCTCGAATCTCGCGCACTTCCTCTTTCGTTTCCTGAAGATCTGTTCGAATCTCACGCACTTCCTCTTTCGTTTCCTGAAGATCTGTTCGAATCTCGCGTACTTCTTCTTTCGTTTCCT
>CATJIO010000030.1 GCA_949740725.1 uncultured Lachnospiraceae bacterium | reverse complement strand
TTGCAGAATGTGGGAAAGCTGCACTTTAGCTTTTCCATGTTCTGTGAACGGACTTTTCCATGACGGAATAGCAAGTTATACACATTTCCACGGTGCTTGTCTTTGGGTCTTTGGTTTCTTTGGTTCGGAATAGTGTGGTGCTGGCGGTCTATCTCTTGTTTTCGGTTGCTTGCTTCTTTACCGTACATGAGCATTCTGAACTGGAATAACCTAAGCACGGTTATGCTCCAACAGGCGCCGTTTACAATTCTTATGAGCTTTGGCATGACGATGGCCATTATCACGAAAGGGATTGATAAATCAATGGCGTCAATCGTAGTATTGGCGAGTATGTTGAGCGGTAATTTCTTTAAAAATGGAAATTTGGCAATGGGCTTATTAGCGGCGCTTGCAGTGGGGGCAGCGGCAGGTTTGCTGAATGGAATACTGATCACCCGGGTGGGCGTGGCTCCTTTTATTGCAACCTATGGAACCGATTTTATTGCGTTAGGCCTGGCGTATGTGGTCTGTGCTGGAACATATATCTATGATTTTCCGGCAAGTTTTCGGGCGCTTACCAATGGCTATTTAATTCCTGGTATGCCCAATATTGCTCTGGTGACTATTCTCATTTTTATTTTACTGTGGATCCTGACGCGAAAGACGATTTTTGGACGAAATATGTATTCCGCGGGTTTTAACTTTAAAGCAACCATTTTATCAGGGATTGATGCGAAGAAAACGGTAACCTTGGTATATATTATCAATGGATTGTTAGCAGCGTTTGTAGGCGTACTTTATATGGCCAGACTGAATGCAGCGGATCCGAATATCAGCGGAAATCTATGCCTGGATTCCATAGCAGCATCGCTGATCGGCGGGACATCATTTGGAGGTGGTAAAGGAAGTGTTTCAAACGCAGTGATTGGGGCGCTAATCATTGTATTTATCCGAAATGGAATGAATATCATGAACATTTCAACAAACTGGCAGCAGACGGTGGTTGGATTGGTGATTATTTTCTCTGTATTTTACGAGATGACTATCGGTAAACTGACAAATAAACAGGCAAGATAAGAAGGTTTAGGAGTTTTTCGGCTTCTAATTGGAACAGAAAGGAAAAGGAGAATATTCAAATGAAAAAAGGAAGCGTAGCACTCGGAATGGTTTGCGGCATGGTATTGCCTATATTGACAGGATGCAGCAACCGCTCGAATGACGTATCATCTGGCAACGGCGGGGCTGCAGAGACTACAGCAGTAATTGCAACAGAGACAGCGGGATCAGAAAATGCTTCTGACGCAGTGGAGCTTTCTGGTAAAGAGATTATTTGTATTATGAAAGATAATGTTACTCCCTTCCATCTTTCTGTGGCAGAAGGATGTGAAAATGCAGGTGCAGATTATGGGGTAAAAATTACCGTACAGGCTCCGGTCAGCGGCGCCGGAGGAAGCAATGAAGAGCAGGCGCAATTAGTTGAGCAGGCGATTGCCAGCCAAGCGGATTGTGTTGTGATCGTGCCGGTTGATTCAGAGGGGATCGTTCCGGCTATAAAAAAGCTGAATGAAGCCGGTATCCCGGTTGTTAATGTGAATACAAAGATCGCCGGAGAGGAGGCCAAATATGAGTCTTTTGTAGCGATAGAAAATTATCAAGTTGGCTATCAGATGGCAGAAGCTTTATGCGAAGCCATGGATGGTGAAGGCAAAATTTTTGTAATTGAAGGAACCACTGGTGCACAGACATCCATTGACCGTACCCAGGGTGCCTTAGATGCCATTGCAGAATATCCTGGCGTTGAAGTTGCGGCGCAACAATCCGCATCCTACAACCGCGCAGAGGCCATGAATGTTGTCCAGAACCTGCTGCAGCAGACTCCAGATGTAAGCGCGATTTTCTGCTGTAATGATGAGATGGCGCTCGGCTCAGCAGAGGCAGTAAACGCAGCAAATAAAACAGGCGAGATTATGATCAGCGGTGTGGATGGAAATGCCGACACACTGGTTGCAATTTCAGAGGGAAGCATTTATGCAACCTGTAACTCTAATCCAGTTGGACAAGGCTATTATGGTGTATATGAAGCGGTAAGATATTTATCAGAAGGCGTAACCGATCCCACTTACGCCATTGAAACCATTCTGATTACGGAAGAGAATGTTTCAGAGTTTTTGAAGTGATTCCAAGTAAAGAAATGAGGATTTTCATGGAGGGTATGGATTGTGAATCGATATGGTTTTCCGCTTTGTATACAATTAACGCTGCCAGAAAAATTTGAGGATGACAGAGATTTTGCTGAAACAATGGAACTGCTCCAGGATTGTGGTTTTTATGGCGTAGAGCTGAATATCATAGACTTTGTGAATACGGATCCAGAAAAGCTGAAATGCTATCTTAAACGCTTTGGCCTACGGTTGACAATGGTTGCAACTGGGGTATTTGCAAAGAAAAATAGACTCTCTCTTTCTTCCACCGTTGAATTGGTCAGAAAGCAATCCGTCAGAGCTTTCGATCAGATCGTTCCTTTTGCAGAGGCATTGGATGCAGGGATCATCTGTGGGTTCATCAAAGGAGGGAGCAAAGAGGAGCCAGCTACTGCAAAAAGGAAACTGAGACTGTCGATTGATGCGATAAAAGAAAAGTTTGGTAATTCTTTATCTTGCATTTATCTGGAAGCAACCAACCATTACGAGGCGGCTACCGTGAACAAGGTATCGGAAGGTGTGGATTTTCTAGGAGAGGAATTGAAAAACATGCGGGTTCTGCCGGATACGTATCATATGAATATGGAAGAGAGCAGTATGCTGGCAGCTATGATTGAATATGCAGAGTATTATAGTAATATTCACCTCTCGGATAACAACCGTTATTATCCTGGCTTTGGAGCGATTGACTTTTATTCGGTTCTCAGTGTACTGAAGGGGATGAATTACCAGGGGACAATGGCAATAGAGGGCCGCAATTTCCATAGCTTGAGAGAGGATATCCAACGATCTTGCCAGTACTTGTTAAATGTGGCTGACAGGCTAACGCATTAAAACGATGTTGAAAGGATATGATTATGGAGATTGTAAAAGAAACAAGCAGGATTCCCTATTTTTCCCAGGGAAATGCAGGAGAAGTTAAAACCATTGTTGATGCTTTGGGCGTGACGATGACGAAAGGATTTATGGATCCGGGACAGGGGCTTGGCATGCACAAACATCCAAATGAACAAATGGGATACGTTTTAGCTGGTGAAGGTGAATTGACGGTTGGGGACGTGACCTATACGGTCAAGGCAGGTGATACATACTATATCCCCTCAAATGAGCCGCATGCATGGGCAAACCGCGGAATCGAGCGTTTTTATTATCTTGATATTTTTTCACCGCGCAGAGAGGATCTGGAAAAGGGAAAATTTGATTTTGACCAATGGCTTAAAAAGTAAATGAAAATAGCTATGGACTTCTACCGGAAAGTAGAGTATAATAAATCTCGAATACTTTTAACAAGTACTCATGGACTCCGCAGTTTGCGGAGTCTTTTTATTCATGATCGTGGTACTTTGCTAATTTTGACGAGATGAAAGAGTGTGATGAGAATGCAGGATGAGAAGAAACTGGAAGTATTTGAGCGTACGCCGGTGCCTAGAGCGGTGGCGCAGCTGTGTATCCCGACCATTTTAAGTTCTTTGGTTATGGTGATCTACAATCTGGCGGATACCTACTTTGTGGGAATGATTAATGACCCTATTCAAAATGCGGCAGTTACCTTGGCTGCTCCGGTGCTCCTGGCCTTTAACGCCATTAACAATCTGTTCGGCGTGGGGACCTCCAGCATGATGAGCCGGGCTTTGGGGAGAAAAGACTTTGAAACCGTGAAGAAAAGCTCTGCCTTTGGATTTTACTGTGCACTGTCTTGCGGTATCGTATTTTCGTTGTTGTGTACAGTATTTCAGGAGCCGCTGTTAAACCTTCTGGGGGCAGCGCCGAATACGAGAGAGGCTACGGCGGCGTATATGAATTGGACGGTGAGCTTCGGCGCTGTACCGGCGATTATGAACGTGGTTATGGCTTATCTTTTCCGGTCGGAAGGAGCGGCTCTTCACGCCAGCCTGGGAACCATGAGCGGATGTTTGTTAAACATTATTCTGGATCCAGTTTTTATCCTTCCATGGGGACTGGACATGGGTGCTGCCGGAGCCGGGCTTGCCACATTTCTGTCAAACTGTGTTGCCTGCATGTATTTCCTGGTGTTGATGTTTGTCCGGAGGAAGAGCACCTATGTTTGTATCCGGCCGAGCAAATTTTCCTTGCAGAAGGCGATTGTGCTGGGGATCTGCGGCGTGGGGATCCCTGCCTCGATTCAAAATCTCCTAAATGTAACCGGCATGACCATCCTGAATAATTTTACTTCTGGATTTGGCGCAGATGCGGTGGCTGCTATGGGAATTTCCCAGAAGGTTAATATGGTTCCCATGTACATTTCCATGGGGGTATCTCAGGGGATCATGCCGCTGATCAGTTATAATTATTCCAGTGGAAACCATAAGAGGATGAAGGAAACGCTATTTTTCTCGGGGAAGGCATCTATAGGCTTTACAGCGGCTGCCTTTGCTGCTTACTATGTAGGAGCGGGGAATGTGATTGCCCTGTTTATGAAGAATGAATCCATCATCATCTATGGCACTCGGTTCCTACGGGGATTTTGCCTGGGACTTCCCTTTTTATGTATGGATTTTTTGGCCGTAGGTGTTTTCCAGGCTGTGGGTATGGGACGGGAAGCGCTGGTTTTTGCCATTATGAGGAAGATTATTCTGGAGATTCCGGCACTGTATGCGCTGAACTACTTTTTTCCGCTGTATGGGCTGGCTTATGCTCAATTCACAGCAGAATTTGTGCTGGCTATCGCGGCAGTGATTGTGCTGTACCGGCTGTTTAAGAGGCTGGAGCGGACAGCGAAAAAAGTAGAGGGATGATGTTCCAGGGGTATGAGATACCGCCAGCCGGCGGACAGAAAGGATAAAAACCACGCCAAAAGCGGTCTGTGCAGCTTTTGGCGTGGTTTTTCTATGGGGGTGATTTCCCAAAAAGCCAAGAATACTATGCTCTCTCGTGAATCTCCCCATGAAGTTGCTGTAAGGATTTTACTTCTCCCTGGGGATGAGTTTTCACATAATGGATTCCGCTGGCGGTAGCCTTGGCGGCTGCGATGGTAGTCATATAAGGGATTTTCGCCTTAATGGCGGCTTTCCGCAGATAACTGTCATCGTGGATGCTTTCTTTGCCTGCTGGGGAGTTAATGATCAGCTGGATGTCTCCATTGGTAATCATATCTAAGATATTGGGACGGCCTTCATACAGCTTTTTTACTTTCCTGGCGGGAATTCCGGCCTGATGAATCAGCTGGTAGGTATTTCCGGTAGCCACAATGGAGAAGCCGTCTTCGTGGAAGCTTCTGGCCACATCCACTACCTCATCCTTATCCTTCCGGTTCACAGAGATTAAAACTGTACCTTCCAGGGGAAGTCTGGATTGGGTAGCTTCCTGGGCTTTATAGAAGGCTTCGCCGTAGGAAGAGGAGAGGCCCAGCACTTCGCCGGTGGAACGCATTTCCGGTCCTAAAATAGGGTCTACCTCCTGGAACATATTAAAGGGGAATACCGCCTCCTTAACACCGTAGTTGGGAATGAGCTGTTCCTTTAAGCCTGGTACAGGGGAAGGACGCCCGGTAAGCTCCGAGGTGATAATGTCCGTGGCTAAAGGAACCATGCGGATATTGCATACCTTGGATACTAAAGGAACAGTACGGGACGCCCTGGGATTTGCTTCCAAGACGAAAACCTTGCCGTTTTCAATGGCGTATTGCATATTCATCAGGCCGCGCACATGCATCTCCTCGGCGATTCGTCTGGTATAGTCCTTGATGGTTTCCACATTCTCTCTGGAGATATGGGCAGAGGGAATAATGCAGGCAGAGTCGCCGGAATGGACTCCGGCCAGCTCAATGTGCTCCATTACTGCCGGGACAAATGCGTGAGTGCCATCACTGATGGCATCTGCCTCGCACTCTGTGGCGTGATTTAAAAATCGGTCGATTAAGATAGGGCGGTCTGGGGTTACGCCTACTGCCGCATTCATGTAGCCGGTCATACTCTCCTTATCGTAAACCACCTCCATGCCTCGCCCGCCCAATACATAGGAGGGACGAACCATCACCGGATAACCGATTTTTTCTGCGATGTTTGCGACTTTTTTTACTGTGGCAGCGATCCCGGATTCCGGCATAGGGGTATCCAGCTTTTCCATCATGGCGCGGAACAGATCCCGATCCTCGGCCAGGTCAATGACTGAGGGAGAGGTTCCCAGGATCTTTACTCCGTTCTTTTCCAGCTCTGCTGCAAGGTTCAGTGGGGTCTGTCCGCCGAACTGGGCGATTACACCCAGAGGTTGCTCTTTCTTGTAGATGCTTAATACATCTTCCAGGGTCAACGGTTCGAAATATAGTTTATCTGAGGTATCATAGTCTGTGGACACAGTCTCCGGATTGCAGTTCACGATGATGGTTTCGAAGCCCAGTTTCTTCAGGGCCAGGGAGGCGTGGACGCAGCAGTAGTCAAACTCGATTCCCTGACCGATTCGGTTGGGACCGCCACCTAAGAGCATAATCTTCGGCTTGCCTGTGGATATGGGGTTGTTATCTGTTGCGTTGTAGGTGGAGTAGTAGTAGGCGCTGTCCTTGGTTCCGCTTACATGGACCCCTTCCCAGGCTTCTTCTACCCCCAGCTTAAGGCGGC
>CATJIO010000029.1 GCA_949740725.1 uncultured Lachnospiraceae bacterium | reverse complement strand
TCATACACTAAAGAAGACACCGGCTTTCATTATGGTGACGGCTGCCGGAAGCGAAAATATGACGGCAGATGCGTTCCGAATGGGAGCCAATTATTATGTTATGAAGCCTTTTTCTAGGGAGGTAATTGTGGACAAGGTAAAGCGGGTAGGACGAAGCAAGGAGAAGGCAAAAGAGAGAACAGAGGTTCGCACGGTCAAGCCATATGTGGATAAGGCAGAGTACATGGAACAAAATCTGGAAAACGATGTCACCCATATGCTGCATGAGATCGGAATCCCCGCCCACATTAAAGGGTATCAGTATCTGCGAGATGCCATCATCATGTCTGTGGAGGATCACGAGATGCTCTCTTCTGTGACAAAGATTTTATACCCAGCTATCGCCAAAAAGCATCAGACTACCGCCAGTCGTGTGGAGAGGGCCATCCGCCATGCTATCGAGGTGGCCTGGAGTAGAGGCCGGCTTGAAACCATCAATGAGCTTTTCGGGTATACGGTGAGTACCGGAAAGGGGAAGCCCACAAATTCAGAATTTATCGCGCTGATTGCTGATAAAATTCGGCTGGATTATAAACGGATGTAACTGCAGGAGCGAATATCCTGGTGGGGTGAGACCTGTATTGGAAAAACATAAAACCCGTATAAAAATCTTGAAAGATACTTCCTAAAAAGGGAAAAGTATTGTATACTATTATCAGGATTTTCAAAAGAGAGTAGCAAGGGAGGTTTTTTCATGAAGAAAATATTATTCGTAGCATCAGAAGCAGTTCCTTTCATTAAGACGGGAGGTCTGGCGGACGTAGTAGGTTCTCTCCCCAAGTGTTTTAATAAGGATTATTTTGATGTTCGTGTAATGATTCCCAAATATCTTTGCATCAGGGAAGAGTGGCGCAACCAGATGCAATATGTAAACCACTTTTATATGGACTATCTGGGACAGAGCCGCTATGTAGGAATTTTAGAATATGTTTATGAAGGGATAACCTTTTATTTTATTGACAATGAAAGCTATTTCAATGGGCCTAAACCTTACGGCGACTGGTACAATGACCTGGAGAAATTTGCATTTTTCTCTAAGGCGGCGCTGTCCGCGCTGCCGGTCATCGGATTCCAACCGGATGTGGTGCACTGTCATGACTGGCAGACTGGCCTGATTCCAGTACATTTAAAGGATAAATTCCATGATGGGGAATTTTTCGTGAATATGAAATCAGTGATTACCATCCACAACTTAAAGTTCCAGGGAGTTTGGGATGTAAAGACCATTCAGCGGCTTTCCGGACTTCCGGACTATTACTTTACCCCGGATAAGCTTGAGGCATATAAGGATGGCAATATGCTAAAGGGCGGTATCGTATTTGCTGACGCGATCACTACGGTGAGTAATACCTACGCCGAGGAGATCAAGATGCCATTTTACGGCGAGGGTTTAGACGGCTTGATGCGGGCGCGCTCCAATAGCCTGCGAGGCATTGTAAACGGTATTGACTATGGTGATTTTAATCCGGAAACCGATTGCCACATTGTTCAGCAGTATAATGCAAAGAATTTCCGCAAGGAAAAGATCAAAAATAAACGGGCGCTCCAGGAGGAGCTGGGATTACAACAGGATGAGCACAAGTTCATGATCGGCATCGTATCCCGCCTTACCGACCAGAAGGGCATGGATCTGATTCAGTGTGTGATGGATGAGATCTGCGAGCCGGATGTACAGCTGGTGGTGCTGGGAACCGGAGATGAGAAGTATGAGAATATGTTCCGCCACTATGATTGGAAGTATAATGACCGGGTATCGGCATTGATTTACTATTCCGAGCCTATGTCCCATAAGATTTACGCTGCATGCGACGCCTTTTTGATGCCATCCCTGTTTGAGCCCTGTGGATTAAGCCAGCTAATGGCCCTTCGCTACGGCACCGTGCCTATCGTTCGGGAGACCGGCGGGTTAAAGGATACTGTGGAGCCTTACAATGAATACGAGGGCAGAGGAACCGGCTTTTCTTTCACCAATTACAATGCCCACGAGATGCTCAACAGCATTCGCTATGCAAAGCATGTATATTATGAGAAAAAACGGGAATGGAATAAGATAATCGACCGCGCTATGGCACAGGACTTCTCCTGGAATACTTCTGCTAATAAGTACCAGGAGTTATACGACTGGCTGATTGGATATTGATTTGAGAGGACAGGGACGATTAAACATGAAGCAGGTAAAATTACTTAGTCGTGAAGAGAGAGGAGCGGCGGCCCGTTGGGCCGCCGATACCACGTGGAGTGAACAGGAGAAATATCTGGAGGATCCCGGATACATGGAATGCGTCCGAGATATTCTTGAGCATCCCATATTCCAGTCTATGGAACAGTATATCCAGCATGGCTCTACCAGCTGTAAGGCGCATTGCATCCAGGTATCCTATTTAAGCTATCATCTGTGCAGAAAGTTTGGGTGGGATTATCGCATGGCGGCCAGGGCCGGGCTTCTTCACGATTTATTTCTTTATGACTGGCATACCCATGCCAGAGAAACCGGAAATCATTTCCATGGCTTTACGCACCCCAGGACGGCCCTTAACAATGCTAGAAAGCATTTTTCCCTTTGCCGAGGAGAGGCAGATATCATTCTCTGCCACATGTGGCCATTAACTCCTATTCCGCCCAAATCTATGGCGGGGATGATGGTGGTGTATGCAGATAAGCTGTGCAGCGTTACGGAAACTGCGCTGCAGGTAAGGGGATGGTTTGCCATGACTTTCTTATACAGGGGAAAACCTGTAGGGCATGCGTAAAGCTCAGTTGCATGCATACTTTGCTGTGCAGTATATACAATAGGGAAGACAGATTCCCAAGATTTAAGAGAAAAGGTAGGATGCAAATGAATATTTGGCAGCAGATTCTGAAGAACCAGGTGCTGGTCAGCGCAGTGCTGGGCTGGACGGTAGCTCAGATACTAAAAACAATTCTTGATTATATTTTGAATAAGAGCTTTCATGCAGAGCGCCTGTTTGGTTCCGGGGGAATGCCCAGCTCTCATTCCGCTACAGTATGTAGCCTGGCGGTCTCCTCAGGGCTTTGCTATGGCGTCGAATCGTTTGAATTTGCTGTCAGTTTTGTTTTGGCTATGGTGGTCATGTACGATGCCATGGGAGTGCGAAGGGAGACGGGAAAGCAGGCGAAGTTGCTGAATACGATTTTGCTGGAGAATCCATTAAAGCTGAGCGGAGAAGTAATCCAGGAAAAACTGAAGGAGTATGTGGGGCATACGCCGCTTCAGGTGTTTGCAGGAGCGATCCTGGGAGTGGGGATGACCTTTGCTATAGATTATTTTTGCTATGGTTGATAGGATTGCCTGCAATCGGGAATTAATGTTCTGAAGGAAAAGGGAGCTGTTTTTTACAGCTCCTGTTTTTATACAGATTTTTGCTGAGTGGGTGATTATATTATGTAAAAAAATGGAAGAACAATCTTGCCTTTTCTTCCATGATATGTTATTCTGTCAGCAGGGGAAGAAACGAGCGCAAAGGAGAAATCCCGGTTACCTGTTTATTGGCTGTATTTCGCGCAGCGCGATGCCAGGCACAGCCTGGGGCGTATAGAGGAATAAGTCTTAATTCCGAGCAGTCAGAAAATGAAAAGAAGTATTTGACAACCAAATTATTCTATACTATAATCAAGATACGAACATTTGTTCATGTGGAGGATGAATATGGAGAGAGATGAGAAGTTGAAAGCCCTTGATGCTGCCATTACCCAGATAGAGAAGGCTTATGGAAAG
The DNA here is from genome assembly GCA_949740725.1 of uncultured Lachnospiraceae bacterium. Classification (GTDB taxonomy): domain Bacteria; phylum Bacillota; class Clostridia; order Lachnospirales; family Lachnospiraceae; genus Caccovicinus. Next base: position 1,872 of record CATJIO010000029.1, on the reverse strand, counting down.
GGCTCTGTGATGAAGCTGGGTGATTCTAAGGCGAATATGAATATCGAGACCGTGCCGACAGGATCCCTGAGCTTGGACATAGCCTTGGGATTAGGCGGCGTGCCGAAAGGAAGGATTGTGGAGATTTACGGACCAGAGTCCAGCGGTAAGACGACGGTTGCCCTGCACATGGTAGCCGAGGTACAGAAGCGGGGAGGAATTGCCGGATTTATCGATGCGGAACATGCCCTTGACCCGGTTTATGCAAAGCGTATCGGAGTGGAGATCGATGAGCTATACATTTCTCAGCCGGATAATGGGGAGCAGGCTTTGGAGATCACCGAGACTATGGTGCGTTCCGGCGCGGTGGACATAGTGATCGTGGACTCGGTAGCTGCCCTGGTTCCCAAGGCGGAGATCGATGGCGATATGGGGGATTCTCATGTAGGCCTACAGGCGAGACTGATGTCCCAAGCCTTGCGGAAGCTGACTGCAGTGATCAGCAAGTCCAACTGTATTGTGATTTTTATTAATCAGCTTCGGGAAAAGGTGGGAGTGATGTTCGGAAATCCGGAGACCACCACAGGAGGTCGCGCACTGAAGTTCTACTCTTCTGTGCGTCTGGATGTACGCCGGACAGAAACCTTAAAGCAGGGGGGAGAGGTTATTGGCAACCATGTCCGTGTGAAGGTAGTTAAGAATAAGATAGCCCCTCCATTTAAAGAGGCGGAGTTTGATATCATGTTCGGTAAGGGGATTTCCACTTCCGGCGATGTGCTGGATCTGGCGGTGAAGGAGAATTTGATCGAGAAGAGTGGCGCCTGGTATGCCTATAAAGGGGCCAAGATCGGACAGGGCCGGGAGAATGCAAAGCTTTACCTTCAGAATAATCCGGAGATCATGGCGGAAGTGGAAAAGAAGGTGAGAATCTGCTATGGACTTTTGCCAGAAGAAGAGGAGAAGGAGGAAAATGACAAGACGGCGGTTCCTGGAGGCAAGGAGTAAGCTTGTGGTAAACGCTCGCTATAGGCGCATGAAAATTCAGAAAGGAATCCGACTCATGGTAATTACATCCATAGTGAGCCTGGATCAGAAGAGGAGCAGGGTTCTGTTGGATCAGGACCTTGCCCTTGTTCTTTATTCAGGAGATTTGCATCAGTTTCATATGGCGGAGGGGAGGGAACTGACTCAGGAGACATACGAATCTCTGGTGGAGCAGGTATTAAAGCCCAGAGCCAGGGAACGGGTGCTGAAAGCCCTCCAAGTATCTGATAAGACGAGATGGGAGCTTATTAGCCTGCTTTCTAGGGAAGGATACCCAGAAGAGGTAAGGGAAGATGCTGTCAGCATGGCGGAGAAATACCGCTATGTAGACGACCGGGCTTTTGGGGAACGGTATGTGGAGGGCCGGGGACAGAGAAAAAGTCGAAAACGGCTGATTAGTGATATGCAGAAAAGGGGATTTGACCAGGAACTGGTTAAGGAGCTGCTTGCGGCGCACCCGGTGGACGAAGAGCGCCAGATCCGGGATATCCTGGAAAAGAAAGGGATTTGCCCAGAGCAGATCAGAGACAAGAAGGAGTGGGGAAGAGTGGCGGGGATGTTGGCAAGAAAAGGGTATTCCTACGAGGCGGTTTCCCGCGTTTTTCGAAATATGGAAGCATTTTTCGACTGATTCCATCAAAAAACCTTGCACTTTCCAGAGATATTGTTGAAATTGTCCGAATAGATTGGAAAACTCTCTTATATACTTGACATAATACCGAAAAGCGTTTAAAATTATACGTGTTGTATTCGTACAATGAAAATTAAATAAGGAGGTGCTCCTGTGTCACCGTTAGTAGCATTGATTACTTTCGTTATCGTTGCTTCTATTACCTGGGTTGCGGCCAC
>CATJIO010000028.1 GCA_949740725.1 uncultured Lachnospiraceae bacterium | reverse complement strand
GCACTTAGGTCCGGTTCCTCACGGACCTTACGTACCGCTCCGTTTCATCCCGAGCGAAAGCGCGTTTCCGTTGGAACCCGAAGGACGGGGCGCGTATCCCCCGCCGGGTATGCACCCGCACCTCCCCTCCCCCACAGCCCGCGACTCCTAATGGGCCGCACCCTACCTGCCCGACTTGCGCCTCCTAAAGCCCCCGCAAATCCTTAGCCAGCTACTCTCTAACCTTTCACGGCAAAAAAGGCTCAATAGCAATATTTTCTAGTACCCGCATTTTGCCAGAAACGCCTGCGTTATCCCTGCATTTTCCGCGCCGCTCCCCTTCTGCAAAGGCGCTTTCTCCAAAGACGGGTCTCCTGCGCCCAACATTTTTTCCACATACTTTCCGATTACATCGACCTCCAGATTGACCACATCTCCCACTTGCCTTTCTCCCAGAGTAGTGATGCTTACAGTATGGGGAATGGCGGATATTGCGAAATGGCTGGCGTGGACCTTGGCTATGGTGAGGCTGATTCCATCGATGGTAATGGAACCTTTTTCAACGATATAGCGCATTAGGGGTGAGGCTGCATTTACGGTGAACCAGATAGCATTGTCATCCTTTTGGATCTGGAGGATGGATCCGGTTCCGTCTATGTGGCCGGTGACGATATGGCCGCCGAATCGGCCGTTGGCGGCCATGGCACGCTCCAGATTAATGTGGTCTCCTGGTTTTTTCTGGGATAAAGAGGAACGGTCCAGGGTTTCGTGCATTACATCAGCACAAAAGCTGTGGCGGGTCAGGGAGGTGATGGTCAGGCAGATTCCATTAACGGCTATGCTGTCTCCAAGCTTAGCATCTTCCAGAACATGGGCGGCCCGAATATGGAGAATGGCGGAATTTCGGCCGCGCTGGATCCTTTCGATGGTCCCGATTTCTTCAATGATTCCGGTAAACATGCTGGCATACCTCGCTTTCTATGAGAATGTCTTCTCCCAAGATAGAGAGCCTACTGCCGGTAAGGGGGATGGCCTCGGAAGGACTGGAAAAGCCAGAGCCGCCAATGGGGGATTTGGCAGTATTGCCGCCTAAAAGTTTGGGAGAGCAATAGGCCATCACCTTTTGAATGATCCCGCTTTCCAGGGCGGACCAATTCAGTGTAGCGCCGCCTTCCAGCAGGACGCTGTCGATTTTCATCGCCCCCAGGCGTGCCATTAATTCGTTCAAATCCACATGGCCATTTTGCTCGGGGAGGGCGAGGATTTGGCAGCCCCCATCCTGGTAGGGAGCTTGCTTGATCGGGTCATGGCAGCAGGTAGCCAGGATGGTGGGGATGTGGGAGGCAGTTGCCACAACCTGGGCGGATAGGGGAGTCCGCAAGTGGGTGTCGCAGATGATGCGGATGGGATTTCTTCCGCCTTCTATCCTACAGGTAAGGGCCGGATTGTCCGTTAAGACAGTACCGACTCCCACCATTATTGCCCGGCAGCGATGGCGCAGGGCGTGCACGTGACTGCGGGCAGCCTCGCCGGTAATCCATTTGGAGACTCCGGTGGAGGCGGCGATTTTTCCGTCCATGGTCATGGCATATTTCATAATAACAAAGGGCCGGCCAGTTTGGATGTAGTGGAAAAATATTTCATTTAAGGCAATGCATTCTTCTTCCAGAACATGTTGGGTGATAGAGAGATTTTGGGATTTCAGGTGCGCAATCCCCTTGCCGGCTACCATGGGATTGGGATCAGTGGAGCCCACCACAACCCGAGAAATCCCGGCTTCTAAAATCGCGTCCACACAAGGAGGCTGCTTTCCATAATGGCAGCACGGCTCCAGGGTGACGTACAAGGTGGCCCCTCTTGGTGATTCGGTACAGGCTGCCAGGGCATTTCGCTCTGCGTGTAGGCCGCCGTAGGCTTCGTGATATCCCTGGCCAATGATACGCCCGTCTTTAACGATTACAGCGCCTACCATGGGATTGGGGGAAGTCCACCCTTGGCCCTTTCGAGCAAGCTGTAGCGCCAGTTTCATGTATTTAAGATCGTCCATATTACCTCCGCTGAAAGATAGATACCCTTTGTCCTTTGAGGGTAGGATTAATATTTTATTAAAAAAAGTCCTGGACAGGATCATCCAGGACACAACAGCAGGCAACGGAGAATTTGTGGGAATAAAAAGCTCTGAAATGGAAGACCATCTCAGAGCGGATACACAAAAACATGCCTTACTTATCTTCTTTCATCCAGACTGTACTGTCGGCTTCGGAATTTCACCGAATCATGCCTTGCGGCTCGTGGGCTGTACCACCGGTAGGGAATCACACCCTGCCCTGAAGATCGGTATTTAATTTTCTGCAGTAATATCTATACAAAAGCTGCTGACGGGAATCGGACCCGTGACCTCCGCACTACCAATGCGACGCTCTACCGACTGAGCCACAGCAGCATCTTACCTGTGACAGCGCCGACATATTCCTCCATCGTTCGCCTCACAAGCATTACATATCGTAACATAAGAAGTTCCCATTGTCAATGTTAAATTACCGTCTTTTCAATATTTCTTTTTTCGCAAGGCTTTCCGCTTGTAATTTTTCATTATTGCTTCGATGGTAGTGTAATCCCGTTGGAACAGCTCCTCGCTCACCTGACGGGAAAGAAGCTTCTCTGGCACGGTTTCTACTATTTTGCGAATGACATAAAGTTTGCTCTTGTCCCGGTAGGCATACATATGGTTCAGCTCTTGGATGTGAGCCAGCTCGGGACGCCAGAGGAGGCTGAGCTTTTGTAGCCAGCTCCGGTTAGGGTTGTCTTTCGCTTCCCGCAGCAGGTAGAAGTCAACAGAGCCCTTTACTAGCTCGGCGGTAATGATTCCCCACCAGGGAGGCACATGCTCTTTAATGTGGTGGCCATGGACGGAACCAGCCACCACATAATTCTGGTCAAAGTATAAATCGTAATCCTTAACTTGCCGGTTAAGACGCACATAACTATCCGCGTCACTCTTAATTTCAAGTCCAGCAAGGATTTCCGGACGGACCATCACCACATCAGCTCTGGAGCGTCCCATCTGTTTCTCTTCAATTATCCGTATCTTCCCGTAGGTTTCCTCCAGAAATTCAAACAAAGGTTCACGGATATCTTTATCATGCAGCATCATCCATCACTTCCACAACTCAGTGTAGCATATGGACGTTAATTGCACAAGTAGTCTGTATCCGGTTTTCCTGCGATGTGGATTTACAGGAAATACTTGGAAGAAGACTGGCTGAACAGCGTGATATTACCCCCGCTGCATCAAAGAGTCCAACACTCCCTGGATGCTTTTTTCCCGTACACCCAAAGTTAAATTCGGCTCGTGGATATGTTCCAGGTAATGGGCGTCGGAATTGCTGATGATCCGGCATTGATTCAGGTAGGAGTGGGCACTTTTCAGGCTGTGGAGTTTCTTCAAATCCTTTACTTCTACGGTAGTAAACTGGCTGTCCGGCGGGATAAAGCCCAGATTGGCGATGAGGCTGTTAGCCGTCTTGTCCACATGGGCGGGAAACATCACCCCGCTGTAGGAGAGAACCAGATCCCACAGGTTGTCAAAGGAGATGTCCACCGCATTGATCAAAAGATTTGGCACAGTTGTGCTGATGTGATCCTCTAGATCGTAGACCAGCTGACGGCCAAAGATGGCTTCATTATTTGGAAATGGTTGCAGCCGTTTATAGACATAGGCGTCAAATTCCATGGCGGCGGACAAGGTGGGAAAGAGGCAGACTGCGTGAACCTCCTCCGCTGTATTGATCTCCATGCCGGGGATGGCCAGCAGACCGTATTCCTTTGCGGCGGCCATGACAGCGGGGCAGTTTTTGCAGGAATTATGGTCGGTTACGGCGATCACATCCAACCCCAGTAGAGCGGCCATTCCCACAATATTGGCAGGCGTCATGTCATCGTCGCCGCAGGGAGAGAGGCAGGAGTGAAGATGGAGGTCATAGGTAAGGCTGATCATGACGGGTTCTCCGCCGAAAGGAGCTGGTAGATTGAAAGAGCGGCGTCAAAGATGGGAAGCTCCGTCTCCATTACCGTGATGCCCTGGATTTTGGCCTTATTCATGGCCGTGGGATCTAGCTTTGCTCCCTCTGCCATAATCACACAGGAGGCATCGGCTAGGGATGCCACAGCCAGGGTGTTCATGTTCCCCATTACGGTTACCCAGGCGCAGCCGGCAGGGGCCTTGCTCATTGCAATGCTTAACAGATCACAACAGAACAGCTTTGTGATTTCCCGATCCAGATCGTCTCCTTCATTTACCGGATGAAATAAAGCGCTGTCCCATAATTCCTTAACAGTCATAGGTTGAATCCTCCCTTATTGCGATTACGTGTTTCCAGACGATTAATGTGCCCGGATTATTTGCTTTACGAGTTTATTTTTCCGGAAGATCGTTATTCTCCTGACGATCCAGAAGACTCATCTCATCGGAAATCCGCTGAATGTATTCCTTTAATATCCGCAGGGTTTCTTTACCACCCTTATCACCATCAGCCAAATCATCAGCCAAGATAGAGACTTCCTCAGAGAGATTGTGGAGATTCTCCCGGAGATTGTAGACACAGTCTGTCTCTTTGGCATTTCCACGAACGATGTCCTCTGCCAGCGCCTTACAGGTAGGAGCGCCGCAAGATCCGCAGTCCAGCCCAGGAAGCTTCTTGCAGAGCCGCTCTACCTGATTTAACCGGGAGAAGCTCTCCATCATGGTGTTCCCTAGGCGGAATACTGGTTCATACTGAACCGCTGTGGTCCAGGGAATGACCTCCTCCGCCTCGTGGTTCATATGGGTCCTGGCAACCGGCATATAGCGGCGCAGCCGCTTTAACTTCGTCTCTGCCACGTAAGGATTTTCGACGGTGAGAATGCCGCCGACACAGCCACCATTGCAGGCATTCAGCTCAATAAACTCCAGATTCGTGAACTTTTGATCCTCCAGATCTTCCAGCACCCGGATGACATTCTCAATCCCATCTGCTGCTAAGTAATTTTCGGATAAAAGCCCGCTAGATTCGCCGCCACTCCGTCCCCAGCTGATGCCGATTTTTCCAGAAGTGGCAATATCGGTATAATCATTCTTCACCGCGTTCATTCTGGAAAGCAGCTGAGGGTATACATCCTTGATGGCTAGAACACAGTCTACCTGGCTGGTTTCATTTCCCAGAGGAACCTTTACATAAGTGACCTTGGATGGACAGGGGGAGATAAAGAATATGCCGATCTTCTCCCTGGTAAGACCAGTCTTTTTCATGGCTTCTGCTGCCGCCAGTTTGGCGGCAATCTCGATGGGCGGATTTAAAGGCAGCATATGAGGAATCAGGTTGGGGAAACGGACACGGATCAGCCGAACCACAGAGGGGCAGGCGGTGCTGATAATTGGCAGCTGGTCCTTGTGCTCAGCCAGATAGGTTCTGGTCGCTTCAGAAACTAGCTCGGCAGCCGCGCTGACCTCAAATACATCGTCAAACCCCATGAGAATAAGAGCGTTCAATACAATGTTCACATCATCCAAATGATTAAACTGGCTGTAGAGGCTGGGGGGAGGTAAAGCAACGGTATATTCATATTTCTTCATCTCCTCCAGCTTGTCATAAATGGCGTATTTGGCATGGTGTGGGCAGACTCGGATGCATTCTCCACAATCAATGCAAAATTTACTGTTAATCTGCGCCTTTTTATTTCTCACTCGGATGGCCTCTGTGGGGCAGCGCTTAATGCAGTTGATACAGCCCTTGCACAAATTTGAATCCAGACGGACAGAATGATAAAATTTATCCATTAAATATTCACCACCATTGTTATTTTCGTGCCCACACCGATACGGGTATCGATCTCCATGGAATCGGTGTACTGTTTCATGTTAGGCAGGCCCATACCAGCGCCAAAGCCTAAGGAACGGACCTCATCAGGGGCAGTGGAATAGCCGGCCTGCATGGCTTTCTCCACATTAGGAATACCAGGGCCAACATCGTCTAGTATCATGACGATCCGCTCCGGGGTGATTTCAACCCGGATTTCCCCGCCCTTTGCGTGGATGACCATATTGATCTCGCCCTCGTACATGGCGATGGCCACTTTGCGGACTGCTTCTGGTCCCACACCCATTTGCTTGAGCTTTTTCTTTACATCGCTGCTGGCTTCTCCGGCGCGGGTAAAGTCATCAGGGGAAATGTCATAGGTCAAGCAGATTGCATCATCCATCAAATGGCACCTCCCCTCAGGCCGGCTTCATAAAGCATGCCGCAGGCAGAAAACATCCGATGACCAGTAGCAAGAACCACAATACCCCGGTCAGCGGCCATCTCAATGATGGAGTCATCCGGCTTCTTCCCGCGGACAAATATTAAACAGACGATATCCAGCATTTCGGCAGTGCGGATGACCTG
>CATJIO010000027.1 GCA_949740725.1 uncultured Lachnospiraceae bacterium | reverse complement strand
CATGCGGGGGTAGGGTAGTCGTGCTGTAAGCGATGCACGACGACCACCCCACCCCGCACACGAGAGGACACCAACTTTGTTCAGGGGAGAGCAAAAAAATCGCACGTTAAAGGAGTGAAGCAAATGGAGAAATATAAGCATGAAGTGAATCCGTGTTTAAAGTGTGTATGCTGGGATCCGGATTTAGGTTGCGCGATGCCATCCATAGACAAAAGTTATGTATGCCCGCTTAAGACAGAAGAGGAGGATTATGATGGTGACTGAATTTTTCATGCCGATAATTCCGCCTACCTGTACCCACCAGATGAAACAGGTGAAGGTGACAAACGGGAAGCCAGTGTTTTATGAACCACCAGAAGTAAAATTTGCCAGACAAAAGTTGCAGGCATACCTGAATCAGCATAAACCATCAGAGCCGTTTAGCGGAGCAGTAAGATTAACCACCTGGTGGTGCTTTCCAGTAAAAGGCCGGCATAAAAATGGTGAGTACCGGACCAGCAGGCCGGATACGGATAACCTGGTGAAAATGCTTAAGGACGTTATGACAGAATTACACTTCTGGAAGGACGATGCTCAAGTTGCCAGTGAAGTGATTGAAAAGTATTGGGCAGATATTCCGGGGATTTATGTGAAAGTGGAAAGCATATGACAAATGAACAGGTTAAGCAGGGATTTGAGGAGGTATACAATGATTTCTGGTGCAGGTATAAAGACCGGGTGCCGGCAAAACATTCCCGTGAGTGGGATCGAATATATGCCCGGTATGCAGCCCTGAAAAAGAAATATCCATTTCTGGAAGAAGCATTAACAAACTTGGCGGTAGAACTGGACCGGAGAATGAGAGAGGGGTTGAAATACAAATAGGGCTGGTGCAGCCCGAATTAACGCCTGTGGAGATAGTAGGTTACGAGGTCGATGAAGCAGGAAGCCCATTGGCTTTAATGGGTAGTTCACAAAATGAGAAGATCATCAAAACTCAAAGCAAAAGTCAAAGACCACAAAAACTGCACAGGAAAGAAAGAATCCTGCGATAGATACAACGGCTTTAGGCAGCTTACCGAGTACATACGGTCTGGCAAATATGCCCCTGTCGCTTCACAGGCGACACATACAGCCAACGAAACGATTGAACGGATCTTTACAGTTTGTTTAATATAGGGAGCTAAGGAGGACAGGACAGGGAAGTGAAGGGAAGTGAGCGGAATTAAACTGAAGCCATGTAAAATATGCAAGGGGAGCAAAATCATAGTTGAAACATGGAGAAGTGGTGGATATATGTACATGGTCAAATGCAACAATCCAGATTGTCCGGTTCCAGAAGATGGATATCCTACTGGGAGAAATATTGATGCAGTAAAAGAAGAGTGGAATAGGATAAATTAATTTGGTACAACGATTCCCCCCTGAATCCATATTACAATAGAATTAGGGGATTTAGTGGGATTGTGGAGGGAAATATGAACGGTGCATATTTTGGCGGTAAATTTGTAAAGGAAGTACAGAGTTGGAAGTGTGGAAGTCGCTTTTGTTCAAATCGTTCTGACGCTATGTTTTGTAGTAAGAGTTGCAGATTGATTTATTACAAAAATAAAAGACCAAGAATGAGAGATACAAAATGTTCTGATTGTGATAATCGGTCAGACAGACACGGAAAATGCGAATTATGGAAGAATTTCAAAGGAAAAACACACCCTAGAAATTGTGAAATATTATGAACATCCGAGCAACAATAAACAAACTCCAAAAAGCACTGATACAGCGTGGCCATATCCATAAAAGTGAGAAAGGAAAGGGATAAAGATGAGGGTATATATTTCAGGCGGTATCAGCGGGGTACCGGATTATATGGAGCGCTTAACCGCCGCACGATTAATCTGCTGCGCCAGCTTTTGGGGCAGCAGAGAAAAGAGGAGGAGTATCTGCAGAGCAACCGGACTTATAAGAAACGTGTGGATGAATAATTGGGGGGCCTGTATGCAGGAACATGACGAATCAATCAAAAGTGCAAGAAAAGGAGAATTAGCATGAAAAAAGAATTGATTGGGCTTATCACAAGAATGTTATCTGAGCTTTCCCACAAGGCATTTGTGGAATATGTTGCGGATAATGAGGATTTTAAACGTCTGCTGAAAAATGATGAGTCATTAGAGCGGGAGTATTTGGCTCTTGATTTGCAGGACAGGCAAAGAGAGGTTATGGAAAAACTGCTTCAATCTCGGTTGGATATTGAGCAGTGCAGTTTGCCGCTGATGTATATGGCGGGCCACATTAATGCGCTTTTGCTTTTAGACAAATTTGGATTTTTGGATAATTTCGATTCATAAAGAATCTGATAGAAGATAGGAGCGGAACACAATGGCAGTGAAAAGACCTTACGAAAGGTGGAAATGGGCCATATTATGGCAGTGGAATGATGTCTGCTTCCAAGTGAAAAAAAAGGAATAAAACGTCAGGGACATGATATTATTATTGTTTGCAAGAACTTAAAAAGTTAAATGGTGGCATAACGAAAGAATTGAACTAAAATTTTTAGGAGAGATGAATGGCAAAGCTATCAAAAGCACGGAAAAGGGGCGGTACCGCCCAGGAGGGAGCAAGTACATAAAATGGCGAAAGAAATGAAACCATCTGAACAGCTGTCAGTATTCTTGAATTTCCTGGACTGCTGTGTAAGGGAATATAATTGTGCATACGAGAACGTAGCCAGAGAGGATCGGCGCCTTCAGGACCGCCTCCATGAAATGGAATTTGCTGCAGACAAAGCAGAGCGTAACCGTGTGGCTACAAAGCTCCAGAACAGCCGGAAGGAACGCAGGAAGAATAAGGATGTGGTTAAACTTTATGAAAAGGTGGTAAGGTTTACCGAAGACCAGAATAACCGACGAACAATAAATTTATTGCGTCAGCTTCTGGGGCAACAGCGGAGAGAAGAGGAGTATCTGCAGAGCAACCGGGAGTATAAAAAGCGGGTAGAAGGGTGATAGCATTTGAAGGAAGTTAAGCATTATATCTGTGAAATCTGCGGAACAGAATACAACAACAAAGATCGGTGTGTGAATTGTGAAAAAGGACATTGTAAACCAGTAAAAATAAAAGGGGCAAAATACTTATCCCTTGATAGGAATGCGAAAGGGTATCCAACGTCCATCCATGTCGAGATGGAGGACGGACAAGTTATCGCATATAAGAGGTAAGGAAAAGAGGAAGGGGGGCTACTGATTGAAAAATCAGAATCCAGCGAAACCAAGGAGGATTTTAGTGAATCAGAATATACTGGCCCAATACAACGATATGAAAGAGGAGATTAAAGACATAAGGATCCGGATCCAGAAACTGGACAAGTTCCTGGAAAACCCTCCTATCGTATCGGACATGGTGAGGGGGACCAGGAGAGATGGGACGATTGGTCCGATCAAGATCACGGGCATTCCGGAGCCAATGTACAAGAGAAAACAACAACTGCGGGAACAGTATCAACAACTTTTGGAGGAAAAAGAGGTAGAACTTCTGGAATTGACCTGCCAAGCAGAAAGATACATACAGAGTACACCTAAATCAGAGCTGCGAATCATGTTCCGGTTGTATTATATTGATGGCCTAACTTGGGTGCAGGTGGCTCACCGGATGAATAGCATGTTTCCTAAAAAAAGGATTAAATATACGGAGGACAGTTGTAGGATGCGTATTAATAGGTTTTTTGAAGAAATTTAAAAAATGTTCGTAATGTTCGGTTAAAATGTGTTATGCTTTACACTGGAGTTACTGGAAGCGGGCAGGCTGCTTTCATATTTTCTTCAAAAATCCCCCCTTAACGGCCGTTTGGTGTCATAGCCAGACGGCTGGTTTATTATTTTATTTTTTTCACTTCATATAAATAGTTGTTGACATACGTATACGTATATGATATAATACTATTGTAAGGAGGTGAGATACAGATGAGAGGCAGGAGTCGAAAGAAAAAGCCCGCCAGCGGCTTTAAGGTTTGGCTGACCGGAGCGCTGACGGACTTGCTTGTAGGAATACTCCTACTGATGATTTCAAAGCTACTTGAGTAGCGGAGAGGGGCGAAAGCCCTTCTCTAAAAAATTATAACATACTCATCTGTAAAAAATCAATATGGCAGAAGCATTGAAATTTTTGGGAATCTTTTTTATTGCATTGGCAGCTGTGAAGCTGGGGATCGGATTGTTTTGTATGTGGAGGGACGGCCGTGGAAGAAAAGAAGGCTAGACCGCAGGATCGGTGGGACGCGAAAGCCGGGATGGTGCCTAAGACCTATAAGGTGAAAAAGGAGGCTGCAGAGGCATTTGCGGCAAAGTGTAAGGAGCAGGGAGTCAGTATAGGGATAAAATTATCTGAACTGATGATTGAGTATGCGGAACAGGATAAGTAACTCATAAAAGAATGTCAATAACCTGGTTTCGGGGTCTCCATCCAGGCATTTCGGGCACGGGACGCCTTAGCGATAGGGCGTCTATTGTTTTAATGATTGATAGTATAATAAAAAGATAGGAGGGCGTGTGGCGGTGAAGAGATTGATAAAAGAAAATGGAGGTTTGATGTTTTTTGGGGGGATAATCTTTTTAATTATAGTTCCAATAGCAATATATTTTTTATCATCAGTACCATTATTTCCAGTTGGTGGAAATAATGATTGGGCAGGTTTTTGGGGTGGGTATTTGGGAGCTATTATAGGTGCTTTTGTGGCGATTTTTGTCATGAAACAAACTATTGAAAATGAAAAGGAGACGCGAAAAGAGGAGAGACAAGAAAAATTTTTAATTGATATAGTGGAGATAATTGCAGAGTTTGCAGCACAAGTAAATAGAAGCAATACTAACTTGTTGAGATTTCGTGCTACAGGAGAGGAACAATGGAATTTTGAAGCAGTATACGGAATGAATGAAGTGACGAAATTAGAGAATATTTTGGCTATTAAGATACTGTCGTATCAGGGAGAAAAGTATGGATCGAAAGAAAAGCTTTTAGAGGAAATAGTTAAAATAGGAGAAGAAACTATGCATTTGCATGGGGTAAAAGTTAATACTTTTCAGGAACTAAAAAAAGAAGCAGATGACATAAGTGGTCATTTGAAAGAGTTGATGCGAGAAGCGGGAGAGTATGTTATAAGGACTTAATACTGACATGCCACTGGAAGCTTTCCATCTCCCCAAAAACCGACCAACAAGGAGGTGAGTCGGCATGGCCAGAGCACCGGATCCAAGAATAGAGCAAGCAAAAGAAATGTATCTTGCCGGTGAAAAATTAATTAATATCGCCAAACAGCTGGATCTGCCAGAGGGTACGGTTCGCCGCTGGAAATGCACCAACAAATGGGGCGAACGTTCGAATGGGGCAAAAAGCGAACGTTCGCAAAAGGGAACGAAAGTGAAGCGGAAGCGTGGTGCTCAACCAGGGAATAAAAACAGTTCTGGCGGTCCACCGGGGAATAAGAAAGCAGTTAAAACGGGAGAGTTTGAAACTCTCCTTTTTGATTGCCTGGATGAAGAGGAGAAGCGTCTGATCGAGAGTACGCCAAATGATAAGCAGCGGCTTCTGGTGCAGGAGATCGGTCTGCTGTCTGTCCGGGAACGCCGAATGCTAAAACGAATTGAGGCTATAAAGCAGTCAGTGGGCTATTTGGAAGATGGCGGGACAGAAGATGGCACGACATTGGTAAGTGTTGAGGTTGGAGAAGAGGAGACAAAAAAGAAGTACGAAGGGAAGCTGGGGCAGATCCAGGCGATTGAGGAAGCCCTGACCCGTGTGCAGGCCCAGAAGCAGCGTGCGGTGGAATCCCTTCATAAGTTTGGATTCAATGATGCGCAGATCCGGCTGGAGACAAAGCGGATTGAGATGGCGGCCAGGGCTGCTGGGGAGGTGGAGGAAGAGGAAATACAGGATGATGGGTTCCTGGATGCTCTAAAAGGATCTGTTAATGCGGATTGGGAGGGGTGGGGGGATGGCCCGGAGAATCAGGAAACGTCCGGTATTTAAGTTTAAGCCATTTTCCAGGAAGCAGCGACAGGTTCTTAACTGGTGGATGGATGGCAGCCCAGTAAAAGACTATGAGGGAATTATTGCGGATG
>CATJIO010000026.1 GCA_949740725.1 uncultured Lachnospiraceae bacterium | reverse complement strand
CTTCTTCCACGGTTTTCGCCCCTGCCAAGGAGTGCCGGCTGCGGGACTTGAACCCGCACGATGTTGCCATCAATGGATTTTGAGTCCACCTCGTCTGCCATTCCGACAAGCCGGCCATTAGCTGTAATGAAAAACAGACTGTTTCACAACAAATAGTATCATAGCATAGAATGGAAGATTTAGCAAGTATTTTTTGCGGATAGGTTTATGGAAAATCTGCGTTATTGTCCATGTCAGCTATCCTGCCAGGGTTTCTTGTGGATAAACGCCTCAGGAGATTTAAGGGCAGCAGGGCCAACATAGAGGCCAGCAAGAACAAAATCGGGTAAGGAACCTTGCGCCGTGGTCCATTTTGGTGTATGATAGGACAAAACACAGAGGAGGCGTTTATGCCAAAGAAGACATATTCCAATCACAAGAATCCAAGCCGTAAACAGAAAAAACATACTCCGGTGATTTTCGGCGTGATCCTGGCAGTTTTAATCGGAATCCAGTCGGTAACCCGATCACCTCTGCTGGATCAGCTGATCCCAGTGATGGAGCAGTTGACTGGGGATGCTCTTCAGGGATATCTTGAGGAGGGAAACGACGGGGCTAAAACAGCTGGAACCATCAAGGGACAAGAGAAGGCAGGAAACGCTGGGACGAATAAAGATGACGGGCAAATAGGGAACGGAGGAGAGAGCGGCCAGCCAGGAGGGATTGAGGCCTGGATCAGCACAGAGAATATCCCAGAGTATTCTGGGGAGCCTGCTATTTCAGTGAATGGGAATCAGCCTTTATTTACGGAGGAAGAAATAACCGCCGCGTCCTTTGAATATTATAGCCCCCTGGATGAGCTGGGGAGATGCGGTGTTGCCATTGCCAGCGTAGGCCAGGATCTGATGCCTACGGAAAAGCGGGGCTCCATCAGCTCGGTAAAGCCCACTGGCTGGCAGACGGCCAAGTATGATATTGTGGACGGAAATCAGCTGTATAACCGGTGCCACCTTATTGGCTTCCAGCTGACTGGGGAGAATGCCAATGAGAAAAATCTCATCACTGGCACCCGTTATCTCAATGTAGACGGAATGCTCCCTTTCGAAAACCTGGTGGCGGAATATGTGAAGGAAACGGGGAACCATGTGATGTACCGGGTGACCCCGGTATTTGACGGGGCTAACCTGGTGGCAGACGGTCTCTACATGGAAGGGAAGTCAGTGGAGGACAAAGGGGAAGGCGTCCGCTTCTTCGTCTATGTGTATAATGTACAGCCAGGGATTGGGATTGATTATGAGACGGGGGAGAGCTGGCTGGTGACAAATACCCCAAAGGAGGGACGGGAATGAATTGCCGTGATGCCGAGCGTTTGGTTACGCCTTACATTGAAGATGAACTGCCAGAGCCTGTGCTGGAGGAGTTTTTGGAGCATGTGGAAACCTGCCCCGGCTGCCAGGAGGAGCTGGAGATTTACTTTACGGTGGCAGCCGGGCTGCGCCATCTGGAGGATGAGACCGGTAATTACAACATAAAAGGGGAGCTGGAGCAGGTTTTGGAGGCTTCCTATCAGCGCGTGCATATGTACCGGTTAATAAAGGTGATTTATTATGCGGTGAATACGCTGGCAGGTATGGGACTTTTGTCTACGATTCTGTTGCAGCTTCGAATCTGGATCTTTCCCTGAAGAAAGGATTATCTATGGAAAAGTTAGTATTAATTGACGGACACAGCATCTTAAACCGCGCTTTTTATGGAGTGCCGGATTTGACCAATTCGGAGGGGCTTCATACAAACGCGGTTTATGGATTTTTGAATATTTTATTTAAAATTCTGGATGAGGAGAAGCCGGAGTACCTGGCTGTGGCATTTGACTTAAAAGAGCCTACTTTCCGCCATAAGATGTATGCGGAGTACAAGGGGACCAGGAAGCCTATGCCCGGGGAGCTGCTGGAGCAGGTGCCTCTCATCAAGGAAGCGTTAGCGACCATGGGAGTCCCGGTCCTTACCATGGCGGGATATGAGGCGGACGATATCCTGGGTACAGTGGCCAAAAGAGGCCAGGCAGAGGGGCTGGCAGTGTCAGTGATTTCCGGGGATCGGGATCTGCTACAGCTGGCGGATGAGCGGATTAAAATCCGTATCCCCAAGACCAGCCGGGGGGTGACAGAGGTTTACGACTATTATCCGGAGGATGTGAAGCGGGAGTACCAGGTGACCCCGGAGGAATTTATCGATGTGAAGGCGCTGATGGGAGATTCTTCAGACAATATCCCAGGAGTTCCCTCCATCGGGGAGAAGACGGCCACCGCGATCATTACCGCTTATGGGAGCATCGAGAATGCTTACGCCCATCTGGAGGAGCTAAAGCCGCCCAGGGCAAGGAAGGCTTTGGAGGAGCACTACGATATGGCGCAGATGAGCAAGGATTTAGCCAGAATCTGTATTGACTGCGGCATAGAATTCTCTTACACTGAGGGGAAGATCAAGGATCTTTACACCCAGGAAGCCTACCAGTTTATGAAGCGGATGGGCTTTCGGTCCATTCTTGGCCGGTTTCAGAAGGAGGAGATGAAACCGGATAAGGTGGAGGAGCACTTTACGATCGTAGACAGGAAAAAGGATGGGGAAGCGTGGCTGGAGAAGGCAAAGAAGCTTCCCGCCGGTACGCCTCTGGGCCTGCAGCTTTTGATAAGAGAGGCAAAAGATGGAGAGGAAATACAGGGAGAGAAGGGGACGGAGAAGGAAGAGACGTCAGGGCAGGCGGATCAGACTGAGCAGATTTCCTTCTGTTTCGGCGAGGATGGCGGCCTGGCGCTGCCCGGGTTATCGGCTTCTGAGGGAAAGGCTGCTCAGGTAGCGGGAGATTCTGGAGAAAGGGCCTTCCAGGTGGGCGGATCTGGCAGGGGGGCGCTCCAGAATGCCGGTTTTGGCGGAAAGACCCTTCAGGCGGCCGGCCTGGCCTTATCTGCCGGGGAGTGGACCGTGTGCATCCGGGCCGGCGGGGAGCTCTCTGGCAGCTGGCTGCTGGAGAAGGCCCGCCAGCTGATTTCCGTGGCAAGGCCAGGGTCTGTGTGGACGCCGGATTTGAAGAGGCTTCTTCCTCTGCTTCAATTAGACTACAATGCCCCGGTGATGGACGGCGGTGTGGCGGCTTATCTGCTGAATCCATTAGAGGACAGCTATGAATATGACAGCCTTGCCAGAGACTACTTAGGCTTAACCCTCCCCTCCCAGAAGGAGCTTTTGGGCAAGGCCTTGCCAGGGCAGGCCCTGTACGAAGGAGAGGAGAATGCCGCCGCCTGCGCCTGCTATATGGCCTATGTGACGCAGCGCATTGCCGGGCCAGTGCGGGAGCGGCTGGAGCGTGCCGGGATGTGGGAGCTGTTCCTTACCATCGAGATGCCGCTGATCTATAGCTTGTATCATATGGAAGCGGCGGGAATCAAGGTGCAGCGGGAAGTGCTTAAGGAGTACGGAGATAAGCTGAAAGTGCGGATCGGAGAGCTGGAGCAGCAGATCTATGAGGATTGCGGGGAGCGGTTCAATATCAATTCCCCTAAGCAGCTGGGGGAAATTCTTTTTGAAAAGATGAAGCTAAAAGGTGGGAAGAAGACCAAGACCGGATATTCCACGGCAGCAGACGTGCTGGAGAAGCTGGCGCCAGATGTGCCGGCGGTGAGGAAAATCCTGGATTACCGCCAGCTGACAAAGTTAAATTCCACTTATGCAGAAGGACTGGCCGGCTTTATCGGCCCGGATGAGCGGATCCACGGCACCTTCAACCAGACCATCACCGCCACAGGGCGCATCAGCAGTACAGAGCCCAACCTGCAGAATATCCCAGTGCGGATGGAACTAGGGCGGGAAATTCGAAAGGTATTCGTGCCCCAGGAGGGCTATGTATTCGTGGATGCGGATTACTCCCAGATCGAGCTGCGGATCCTGGCCTCCCTGTCAGAGGATGAACGGCTGATCGAGGCCTACGGCTCAGCTCAGGATATCCATGCCATTACTGCTTCCCAGGTATTCCACATCCCCTTGGAGGAGGTAACCCCTCTTCAGCGGCGGAATGCCAAGGCGGTGAATTTCGGCATTGTCTATGGCATCAGCGCATTTGGGCTGGGGGAGGACTTAAGTGTTTCCAGGAAGGAGGCCCAGGACTATATCAACCAGTATTTCCAGACCTATCCTGGCGTGAAAGAGTATCTGGATCGGTTGGTGGCAGAGGGGAAAGAGAAAGGATATGTGTCGACCCTGTACGGCAGAAGACGGCCTATCCCGGAGCTGAAGTCCTCGAACTTTATGCAGCGCTCCTTTGGGGAGAGAGTGGCCATGAACTCACCTATCCAGGGAACGGCGGCGGATATTATGAAGATCGCCATGATTGCAGTGGACAAAGAGCTTAGGGGCCGGGGATTAAAATCCCGGATTGTGCTCCAGGTTCACGATGAGCTTCTGATCGAGACCTGGAAGGAGGAGATCCAGCTGGTGAAGGAGATTCTGGAGGATAAGATGAAGAATGCTGCACACTTAAAGGTTTCCCTGGAGGTGGAGGCCTCAGAGGGAGACTCTTGGTTTGCGGCGAAGTAAGCTCTGGAAAAAACAGTAGGAGAAAGCAGCCTGGAATGGTGAGAAAGGCAGGGGAATATGCTGGAACGAAGCGGCTTTATGCCAATCAATTATCTGAAAAAGGAGAGCTATACCGGAAGCTTCCAGGGAATGCGGTATAAAATGATAAAGGCCGCTGCCGGGGAAGGGGAAGAGGAGCGGACAGTCCTGCGTGTCTTCCACTGGCCGGAACCTTATGGATTTGACGCTACAAAGGAGGAGGATAAGTCCTGGATGGACACCTCCTTTGATGAGGCGGGGATCCTAGAAGGGATCCGCTGGCTGAATCAGGCTTATGAGGAAAAGTACCGGTAGTTTACAAAAAATAAAGCCGGAAACCATGAGGAAGAAAAGGATCGTTTTGAGACGGCGCGGGCGGCGTTAAATCAGATTGACAAGCAGCATGATGAGGTGGATCTTGTAGGAAAGGGTATGTAACATAAATGTATTGAAAGCGTATAAAATAAAGTGTGTAAGTTAGGAATACAGTAAATCTAACTGCACACTTTATTTTTACATGCATGCTGCTGGCGCAGCCCGGCAGAGTGTGAATTGTAGGGAATTTTATACGAATTTATAAAAATTCCGTATAACCCCTCGCAAAGTAACCAATTATATGTTACAATAAAAATAGCGGTTTTTTTTATCGCCTGTAGATTTGTATTGACAAAGGAGCGGCAGTATGCTGAATGAAGAGAAAATCAAGCTGATGACCAGTATAGCCATGTTTGAGCAGAAGGAGGGAAAGCGGATATTCCCTTTAAGCTGTTATTTTAAAAGCGACTACATCAGTCGGCATTTATTGAGCGGATTTTTCGGATACACCCTGTGCTTTCTTCTGGGAACCGTCCTGTGGGCTCTGTATTATATGGAAGTGCTCTTAAGCAGCCTTTCCATTGATATGCTCCTGTCCTTTGGACAGCGGTTTTGCCTTTGGTACTTGGGGGGATTGTTTTTCTATCTACTGCTCACCCTTCTGGTTTACTGGAAGCGCTATGATTACTCCACTGCAGGGATGCGGGTCTATGTGGCTAAGCTGAAACGCCTTGAGAAGCGGTATGAGTACCAGAACAAGGTGAAGGAGATGACAAAGGAGGGCATCCGCCATGATGGG
>CATJIO010000025.1 GCA_949740725.1 uncultured Lachnospiraceae bacterium | reverse complement strand
TTTCATAAAAAGGTAGGGTATAATTACCAAAAATATATCAAAAAAATAGTTGCTATTTTCGGGAAAATCAAATATGATATTAGTTAGACTAGAATTTCTGTGTGAATAACGATACATTTACGATTGAGGAAGAGAAAACCAGGGAGAATAAGGAGGAAACGGTCTTGTTAGAAATTAAGATAAATGAGTCAGAGAGCGCTGCACGCATCATCGTAGTCGGTGTGGGCGGGGCGGGAAATAACGCAGTAAACCGAATGGTGGAAGAGGATATCATTGGCGTGGAATTTATCGGTATTAATACGGACAAGCAGGTGTTGGCCACCTGCCAGGCGCCCACCACGATGCAGATCGGGGAGAAGCTTACCGGTGGAAAAGGCGCTGGTGCAAGACCGGAGGTAGGAGAGAAGGCGGCAGAGGAAAGTTCGGATGAAATTTCCCAGGCATTAAGGGGGGCGGACATGGTATTCGTGACCTGTGGCATGGGAGGGGGAACTGGGACTGGCGCTGCCCCTGTGGTGGCTAAGATTGCAAGGGATATGGGAATCTTGACCGTTGGCGTGGTGACTAAGCCTTTCCGCTTCGAGGGAAAGACACGTATGGACAATGCGCTCCGAGGAATCGACCGTTTAAAGGAGAGTGTGGACACCCTTATTGTTATTCCCAATGACAAGCTTCTGGAGATCGTAGATCGCAGGACCACCATGCCAGAATCTTTAAAGAAGGCGGACGAGGTGTTGCAGCAGGCTGTTCAGGGCATCACCGACCTGATTAATGTTCCCGGTTTGATTAACCTGGATTTTGCGGATGTCCAGACAGTTATGACTGATAAGGGCATCGCCCATATCGGTATTGGCAGCGCCAAGGGCGACGACAAGGCCATTGAGGCGGTGAAGCAGGCCGTATCCAGTCCTCTGTTAGAGACAACCATCGAGGGGGCTTCCCATGTGATTATTAACATCTCTGGCGACATCAGCCTGATCGAGGCTAATGAGGCGGCCAGCTACGTACAGGAGCTCACCGGCGAGGAGGCCAATATTATCTTTGGCGCAATGTATGATGAGAGCGCTCAGGATGAGGTTTCGATTACGGTAATTGCCACCGGCCTGGAGACAAGAGGCGCTGCGCCTGCCTCCAAGTCAGCCGGATTTTCCGGATATAAGCAGGCTCCCAGACAGACGGCAGCTCCCGCTTACGGGGTGACGCAGCCTGCCATGACTATGCCCAAGACAGCTCCTGAAGCAGCGGCAGCGGCGGCCCAGCAGCCTTATACTCAGCCTCAGCCCATGCCGCCCTATCGTCCCAGAAATACCGAAGTACAGATCAATATTCCGGATTTCTTAAAGAATAAGCGATAATGCTGCCGGAATTTGACGATGAAAAAAGGGGGTTTCGTCCCTTAGTTTGACAAACTTTGAAGCTCTTTCTGTTTATAATTTAGATTATAGACAGGGAGGGCTTTTTTCATGGAAATCACGATTTATCCAGATGTACTTTTCGTGGTAAATTTTTCTATGAATTTTTTTCTTCTCTGGCTGTTAAGAATGATTCTTAAGTTAAAAGGAAAGGGAAGCCGTCTGGCCGCCGGGAGCGCTGCAGGAGCGTTTCTCTCGGTTCTGGCGTTATATGGATGGCTTCTGCTTATGCCTTCTGGCCTGTGGGCAATCCTGCTGTGGATGGCTGCAGGAATAGGGATCGGCGGGGCGATGGTCTATATTGCCTTTTGGCCTGTGAGCCGCCGGGAATTTATCCGGACAGAGTTAGGCCTGTTTTTTGGAGCTGCCCTGATCCAGGGAATCCTGGAATGGGGCAACCAGAGCTGGCTCCTTCTCCAGGGTTATCCTATCTGGGAAGGTTCTGTGGGATTTGTGGGGATAATGCTCTTTTTGACTGGCGGCTGCCTATTGGCAGAGATTTTTTGGAAGGGGATTTATGAAGCTGCCTGCGAGCGTTCCTGCCGATATCAGGTTACCTTGCTTTATCGTGGACGGCAGGTGGCAGCAGAAGGATTCCTGGATACAGGAAATCGGTTAAAGGATCCTGTCTCCGGCCGCCCGGTTCATGTGGCGGATCGGAGACTTTTGGAGGATCTTTGCCCAAAGCCGGAAGGGGTGGCCATGATCCCCTACCGCACCATCGATGGAGGGGGATCGGTACTTACTGCAGTGACGCTGGACCGGATGGAAGCGGTACAGGGAAAACGCCGCCTGGTATTCGAGCGTCCTTTAGTCGCAGTAAGTCCCAGCGCGCTGAAGATGAAAAATGGCTGCCGAATCCTTTTACACGAATAAAGACCGAAAAGAATCATCTTAGTTGAACCATCGATTGCTACCCTCAGTGAACAAGGGGCCACACGGTTTTGCACCACAAATTTGCGATTTTGCTGCGTTACTGTCGCTCAGCGTACGTCCAGTACGCTTCGTTCCAGTGCCTTGCAGAATGGCAAATCTGAGGCGCAAAACTCCTTTGGACCCCAAGTACCGTCTTTTGGTGGCTGGCAAGGCAACGGAATGAGGCGTACTGGACGTACGCCGATTGACGTTAACGCCGCCAGCCGCCAAAAGAC
>CATJIO010000024.1 GCA_949740725.1 uncultured Lachnospiraceae bacterium | reverse complement strand
TCTCCCCGGCGAATCTGGATTAAATGGGTGGCCTCCAGGATTTTCAGCGCTTCCCGCACAGAGCCCCGGCCCACGTTTAAGATTCTGCACAGCTCTACCTCGGTGGGAATTCTGTCCCCCGGCTTTAGTTCTTTAAAGATAATCATATTTTTGATGTAATTGGAAACACGGTCAACAGCTGTAGGAGTCAGATATTCCATATCCTCACAGGCAGTCCGATTCATTTTTTCTTCCACAATGGATCCCCCTAAAATCAATTCTATGAAAAAAGTATACCATATTCATATGATTTTTGGAAGAGGAAATCTAATAATATAAATAGAATTTTGTGAAAACATCATACAAATATGAGATGATTTTTGGATAAAAAGTAGAAAAAATCATTTTTCTTGACATTTTTTCATGATAATAGTATGATGAATTTACATAGAAAAACAGATAAGAAAGGAGAACGAGAGGAAATGAGGCAAGAAATGTATGATGAATTAAGAAAAACGGCAAATACATTGCGCCGGGATGTGATGGAGATTGCTCGCCATGCAGCAGGGCCTTCCCACCCGGGCCCCGCACTATCCTGCTGCGATATCGTTACGGCGCTGTATTTTCACATTATGAGGGTGGATCCCAAACGGCCTCAGTGGGAGGACCGGGACCGGTTGATTCTTTCCAAAGGCCACGCCTGTCCGGTGGTGTATGCGGCGCTGGCCAGAAAAGGATATTTTCCCTTGCAGGATTTAACAACCGTTCGCCGCATAGGCTCCTACTTACAGGGGCATCCGGATATGAAAAAGACGCCGGGAATTGATATGACCAGCGGTTCTCTGGGAAATGGGTTGGGAGCGGGTGCCGGAATGGCTCTCTATGCAAAGAGAATGAAAAAGGATTTTCACACCTTTGTTATCTTAGGAGACGGGGAATGCCAGGAAGGCGTGGTGTGGGAGGCGGCAATGTGTGCGGCGGCAATGAGGCTGGACAAGCTTATTGCTATTGTGGATTATAATCATCTGCAGAGCTGCGGCGCTGTGGAGGATATTCTGCCTATGGAATTTATGGAGGATAAATGGAAAGCTTTTGGCTGGAATGTGCTGTCTGTAAATGGGCATCATATGGAAGAACTTCTTTGTACAATGGAAACTGCCATTCATTACAGAGGAAGGCCCACGGTAGTCATCGCCCATACCGTGAAGGGAAAAGGGGTAAGCTTTATGGAGCATGATAATTCCTGGCATCAGAAGATCCCAACCGAGGCACAGTATTTACAGGCGATCAGGGAATTAGAGGAGGAGATGGCATGTCTGTGATTTACGATGAAATCAATACTAGGCAGGCATTTGGAATTGCTCTTGCCGAATATGCAAAGGATGACCACAGGGTTTTTGCCATTGGAGCGGATACCACCAAATCCATGGGATTTCAGGAGCTGGCAAAGCTTCAACCAGACCGGGTGATCAACAATGGAATTGCCGAACAGAATATGATGCTTTTGGGGGCAGGGCTGGCGGCCTGCGGAGCCAAGGTGTTTGTGGGTACTTATGCGCCCTTTGCCTCTATGCGCATGCTGGAGCAGGTGCGCACTTTTTGTGCATATCCAAACCTGGATGTGAAAATCATTTCCGGGCTTGGGGGGCTGTCCGGCGCTATTGAGGGAGTGACCCATCAGGGAATTGAAGATTTGTCTCTCATGCGCTGTATTCCCAATATGGTAGTAGTATGCCCGGCAGATGCAAACGCCACCAGGGTGATTACCCGGGAAATTGCCAAATATCAGGGACCTGTCTATCTGAGAATCGGACGGACCCCGGTGCCCAGAGTTTTTGACTCTTCGTATCAATTCCGGATCGGAAAAGCAAACGTGCTGAAAGAAGAGGGAAGAGATGCCACACTGATCTGCAATGGGGCGGCGGTTTACCGCGCCCTGGAGGCGGAAAAGCTGCTGACTCAAAAGGGATATTCCGTGCGGGTGGTGGAGATGCCCTGTGTGAAGCCTTTGGATGTCCAGGCGGTCCTGGATTCGGCAAAGAAAACAAGGGCCCTTGTGACCGTGGAGGAAAATAACGTGCTGGGAGGCCTGGGGGGAGCAGTTTCCGAGGCGCTGGCAGAAAACGATCCGACGCCGGTATACAGAATCGGGATTGAGGATCAATATACGGAGTCAGGGAGCCATGAGGAGCTGATGGACAAGTATCACTTATTGCCGTCCCACATTGCCCAGATGACAGAAAAGCTTATTGAGGAAAGGAATAAAGGGGATGGGGCCTGGCGTTGACGGCTTTGTCTGTAGGAAAAGGATCAGGGAGTATAAAAACAAGAGAGAACAGTGGGGGAAAAAGCTATGAAAGCATTAGTAAAGGAAGACGGGGGATCTGGGTTTTCCTATTTGGACATTCCCAAACCAAGCCCCGGGCCGGGAGAAGTGCTGATCCGTGTGGAGGCAGCCGCCATATGCGGGACCGATAGGAATTACTGGACATGGAACGAGGCGGCCAGGGGATTTTCTGAAAAATTTGGTCTTACGTTTCCCTTTGTGGCAGGGCATGAATGTGCAGGCGTCGTCGTGGAGCTGGGAGAAGGGGTAAGCCATACCCGATTGGGAGACCGGGTGGCTCTTGAGACCCATATTCCATGCGGCAGCTGCTACCAGTGCCAGACGGGACATTCTTATAATTGCAGCCATATGAAGGTCTATGGCACAAGCTGCGACGGATGTTTTGCGGAATATGCCGTGGCGCCAGAGCGGGTGGTCTTTCATCTGCCGGATTCCGTAAGCTTTGAGGAAGGGGCTCTCTTTGAGCCTGCAGGGGTTGCCATGCGCGCGGTTGAAGAGGCCCAGCTGGAAGCAGGCGATGTGGTTATGGTATCCGGCTGCGGAGCCATTGGTCTGTTGGCCATAGAGATTTTGCTTGCCTGCGGAGCAGGAAAGGTGTTGGCCGTGGATATTGACAAGTATAAGCTGGGGCTGGCCAAGAAGCTGGGAGCAATCCCTGTAAATTCTGTTCAGACGAACGTAAGGGAGTGTATTCTAAGCCATACGGGAAAAAGAGGAGGGGCGGACGTGATTCTGGAGACTAGCGGCTCTGGAAAGGCATATGACACCCTGTTTGAATGTCTGCGCCTGGAGGGAAGAGTAGTTACTGTGGGACATCCCGGGGCTCCCATATCCATCAATATCACACAATCCGTGAATTTAAAGGGAGCCAGTATTAAAGGGGTTTTTGGAAGAAGGATCTGGGAAACCTGGTGGAAGCTGGCCTCCCTTGTGGAGGCGAAAAAGATAGATCTCCTGCAGGTGGTGACCCACAGGTATCCTTTGTCCTCCGGAAATGAGGCGTTTTATCAAATGGAAAAGGGTGCAGGAAAGATTTTATATTTTCCACAAAAGAATGTGTAAACAGGAAGGGAGAAGGAATATGAAGAAAATAATTTGTGTTATATTGGCAGCGCTTATGATGGTAAGTCTGGCAGGATGTGGGAGCAAACAGAAGGAGGAGCATCCGGCGAAGGAGAATAGGGACCCAAAGTCTGAGACTACCCCAGAGACAGAAGAGGAGGCGGCAGCAGAAGGACCTGTAAAAACCTTTAAAATCGGTCATTCTGTAACAGAGGCCAGCCACTGGCATCTGGGATTGGTACGATTTGCAGAGCTGGTGGAGGAAAAATCAAAGGGACAGATGAAGATTGAGATCTATCCTAATCTGACACTGGGTTCTGAGCGGGAAATGATTGAGGGTATGGGGCTGGGCTCTGTGGATATGGGACTGGTATCCACTTCCATTGCCAGTGGATTTACAGATTCTATGTTATTGATGGACCTGCCTTTTCTGTTTGAAAATTTAGAGCATGCCCATAAAGTATTTGATTCCCAGATTGGAGAACAGATTTTATCCACAACCGAGGAAATTGGGATTCATGCATTGACCTTTTTTGAAAATGGATACCGCAACATTACCAGTACCGCGCCTATTCAGTCCATAGAGGACATCAGAGGATTGAAAATACGTACAGTGGAAAGCGCTTTGTACCTGGATACCCTGGAGGCGTTTGGAGCAAATCCAGTGCCTATGACCTGGGGAGACGTGTATACAGCCCTGCAGCAGGGAACCATCGACGGACAGGAGGGCTGTAACGATAATACGTATAAAGCAAAGATGCATGAAGTGACGCCCTATGTTATCTGTACCAATCAGATTTACAGCGGAATTTTTATTGGAATGGGACTGGAGCTTTGGAATCGTCTGTCCCAGGAAGAACAGCAGATTTTAACAGAGGCGGCCCAGGAGGCGGCTGTATATCAAAGAGAGCTGGCAGGTCAGTTTGAAATGGAGGCCAGAGAGGCCATGGCGGCTGACGGAGCTACAGTATTATATGAAGATGACATTGCAGATTTAGAGAAGTGGAAGGAAGCAGTGGCGCCGGTTTACGAGGAGTACGCAGAACGGGCAGGGGGCTGGGATTTGATTCATCAGATTCAGGATATGGCGAAATAGGAGAGGTGTGGATGAAAAAACTACTGGACGGAATGGAACGATATGACAGAATTATGGGAACCATAGCCCTGATGGCCATGCTGGCCGTGGTGTTTTGGCAGGTGGTATCCCGATATTTTCTGGGGACCAGCCTCCGCTGGAGTGAGGAATATGCGCGATATCTTATGCTGTACCTGTCCTTTTTGGGCGTAGGAGCGGGAATTAAGCGACAGAAACACATGGGGGTTGACTTCTTTGACGCCCTGTTGCCTCCAAAGCCCAAAAAGGTATTAAAAGTACTTGCAGCAGTGGTCACACTGGGAATCCTTGTAGTGTTTACCTATTATTCAGGACAAACCGCGCTTCGGATCGGAAAAAGCGGACAGGTGTCCCCGGCCGGCGGCTTGCCCATGTGGATTCCCTACGCCACAATCCCCCTGGGATTTTTCGCAGGGATTATCCGGCAAATAGAGCAGATCCTATTGCTTCTTCATACCGACCACAGATCAGGAGATGAAGAACAGTGAGACAGCATCTTTCCGGCATAAAGGGGCGGGAGGAAAGAGAAGAAACTCTGAAACAGCAGGCTTCCCGAGTATGCCCAGAGGAATTTCCGGACAGGAAAGAGAATGGGGACTTCCTGATACACGGGCATTCCCGGGGCGTCTGCGGTACGAAATGAGGAGAGATGTGATGGAAATAACAGTATTGTTTATCAGCCTGTTAGTATTGTTGGTAATGGGAGTACCTATTATGGCCTCCCTGCTGGGAGCAACCGTGCTGGCGGCAATGGTATCGGGACAGTCCGTACTTGCAGTTGTACAGCGGTATTTTGGGTCTGTAGATTCCTTCTCCTTACTGGCAGTTCCGTTTTTTATGTTGAGCGGCACCATTATGGAAAAGGGGGGCGTTTCCAAGCGTTTGATTCAGTTTA
>CATJIO010000023.1 GCA_949740725.1 uncultured Lachnospiraceae bacterium | reverse complement strand
GCCATCAAGGAAGTGATCCTCACCGATGTCTGCCCCTTTACCCTGGGGACCGAGGTGGTACGGGAGTGGGAGAAGGGATTTTTCGAAAATGGGATCTTCTGCCCCATCATCGACAGGAATACGGTGATTCCCACCAGCCGGACAGAACGGCTCTATACTGCCCATGACAATCAGACTAAGATCCGGGTGAATGTCCTTCAGGGGGAAAGCCGGTTCGCGGCGAATAACCTGTCTCTGGGAGAGCTGCTCATCGATGTCCCCGCCAAAAGGGCAGGGGAGGAAGGGGTAGATGTGACCTACACTTACGACATTAATTCCATCCTGGAGGTGGAGGTAAAGGTGTTGTCTACCCAGGAGGTGACGAAACAGGTCTTCCGAGGACGGGATGTGGATATGACGGAGGAGGAGATCAAAGAGCGGTTCGAGACGTTATCCTATCTGAAAATCCATCCCAGAGACCGGGAGGAGAATAAATACCTTCTTCTCCGGGGGGAGCGGATTTATGAGGAGAGCCTGGGGGATAAGCGGCTGTATGTGGAATCCGCCCTCCACAAGTTCGAAAAAGCCCTGGATACTTATGACACTGGGATGATCGACGAGGCGAAGGAGGAATTTAAGAAGTTTTTGGAGGAGCTGGAGGAATTTTAAAAATTGTATACTGCTTATCCATAAGTGACGATCATTGGGAGAATCCCCGGATAGTGAGAGAATATACGGTTAAGGGAGCAAAATGCTCCCTTGTTTTTAACTATGTATTTCCTTATTTTTACAAAATCAAAAATAAAAAGATACAGGATGGGATGAACATGTTTTACGTAATCACCGGAGGCAGTGGCAGTGGAAAATCAGAATATGCAGAAAGGCTGGCGACTGCGTCTGGCCTGAAGGAGCGGATCTATGTAGCCACCATGGAGGTATGGGGAGAAGAGGGGCAGAGGAAGGTGGAACGTCACAGACGGCTGCGGGCTGGAAAAGGATTTACCACCATTGAGTGTCCCAGGGATTTAGAAAAAGTCTCCTTGGAAACCAACCTGAGCCGGGCGGTTTTGGTGGAATGTATTTCCAATTTGGCGGCTAATGAATTGTTCCGTCACAATGAAATACCAGGTAAAAAGAATCAAGAGGGAGAAGCGCTGGATTATCCAGGGGCCTTGGAGCGTTTGAAGCGGGGAATCCTGCGTTTGAAGGGGTGTTGTGAGCTATTGGTAGTGGTTACCAATGAGGTTTTTTCCGATGGAATGGATTATACGCCAGAGACAGAAGGATATATCCGGCTGCTGGGAGAGATGAACCGCTGGATGGCTGAGGAGTCGGATCGTGTGATCGAGGTAGTGTATGGGATTGGGGTGGAGAGGAAATAGTGGTTGAAAGAATAAGTAGAATAATCAAAAAAATATTGAGATCTGACTTTGTGCAAAGATGGATTTTCGCGCATATGGCTTACAATGGGAGTATGCGGCCGTGGTGAGGATAAATCCCCGTCTCGGATATAGGTAAGGTATTCCCAAAGAGAGGATACGCAGGTATGGATTTGCCTTTCAGGGGAAGGCGGCGGGGCAATACAGCCGCATCTCCCAGGTAGGAGGGGAACCATAACCGCCCCTCCTATTACTGTTCTGCTTTCCTGCACAGACTATTTTGTTCCAAAGATCCGGTCCCCCGCATCTCCCAGGCCGGGGCAGATGTAGGCATTCTCATTTAGGCAGCGGTCTAAGTGCCCCACATAGATCTGAATGTCCGGATGGGCCGCGTGAAGCCGATCCAGGCCCTCCGGGGCGGCGATAATGGCCATGAATTTGATGTGCCTGCCGCCGTGCTCCTTGATAAAGTTTACCGCTGATACAGCGGATCCGCCTGTGGCCAGCATAGGATCAGTGACCACGATGGTCCGAAGCTCGATGGGAGAGGGGAGCTTGCAGTAGTACTCATGGGGTTCATGGGTCACTTCATCCCGGTACAGACCGATATGGCCTACCTTGGCGCTGGGAACCAGGGCCAGGATGCCATTTACCATCCCTAGGCCTGCCCGGAGTATGGGCACTACGGCCAGCTTTTTCCCGGCCAACATGGGGGTCATGCAGGTTTCAATAGGGGTCTCCACTTCCACGTCCTCCAGAGGGAGATCGCGGAGGGCTTCATAGCCCATCAGCATGGCGATTTCTTCGATCAGGGAGCGAAATTCACTGGTTCCGGTTGCTTTATTTCGCAGAATAGAGATCTTGTGCTGAATCAGAGGGTGACTGAGGATCGTAACATTTTCCATAGTAAAGGTTCTCCTTGCGTAATTATGGCTCAACATTCTGAGATACTCTGGGATTCACCGTTGATTTTACCAAAACAGCGGAGAAAATACAAGGGATATTTTGGATTAACACACAAAACGCCGAGGAAAGCGCCATGATTTGTGCCTTTATGGCCAACCCTGGCCATAAAGTCGATTCTTGTCTAATTTCGTTGACTTTTGTAGTATTGTCTCCTATAATGAATAAAAAGTAGTTTTTGAAACTGTATGATATGGCTATTTAAAACATAAATATTATATTTCACGGCTCACACTCGGTGAGCGGTGATGATGGAGAAAAGGAGACAGCAATGGTACAGATTATTTCGGATTCCTCCAGCCTTTTTACCAAGGAGGAAGGGAAGGAGTTGGGGATTATTTCGATCCCCCTGTGTGTGAATATCGGGGAGAAGGATTTTCGGGATTTGGAGATCCCAATAGAGGAATTTATCGGGGACATCCGGAAAGGGCAGATTCCCAGCTCTTCCCAGCCGCCCATTGGGGACGTGTTAGATGCTTATGAGAGCTGCCAGGGGAGTGAGATCATCAACTTGACTATGGCGGATGGGCTTTCCGGTACATATCAGACGGCCTGCGGGGCCAGGGAAATGGCGAAGAACCGGGAGGATATCACCGTGATCAATACCAGGACCCTGTGCGGCCCCCACCGCTATCTGGTGGAATGTGCGGCGGCTATGGCGAAGGAGGGCAGGAGTAAGGAAGAGATTATTTCCATGGTGGAAGATAAGATAGAGCACACCAAGTCCTATTTGATTCCTCAGGATTTTG
This sequence comes from uncultured Lachnospiraceae bacterium, assembly GCA_949740725.1. Lineage (GTDB taxonomy): Bacteria > Bacillota > Clostridia > Lachnospirales > Lachnospiraceae > Caccovicinus. The sequence goes on along the minus strand of CATJIO010000023.1, from coordinate 2,196 downwards.
AATATTTAAGACGGGGCGGGAGGCTGTCCCCCACCGTGGCCTTTGTAGGTTCCCTGTTGAATTTAAAGCCTGTGGTGGTGCTGACAAAGACAGGGACCAGCTTGGATAAATTCGGCGCAGGCCGGATGTTGAAAGGAGCGGTGAAGTTGGTTTTTAAGCAGATGAAGCGGGATCAGGTAGGGGAAAAGGATATCCTCTACATTGCCCACGGGAATGTGCCGAAGGATGTGGAAGAGATCCAGGAGATTGCCCAAAGGGAGTTTCCTGGGATAGAGATTCGGGTACATTGCTTAAGCCACGTATTTATCACCCAGGGAGGGCCGGGCTGTGTGGCGATTCAGCATATCCGGAGATAAAACTGGGGATTTTTGCGGATAAAGGGAAACAGAGATCATCAAAATCCTAATCAGAACGGCACCTAAATGGCCAGAACGGCCACTTTACATGCTTAGACCTTGCGGCAAGCGGCGATCCGTGAACGGCGAAAGCGATATGGGCAGAAACCAAAGGTTGCAAAATTCATCGCCAGCGGTTATAATAGTCCGGATGAGCAGGAAGCTGCCTTGTGGGAATAGATTACATTGGACGAGGTTTCAAAGGAATGATGGGGATGGCGATGTTTCGAATCAGTGCGCTGACCCTCGGGCTGCTTCTGGACTGGATACTGGGAGAGCCGGAGGGCCTTGCTCATCCGGTAGTTCTTATGGGACGGCTGATTTCCCTGACGGAGAAGAAGCTTCTTCAGCTGCGGCCAGGGAAAGAGATGAGCAACGGTATTTTATTGGTTTTTATTGTGATTTTTTTATCAATGGCAGTTCCGGCTGCCATTTTTGCCGTAGTTTTTCGGCTGGAGGGAGGCCGGGGGCTGGTTTCCTGGTGCCTGACCGCCTTTTGGAGTTTTCAGCTTCTGGCCGCCAGGGGATTAGGGCAGGAGAGCGGCAAGGTGAGGCTGGCCCTGGAAGCAGGAGATGTGGAGGAGGCCAGAAGGCAGGTATCCAGGATCGTGGGAAGGGATACAGAGGGACTGGACAGCAAAGGGATTACCAGGGCAGCGGTGGAGACTGTGGCGGAAAATACTTCTGACGGGGTGATTGCCCCCCTGCTTTATATGGCGGTGTTCGGAGTCCTGGGCGGTTTTTTCTATAAGGCGGTGAATACCATGGACTCTATGGTGGGCTATAAGAATGAACGCTACCTCCTTTTTGGCCGGGCGGCTGCCAGGCTGGATGACTTCTGCAATTACCTGCCTGCCAGGATTACCGGCTACCTGATGGTGGCGTCGGCTTGGATCCTGGGATGCTTTTCCAGATTGTATGACGGAAGAAATGCCTGGAGGATTTACCGGCGGGACAGAAGGAACCACGCCAGCCCTAATTCAGCCCAGAGCGAAGCGGCCTGTGCCGGCGCTCTTCATCTGCGTCTGGCCGGGCCGGCCTGGTATTTTGGACAGAGGCAGGAGAAGCCCTATATCGGAGATGATGACCGGGAAATCGAGCCAGCGGACATTGGCCGGGCCGGCTGGCTGATGGTCCTGTCAGAGCTCCTTGCTTTGCTGGGGTGCTGGATGGTCTGCCTGCTGGCGCGGTAAGTATTGCTTACCCTGGAGTCCTGCAAGATGTTTTTGCGTATATTCTGTTGTAGAGTGCAAGCCGGTAGCGGAACCGTAAGGATTGGTTAGGGGATGGACAAAGCAGAGAAAGGGCTTCCGATCCTACATTTCCGCAGAAAGGAAGGCTCCGGCCGGATTGACCGGGCAGGTGTGTGAAAATGAATCTGTGGTACAGCTTTTGGATTGCTTTATCCATGTATTCAAAAATCCCGGCGCCCTCTTTGGAGTGGACCAGGCCGCGGATGAAATATGTGATGTGCTTTTTCCCGGTGATCGGAGTGATCTGCGGGGCTTTTCTGATGCTCTGGTTTCGGTTTTCTCTGTGGCGAGGCATAGGGGCGGTTCCGGCAGGGCTTGTGGGAACCTGCATCCCTATCCTGGTGACCGGGGGGATACACCTGGACGGGTTCCTGGATACCCTGGACGCCAGAAGCTCTTATGGAGACAGGGAAAAGAAACTGGAGATCTTAAAGGATCCTCACACCGGCGCATTCGCGATTATCGGGGCAGGCGTATATCTTTTACTCTATGCCGGCTGCCTGATCCAGCTGTTTGCCGAGGCGGGGGGAGAGGGGGGAGCGAGGCTG
>CATJIO010000022.1 GCA_949740725.1 uncultured Lachnospiraceae bacterium | reverse complement strand
GCCGTCGCTTCCGCTTTTTCTGCTGCCTCCACTGCACGGTTCGCTGTCGCTTCCGCCCTTTCCGCTGCCTCCACTGCACGGTTCGCTGTCGCTTCCGCCCTTTCCGCCGCCTCTGCTGCACGGTTCGCCGTCGCTTCCGCTCTTTCCGCCGCCTCTGCTGCACGGTTGGCCGTCGCTTCCGCCCTCCCGGCTGCTTCTGCTGCCTTTTCTGATGCTTCCTTTGTCTCCTTCATTTCCAGCCCCAATACATCAAGCTTCTCGATAATCATTTTTTCTGTATCTGTCACTATGTTCTCCTTTCTCCAGATACAATCTTGCCCTTGCATCTTTCTATAGTCGTCTGACAAGTATTATCATAGCATAATTTCTGTGCTCCGTCACGGAAAAAATATAAAACTTCCAGTCCATTTTTACATAATGCAGGCTTTTTGGGACATAATTGCTGTGAATCAGAACAATTATTTAATTGATGAGCAGGAGAACAAAAACTATGCCAAATCGACTATCACTTGAAAAGTCCCCCTATCTCCAACAGCATAAAGATAACCCGGTAGACTGGTATCCCTGGGGCAGAGAGGCATTTCAAAAAGCAGCGCAAGAAAAAAAACCAATCTCCCTCAGTATCGGATCCTCTCCCTGCCACTGGTGCCATGTAATGGCTCATGAATCCTTTGAAGACGAAGAAATAGCCGATATTTTGAATCATGGATATGTCTGCATCAAGCTTGACCGTGAGGAGCGTCCGGACATCGATACCGTATATATGTCTGTCTGCCAGGCCATGACTGGTTCCGGAGGATGGCCTCTCACCATCATTATGACGCCGGAGCAGAAGCCGTTTTTTGCAGGAACCTACTTTCCCAAAAATTCCTGTTATGGCAGGCCTGGGCTAATCGATATTTTAAGACGGATTCTCGTATTATGGAGCGATAAGAGGCGCCAGCTGCTACAAAGCAGTGAACAGATCACCGCTTCCATTCAGTCCCAAAATCCTGCTGGAGGCAGGGCGCCGTCACGGGCGCTTCTGGCCCATGCCTTCCGCTTATTTCAACAACAATTTGACCCACAATGGGGTGGATTTGGAAGCGCACCAAAATTTCCTTCTCCTCATAATCTGCTATTTTTAATGAGATATTCACAAAGGGAAGCCCTCCCCCTCCCTCTCTCTATGGCAGAGCTCACCCTGCAGGCAATGGCAGATGGAGGCATAAATGATTCTATTGGAGGCGGCTTTTCCCGGTATTCCACTGATGAAAAATGGCTAATTCCCCATTTCGAGAAAATGCTGTATGACAATGCCCTGTTAATTCTCGCATATCTTGAGGCTTTCTGCATCACGCAAAAATCAGACTACCGGGATATAGTCCGCTCCACCGCTGGTTATCTTCTCCGGGAATTAACGGATGAGAAGGGCGGCTTTTACTGCGGACAAGATGCTGACAGTGGTGGAATCGAGGGAAGCTATTATGTCTTTACCCCAGCAGAAATCATGCAGGTCCTTGGAGCGTCCGAGGGAAAACACTTTTGCCTTCAATATGGAATATCTGAAGCGGGGAATTTTGAAGGGAAGAATATCCCCAATCGAATCGGCCTTGCCGGATCCAGATGGAAGCCGGAGGATCCTCGGCTCAAACAGCTGTATCTCTACCGAAAAAAACGTACAGCGCTCCACAAAGACAATAAAATTCTCCTGTCCTGGAACGCTTGGGCCATTATCGCACTAGCCAGGGCTGGAGCATTTCTAGGAGAGCCCGCTTATCTGGAAACGGCAAAGAAAGCACAACGCTTTATCCAGAGTCATATGAGCAAAGAAAGCCCAGACCAGCGCCTATACCTTCGCTTCTGTGACGGAGAAGCCGCTTATGACGGACAGCTGGAAGACTATGGGGTATATACCTTGGCATTGCTGAACTTGTATCAGCTTACCTTTCAAGCCGAATACCTGGAGGAGGCAATCCTCTGGGCAGAGCAAAGCATCGCCTTGTTTGAAGACCAAAAGGCAGGTGGATATTACCTCTATGCATTTGACGCAGCACCGCTGATCGCCCGGCCAAAGGAGATATATGATGGCGCCCTCCCCTCAGGCAATTCGGTAATGGCCATGGTACTTCAGCGTTTAGCCCTTCTCACTGGAGAACACAAATGGCAGCAAGCTGCCAAAAGGCAGATGGAGTACTGCGCTTACGAAATCCACGACTATCCTGCCGGATCCGCCTTCTCCCTTCTTGCCATGGCAAAAGCCTTGTATCCCCATCAGGAGCTGATTTGCGTTTCTAGGTCAGGCATCCCAAAGGATCTGTTGCTCCCCCAGAACTTAACGCAGCTCCGCGACACCTCCATTCTGGTGAAAACAGAGGAAAATGCCTCTCTGTTAGAAAAATGTGCCCCGTTTACCGCCGCTTATCCCCTACCCCAGAAAGGATGTCTGTACTATCTTTGTGAAAACGGATCCTGCCAAGCGCCAGTCAACCAGCTTAGCCAAAGTATTGGTCGAAGATAAGCTCTGTCACAATTACACTATCTTCTCCGCCACACGCCAAACAAACTCTTTTTATAGTTTTTTAGCTCTTCTTTCGCTGGCTCATAATCCCCGGCCGCCTTAAGATACTCCACACCCCTTCCAATATCCTCACCAACGCCCAAACCTTGAGCATACATCATACCCAGGCCATAATTCTTATACTTTGTCTCACCGCTCCTTTCCAGCAGGATCCGCCCCCGGGCTGTATCCTGCTGACACCCGTACCCTAAAAGATAACAAATTCCCAGCATATCATCACCGTAGGGCTCCTCCTTCTGCTCCAGGTACTGCACAGCACGGGCATAGTCTTTCACAGCGCCTAGCCCCCGAAAATACATGTCCCCTGCCTGACGACAGGCATAGGGGTCGTTTCCATAACTGGCAGTTTTCTCAAAGCATTCCAAGGCATAGGACAAATTTCGCTCTACAACCTTGCCATCCCAATAAATATCCCCTACAATATGCCAGCCAAAGAGATGTCCCGCCTGTGCTGCCCGGAGCGCCCAGGGAAGAGCTTCCCCTGCTTTATCTTGTTTATAGTAAAGCTCAAAGGCAAAGGCATACATCCAATCCGGATACCCAAGCTCTGCTCCTTGTCGAAGTACTTCTATCTTTTTCTCATAAACAGGTGGAATCAGTTCTCCTCTTCCCTCACCGTAATAATTCCGGTAATTCCGACCGGCCAAACCCATTCCCCCAGAAAATGCCTTCTCAAACCAGGGAATGCTCTTTTCCATCTGGTTCCGCAACCAATCATTCCATGCCTCTTCACTCTCAAATTCGCTCCTTTTCCGGTCCTGAATCTCAATGACATCTAAAAAATAATACGTATTTCCGATCATATACTGGCAAAACATACACCCCTTTTCTGCTTTCTCATGGATCACATCCCATGCCTCTTTCACACTGTCAAAAGGCATGATCTCACGAAGCTCCGGAGTCAGCATATCCATCCTGAGAGCCCCCAGAACGGCTGCCGCGCTTCCCAAAGTGATCCCTTGATGAAGCATAGCATAAGCCGCCGCTTCATTTTCCTCAAAAGGATGATATTCCCAACTGTAGCAGGTTCCAGAAAAACAGCGGGACAGAAAATAACAGGCGTCCCCATCCCCTTCCTTAGCAGCAAGAAACAACGCATCCGCCGCTGCCTTCGCCCTGTGGTTGTCATAGCAATAATAAAGATCCTCAATGGCCTTATCCACCAATTCATTAAAATAGTTTCCCATGCTTCCTCTCAACCTCTACTTTCATCTCGCTCCATCCACTTATTTCTTCAAAAAATCCAGGATTCAACTAATTAACTAACCAGAATTTCACCTGCGTCGCCGTTCCTTCCCTCCGGTTTCTGACGCAGTTTCTCTTCATTTAATTGTACCTTATCTCCTTCTTGCTGGCAATAGGTTGATTGGTATCCCTTGAGAGATACTGGCTGTGAACCAATATTAATTGCTTGTCTGTTATATAGAAAAATTAAGGGCTTTCCACAACTTCTTACATCGTGGAAAACCCTTATATCTACGTTATTCTTTAGAACTTACCAGCCTCAGCCGCTTCCTGTAAACTCACCGCTACCGCCACGGTCATGCCAACCATAGGATTATTTCCAGCGCCGATGAGACCCATCATCTCTACATGAGCCGGAACAGAGGAAGAGCCTGCGAACTGTGCGTCGGAGTGCATTCTTCCCAGGGTATCGGTCATACCGTAGGAAGCTGGGCCTGCCGCCATGTTATCTGGATGCAGGGTACGTCCGGTGCCACCGCCAGAAGCTACGGAGAAGTACTTCTTTCCAGCTTCGTTTCTTTCCTTCTTATAGGTGCCGGCTACCGGATGCTGGAATCGGGTAGGATTGGTAGAGTTTCCGGTAATGGAAACATCCACATTCTCCTTCCACATGATAGCAACACCTTCCGGAACGCTGTTCGCGCCATAGCAGTTTACCTTCGCCCGAAGTCCCTCAGAGTAAGGGATTCTCTCCAGCTCTTTTACCGTATTCGTGTAGGGATCATACTCGGTCTCCACGAAGGTGAAGCCGTTGATCCGGGAAATGATTTGTGCAGCGTCCTTGCCAAGACCGTTCAGGATAACCCGCAGCGGTTTCTGGCGGACCTTGTTGGCCTTCTCGGCAATGCCGATGGCGCCTTCTGCGGCTGCAAAGGACTCATGGCCGGCCAGGAATGCGAAGCACTCGGTCTCCTCTTCCAGCAGCATCTTGCCCAGGTTGCCGTGGCCCAGACCTACCTTACGGGTGTCAGCCACAGAGCCGGGAATACAGAAAGCCTGAAGGCCCTCTCCGATGGCGGCAGCGGCAGCGGCAGCCTTGCGGCAGCCCTTCTTGATGGCGATGGCTGCGCCTACGGTGTAAGCCCAGCATGCATTCTCGAAACAGATGGGCTGAATGCCCTTGATCTGGTTGTACACATCCAGACCTGCGTCCTTGGTAATCTTCTCTGCCTCCTCAATAGAAGCAATTCCATAACTGTTCAGTACTGCATCAATCTGCTTGATACGTCTCTCATATGATTCAAATAATGCCATGATATGTAGTCCTCCTTAATTC
>CATJIO010000021.1 GCA_949740725.1 uncultured Lachnospiraceae bacterium | reverse complement strand
TTAACCTCCTGTTGAAAATCCAATTCATCTTTTCTATCGTTTATCAAAAGAGGCTCTCCGGGGCTTTGGTAAGCACACTTTTGCCTAACGTCACAGTTACTAATTATATAATAGCTGGCAAACTGTGTCAACCACTTTTTTCATGTTTCTGCAGGATTCTGCAGGATTTTCGGTTGCTTTGGGCAGCAGATGTCCGACGAACCCTTTTATCCGCAAGGCGAAGAAAACACTACAAAAAGCCTGAGAGCAACATAAGTTTCCCTATTGTACTAATGTGCTCTCTACGCAGAAAAAATCCGGGCGTTTTCGGACCATTTGAAATCCAGCCTGCTCATAGACATGTTTTGCGCGGAGATTGGTGTCCGCTACCAATAAGGTGAGTTTCTCAAATCCTTTTGACCACGCGTATTCTCCAATGAGTTGAAGAACTTCTTTTCCATAGCCTTTTCCCTGGTACTCTTCTTTAATGGCGATTCCGTCAATCCCTAAGGTTCTCTTTTCCTGGTTTGGAACAGAAATCAATGTGCCTATCCGGGCTTCATCCGCACAGATCCAGAAGAAATGGCATCCTTTTACCCCATCTTCTTCCAGCAAGGCCTCATCATAGGTAGCTGAGCCAGGCACCATGAAAAAAGCGTTATTATATAGAGACAGCCAGCGCTGACTTTCCCCCTTTTCTAATGCTTTGATGCGAATCGTTCGGTTATTTTTTACCCCATCTTTCTCTACTGCTGACAGCCTTTTCTCCATTTCCAGGTAGCAGTGGCTTCGCTTTAGAGCATAGTATCCATACCTCTGGCCCTCTGCCAAACGTCCGTATCCTAGCTCTTTTTTTTCTCTTTCCCTTCTCTGGCTCTCTATCGTTTCCTGGTCCCATTCCTCCATATCCACTACATAAATCCAACGCGCCCCATTTCTGGCTGCCTGATGAAGAATGCGGGTCAATAGCCGGGAAAAGCATTCCATCTTACATCGCCGAATAATCAGATACGCCTTTTTCTTTGGGAGTATTTCCCGCTGCACTAGGAGATAGTCCCAGTATTTATTCTGGCTGAAAATTTCCGGCCGTAATTCCTTCTCGTAATCCAGATGAAGCAGCGTCAATCCCTTCGCTGGAAGCGTAGGACCGGCAGCCTGGCGATCCTGAGCATCCAGGATTTCCTCCACATGCTCTGGGCGGTAGAGCCCAGTTCCCACCCGTAGAAGCGTCCCCGCAATAATCCGAACCATATTGTAGAGGAACCCGCTTCCGGATATCCGAATTGTAACCACATCCTCCAGACTTCGCGTCACCGTCAGCTCATATATCGTGCGAACCGTATCTTCTGCCTGGGTCCGAACGGTACAAAAGCTTTTAAAATCATGCTCCCCTACAAGGTAGGTAGCTGCTTTCTGCATCTGTTCTACATCCAGAGGAAAATAGCAAAAATAAGTATATAGCCTGACTGTGGGCATGTCTACCTTCCGGTTTAATATTTTATACTCATAAGTTTTAACGCAATTCTGCTTCCTGGGATGCCAGTCTCCTGGCACCTCCTCCGAGGATTGGATTCGAATATCCTCCGGCAATCTTTGATTTAACGCAAAGGAGATCTTCTCTGCAGGCATTCGGTTTTCTGTATCAAATACAGCTACATTCCCCAGAGCGTGAACCCCAGAATCCGTACGGCTGGCCCCGATAACCGCCACTGGCTCCCGTAAAAGAGAGGATAAGGCATCATTTAACACAGCCTCGATTGACAGCCCATTAGGCTGCAGCTGCCAGCCGTGATAATTGGTTCCGTCATATGCCACAATCAACTTCACCCTCTTCATTTTGCCCCCCATTTATGTCCGCATCCTGCCAAACCTTTCCCGTGAGCGAACGCCACATGAAGCCTTATGGCAGAATAGCCATTTTGTTTACACTGCCCAGTTGTTACTAAGGCGCAATCAGTCAAGGGCGTGAATATTAACGCCTCATATGCTCCGCATCACAAATACCTGAGAATTACAATTCCAGATAAATATGTCAGCATCAGCCCATAAGCAACATGGTCGCGGCCTGAATAGTGAAGGGGCTTCATCTTCGTTCTCCCCTCGCCTCCCCGGTAGCATCTGGCTTCCATGGCCATAGCCAGATCCGTCGCCCGACGGAAGGCCGAAATAAAAAGAGGTACTAACAGAGGAACCATAGCCTTCACCCTCTGAATCAGATTTCCGCTCTCAAAATCCGCTCCTCTGGCCATCTGAGCCTTCATAATCTTGTCGGTCTCTTCCACCAAAATAGGAATAAACCGTAGAGCAATAGACATCATCATGGATATCTCATGGACCGGAACTCCGATCTTATGCAAAAGACCTAGACTTTTTTCCAATCCATCGGTGAGCGCATTCGGAGTGGTGGTCAGAGTCATAATAGTAGAGCCCAGGATCAAGTAAATCAGACGCACCGCCATAAAACCTGCCATACGCACGCCTTCTCGCGTCACACTAAAAATCCAAAAGCGTGCCAAAACCTCCCCACTTGTAAGAAACAGATTAAAGCTAACACTAATTAAAAGTAGTATTACCACCGCCTTCAGCCCCTTTATCATATACGAAAAGGGGACCTGGCTCATCCGGATCACCGCAGTTAACACAGCGGTGGCCAATAAATATCCCCAAATATTTCTTGAAAGAAATAGTGACACAAGAAAAACCAACGTGCCAAACAACTTAGTCCTGGGATCCAGACGGTGAATTAACGAATCCACCGGATAATATTGTCCCAATGTAATCTCTCGTAACATCGCTTGTGCTCTCCTATCGCTGCTGTTTCCCACATATTTTGCTACTGTTCACATCACTGCATGGTTTCTCTTAATCTCCACTCGCCAGAAATCCTCATGGATTTCTGGCAAGTGGAGCCTTATTTTCCCTTCCACGCCTGTAAAATGGCGTCTCTGGCCTCCTCCACTGTTGTCAAATCCTGAGGTATTCCCACTCCCCGCTCTTGCAGTTCATGGACAATATAGGTAATCTGCGGCGCTGCCAGTCCCATTGCTTCCAGCTCCCGATAATGGCGGAACACCTCCTTGGGCGTACCGTCAAATACCTTTTCTCCTTGATTCATGACCAAAAGTCTGCTGGCATAGCGTGCAATGTCCTCCATACTGTGGGAAACGAGAATAATAGTCATTCCCTTTTTCCGATGCAGCTCAGAAATCTCTTCTAAAATCTCGTCCCGGCCCTTCGGATCCAAACCTGCCGTTGGTTCATCTAAAATCAGTACCTCCGGATGCATCGCCAACACACCAGCTATGGCTACTCTCCGCTTCTGGCCTCCAGACAGCTCAAATGGCGACTGACGGTAAAAACTTTCATCCAATCCCACCTGGCCCAAGGCCTCCCTGGCCCTGGCGTCGATTTCTTCTTTCGAAAGGCCCAGATTTTTAGGCCCAAAGCATACATCAGAAAATACGTCTGCCTCGAACAGCTGATGCTCTGGATACTGAAAAACCAGTCCAACCTTCCCCCGGAGCGCTCTCATGTCATAATCATTGGTATAAATACACTCTCCATTATAATAAATCTGGCCATTGCTTGCCCGAAGCAGCCCATTCAAATGCTGGATCAGCGTGGATTTCCCTGAACCAGTATGTCCAATTAGTCCCACAAACTCTCCATCCTCTATGGTAAAGTTCACATCCCGAAGGGCATACTGCGCAAAAGCTGTCCCTGCGCCGTAGATATGATCTATGTGCTCTACTTTAATCGCCATGGTTACCTCCTATTCTAATACACTCTGCCCTTTTCACCAAAATTATTCTAAGAACAGATTCAGACACCCGTAGAAATTAGTGGAACCAAATGCTCAATAAGCTCTTCCCTGCTCAAAATTCCATCTGGAAGATCCATCCCTGCTTTTTTCAGTTCATAAGCCAGTTCCGTGATCTGAGGAACATCCAAGCGGTAAGCCTTCAAGCGCTCCACCTGGGCAAATATTTCCCTAGGGGTTCCATCCATGACAATCTTTCCTCCATCCATCACAATAACCCGATCCGCATCCACCACTTCTTCCATATAATGGGTGATCAAAAGAACGGTAATTCCTTCTCTTTTATTTAGTTCACGGACAGTTCGGATCACTTCCTTCCGCCCATTCGGATCCAACATTGCGGTAGGCTCGTCCAGCACAATACACTGAGGCCTCATCGCCATCACTCCGGCGATAGCCACCCGCTGCTTCTGCCCGCCGGACAGCTTATTTGGTGACCTCATCCGATATGCAGTCATGCCCACTGCTTTCAGACTCTCATCCACCCGCTTCCATATTTCCTCCGTAGGAACCCCCATATTCTCCGGACCAAATCCCACGTCCTCCTCCACAATATTTCCAATAATCTGATTATCCGGATTCTGAAATACCATGCCAGCAGTCTTGCGGATATCCCAGATACGATCCACGTCCTTCGTATCCATGTGAGAAATCCACACCGTCCCTTCTGTTGGGAGAAGGATTCCATTTATATGCTTTGCAAAGGTAGACTTTCCCGATCCATTGTGCCCCAAAACTGCCACAAAATCCCCTGTCCCAATCTCCGCATCCAACCCGTCAATGGCACGATTTACCTCTTCGATCTGATCTTCTTCATTTCTACGAATATAGTCAAAAATAAGCTTACTTGCTTTTATCATTTCCATTCTGTTCCTCACTCATACAAAAATTAACCTTGGAGCCTCCTCTGGTTAACCATTCAACTCGTTTTACCATTGTAGTAGATTCTTTTCGATTAGTCAAGGATTTTCGGGCTTTTCTGTAGTTGGGTGATTTTGCTATTTTATTGAGTCGCTGGTGAGACGTGAAAGGCTAGGGAGTCGCAGGCTGACTTTAAGTGCAGGCGCAAATCGGCAGGGGGTAACGCCCATGGCAGGCAGGATCAATGCGTCACCCCGCTCTCGCTCCGCCGAAAGCGCAGCGGTGCGTAAGACGCGTAAACTACCGCGCCT
>CATJIO010000020.1 GCA_949740725.1 uncultured Lachnospiraceae bacterium | reverse complement strand
TGGTTATGCGGAAAATAAGTGTTTAGGAAAGGCTCAGGCAATTGTGCCAAAAAGCAGCTTTAAAGCGCCGGAATACACCAGGCTGGCGCTGGAAGGGAAGGTTAGTCTGGCCTGGCATCAGGTGACAACTAAGGAGGCAAACAGCACATTTGACAGCTACTATGGCAATACAAAAGGGGTAAATGTTATTAGTCCTACCTGGTTTGCTCTGACGGACAATGAAGGAGGCTACACCTGTCTGGCAGACGAGGAATATGTAAATAAGGCCCATGCAGCCGGACTCCAGGTTTGGGCTTTGCCGGATAATTTTAGCGGGAACGTCCAGTCAGAAGTGCTGTTGTCTAAAACATCTGTGAGAAAAAAACTCATTGAAAACCTTATAAGAGATGCAGAAGTTTACGGATTTGACGGGTATAATCTGGACTTCGAGAGTCTGAAGGAAAGCGCAGGACCTCACTATGTTCAGTTTATTCGGGAAATGTCTGCCGCTTGCCGGAATAATGGTCTTGTATTATCTGTAGATAATTATGTCCCTGCTGCTTACAATCGGTTTTATGACAGAGCAGAGCAGGGAGTGGTGGCGGACTATGTGATTATTATGGGATATGATGAACACTTTGCCGGTGGAGAACCGGGATCCGTGGCATCCCTTGAATATGTAAAAAGAGGAATTGAGCAGACGCTTTTGGAGGTGCCGAAGGAGAAAGTGATCAATGCCCTGCCTTTCTATACCAGAGTCTGGACTGAGATGGAAGACGGAACCGTCAGCTCAGAAGCGCTGGGGATTGAACGGGCCAAGAATTGGGTGGAAGAGAATCAGATCGAGTTGTACTGGCAGGACAGTCTGGGACAATATTACGGAGAAAAAGGAATAGAAGGCGGGTCTCAGTATTTGTGGATGGAAGACGAGCGCTCTCTGGAATTAAAAATGGATCTGATCCGTCAGAATAATTTAGGCGGAGTGGCATTTTGGAAGCTGGGGTTTGAACCGGCCTCTATATGGGACACGGTAGTATATGAGTAAGGTGGGGTAGATGATGAGACGGAATATAGCGGCGGCCCTGGCAATAAGCGTTATGCTGTGCCTGACAGGATGCCAGGGGATAATTCCCTTTGTGGATGAGACGGTAGCGACTACTGAAACGCCGGCAGATACAGAGGAAGAACTTCAGCCAGGGCCGCCCAGAGAAGATTGGGAAACAATCGCAGCCTTTCCGGAAAATATAGGAAAAACGCAGATAGAGGAAGAAAAGGACGGAGTAAAGCTGATTGTAGCCACAGATATCCATTACCTGGCGTCAGAATTGACAGATAAGGGGACTGGCTTTATCCACTCCATGGAGTATGGAGACGGGAAGGTAACCAACTATATTTGGGAGATTACGGATGCATTTGTGGCGGAGGTGTTGGATGAGAGGCCGGACGGGGTCATTTTAAGCGGGGATCTGTCTTATAACGGAGAAAAGGCCAGTCATTTGGAATTGGCTGAAAAGCTGGGCCGGATTAAGGATGCAGGAATCCCGGTATTAGTAATTCCGGGAAATCATGATATTAACAACAACAGCGCCGCAAGGATAGAAGAAGATCAAAGATTTCCGGCAGAAAAAACCAGCCCGGAGGATTTCAGGAGTATTTACCGCGCTTTCGGATATGAAGATGCCATCAGCCGGGATCCGAATTCTTTAAGCTATATATACCAAATTAATGATTATACCAGGATTTTAATGCTGGATACCTGTCAGTACGATGACAGGGCCCTGGTTGGAGGCATGATTGATACAGATACCTATGAGTGGATTGATAGGGAGTTAGAAAAGGCTTTTGAGGAAGGAATCAATGTCCTTCCGGTAGCCCACCACAACCTTTTGGAGGAAAGCCGAATTTACTCTGAGGACTGCACCATTGAGCATAATGAGGAACTTTTAGAAAGACTGGAGGGCTGGGGGAATATTCCGCTCTTTTTAAGCGGACATCTCCATGTCCAGCATTTTTCCAATTCAGATGATGTGTCCGGCGATGGCGTATGGGAGATTGTCACCAGTTCATTAGCCGTGCCTCCATGCCAATATGGAGTTTTGTTTTTCGGCGATGACAGAAGTTTTCAATACCATACTCAAATTTTGAATATGGAGATGTGGACAAAAGTGGAAGGGAAAACAGATCCGAATTTGGTTAACTTTTCCCAGTATCAGACTCCGTTTTTAAAGAGAGTATTTTATAATCAGGCTAATAGCTGGTTAGACAGGCGAAAGGATGTTCTTACTCAGGACCAGATTGTGCAGATGTCTAATTTTTATGCAACAGCTAAGTGCTATTACTACTGGGGAAGAGCCGTAGAGATAGCAGAAGAGATGAAATCCAGCCAGATATTCCAATTGTGGCAGGAATACGGTTACCCAAGCCTGGAAACAGAGTATTTGGAATACATATTAGAAGAGGCAACTATGGATTATAACTCCTTAAGGTCGGAGGAATAGCAGCCCAGGAATAGTGGACAAAGAGAAGCTAATATACTAAAAATAATAAAAGCTGTCTTTGGTGGGCTATGGACAAAAAACGATTTTGGCAGAACATAATGGGAATTGCTATGCTGGTGATAGTAACCCTGGTTGCGGGCCGCATGGGGATGATGGGAGAGAAGGGATCCTGGGCTGCAGAGGCAGCTGCCGGGAAAGCGCGAAAGCAGAATCAGCCGGTGGTTGTAATTGACAGCGGTCATGGAGGAAACGACCCGGGAAAAATCGGTGTCAGCGGCCAGGAGGAAAAGGCGATTAACCTGAAAATTGCCATGAAATTGAAAGCTTATTTAGAAGCAGCGGACATCAAGGTGGTTATGACAAGGGAAAGCGACAAGGGACTTTACAGGGAGTCGGACAGCCATAAAAAGTCTGCGGATATGAAGGAGAGGTGCCGGATCATTGATAATGCCAAGCCGGTGCTGGCTATCAGCATCCATCAGAACAGTTACCACCAGGACAGCATATCCGGTGCACAGATGTTTTATTATAAAAATTCGGAAAAGGGCCGGCAGCTGGCGGAGACTCTTCAGAAACGCTTTGATTATATACTGGGAGCGGATGGGAACCGGCGCAGTGCCAAGGCAAATGACAGTTACTACCTGCTGTTGAATGTAAAAGCTCCTATTGTGATTGCAGAGTGCGGATTTTTAAGTAATCCTGCAGAGGCAGCTAAGCTGTCAGAAGAGGAATACCAGGATCGGATTGCCTGGACCCTTCATATGGGGATCCTTCAGTACATAAATGATGTAGAAAAGTAGCTGTTCAAAACAAAAAGCAAGAATTATAAAAGACAGGGCAAGAATCAACTAGCAATCCTTTTTTTCTGCCGGTATAATACAAATATCAACCAGTGCGGCACAGCATATTAGAGGTTGCGGAAAGTATTATAAAATTTACGGAGAGGGCAAGCTTATGGAGAAGATGACAGGCAGACTGACTCTGCCGACCGATGTTGACATGGTGAAAGAAACATTAGAAATGAAAGAGCGCTTAGGCGCTGACGCATTGAGAGACTGTGATGGAACTACTATGCCGGAGGAGCTTTTGGACACGGGGGCAAAGGTTTACGCCACCTATTACACAACTCGTAAGGATAATGAGTGGGCCATGAAAAATCCTGAGGAAATTCAGCAGGAATATTTAATCAGCGACAGGGTAACAGCCCGCGGAACCACCCTTCGTATTGAATTAATGAAGGGCTTTCATACAGAGCAGCTAAAAGTCAATACCCTGGATGATCCCAAACGTTGGTGGGAAGTTATGGATCGCACCACCCAGCAGGTAGTTCCGGTGGACAAGTGGTTCTTTGATGAGACAACAGGGGAGGTAGAGATTGAGACTATTCCCTATCATCAGTATACGGTTAGTTTTCTGGCATTTTTAATTTGGGATCCGGTTCACATGTACAATTTCATTACCAATGACTGGAAGGACGCGCCTCACCAGCTTACTTTTGATATGCGCCAGCCCAAGACCCAGGTATATGTCAAAGAAAAATTAAAGCGGTGGTGCGAAGAAAATCCAAATGTAGATGTGGTTCGCTTTACCACCTTCTTCCATCAGTTTACCTTAACCTTTGACGATCAGAAGAGAGAGAAATATGTAGAATGGTTTGGGTACAGCGCCAGCGTAAGCCCCTATATTTTAGAGCAGTTTGAAAAGTGGGCAGGATATCCGTTCCGCCCCGAATATATTGTCGATCAAGGTTATCACAACTCCTGCTTCAGAGTGCCTTCCAAGGAATTCAGGGATTATATGGAGTTCCAGCAGATTGAGGTATGCAAGCTGGCAAAAGAGATGGTAGACATTGTTCACAGTTATGGCAAGGAAGCCATGATGTTCTTAGGCGATCACTGGATCGGAACAGAACCCTTTGGTAAACATTTTAAGGAAATCGGATTAGATTCCGTAGTTGGTTCGGTGGGAGATGGCGTGACGATGCGTATGATCTCCGACATCAAAGGCGTTAAGTATACAGAAGGCCGTCTTCTGCCCTACTTTTTCCCTGATGTATTTACTGAGGGAGGAGATCCAATCGGAGAGGCTCAGGACAACTGGATGAAGGCCAGACGGGCTATTTTACGTTCCCCCTTAGATCGTATCGGATATGGCGGATACATAAAGCTTGCAATCGAATGGCCTGGTTTTATTGAGGAGATCGAGCATGTGGTGGGCGAGTTCCGGGATATTATTGCAGCCATGGACGGCACGAATTCCTATGTAGCTCCCTTTAAGGTAGCAGTGCTTAACTGTTTCGGACCCTTGCGGGGATGGATGAGCAACCAGGTACACCATGCAATCTATCACAGAGAGATTTACTCT
>CATJIO010000019.1 GCA_949740725.1 uncultured Lachnospiraceae bacterium | reverse complement strand
GGTGAAGTTTAAACGGCGGAAGGTCATTGCCCAGAAAAAGCTGGAGGACGAGAAACAGAATCTGGTGCGGGTGAATGATATTCTGTCAGAACTGGAAAAACAGGTGGGGCCTCTGGAACGCCAGGCAGAGACTGCCAGGCGGTATCTCCAGTTTAAGGAGGAATTAAGACGCTACGATGCCAATGCCTTTCTCCTAGAGAGCCGTGAGCTAAAGGAACAGCGAAAGGGCCTGGAGGAGAGAGAAGAGATGGTCGCCGGAGACTTAGAGGAGACCCGGAAAACGGCGGAGACCATTAAGAATGATTATGACCGTCTGGATCAGGAGATTGCCGGGCTGGACGAGAGCCTGTCTGGAGACCGGGAGCGGATCAATCAGGAAAATATGCGAAAGAGTACCCTGGAAGGCCAGATCAACGTGCGGAAGGAGCAGATCAACACCGAGAAGATGAATGCGGAGCACCTTCAGAGCCGGATGGGGGCTGTCCAGGGGGAGATATCCCAGAGAGAGGGACAGCTGGAGGATTACCGCCAGAAGGAGCAGGAACTGACTGAGAGGGCAGAGGCGGTGTTGAAGCAACAGAAGGACGCGGAGATTGCCCTGATGGATGCGGATATGGCGCTCCAGGAGCTGGAGCAGGCTATCGAGGGGACAAAAGGAGCTATGATCGATGCGCTGAACCAGAGGGCTGAGGTGAATGTCAGACAGCAGCGCTACGAAACCATGTTGGAGCAGGTGAATGTGCGGCGAAGCGAGATCAGCCAGAAATTGTTAAAGATTCGAAGCGATGAAGCGGTGCAGGAGGATCAGCTGAATGAGGAGCGGCGCAGGTTGTCTGCGCTGAATCAGGAGATTGAAGAGCTGTCCGGACACCAGCAGGAGCTGGAGCAGGCAGGGGTTAAGACCGAGGGAGAGGCCCGCCGCATTAGCCGGAATCTCAATGAAACCCACCAGGCCTACCAGGCCAATTATACCAAACTTGACTCCTTAAGGAATATTGCAGAGCGGTACGAGGGCTATGGCAACAGCATCCGCCGGGTAATGGATGTGAAGGATCGGGTCCGGGGAATCCACGGGGTAGTGGCGGATCTGATCACTACGGAAAAAGAGTACGAGACCGCCATTGAGACTGCCTTAGGAGGCAGTATCCAGAACATTGTCACTGACTCTGAGGAGACGGCAAAGCAGCTTATCGGCTATTTAAAAAAGAACCGATATGGCCGTGCAACCTTCCTTCCATTGACCAGTGTAGGCCAGGGCCGGGGCGGCGGGACGCCGGAGAACGCGCTAAAGGAGCCTGGGGTGGTAGGGCTGGCCAATCAGCTGGTTCATACGGATCCCATCTATGAGAAGCTGATGAGACATCTGCTGGGCCGGGTGGTGGTGGCGGATCACATTGACCATGCCATTGCTCTGGCCAGGAAGTACCAGTACAGCCTGCGCATTGTTACTTTAGACGGGGAACTGCTAAGCGCCGGGGGATCCATGACCGGCGGCGCTTTTAAAAACAGCAGCAATCTACTGGGGCGGAAGCGGGAGCTCGAAGAGCTGGAGCAGGCTTGCGAAAAAGCCTTAAAGGCCGTAGAGGGGCTGGAGAAGGAACTATCCCAGGCCGAACAGTCCCTGGCGGCCATCCGGACAGAGCTGGAGGAGCTTAAGGCCAGGCTTCAGGAGAAATACCTGGAGCAAAATACTATGCAGATGAATATCAGCCAGATGGAAAGCCGGAAGGCGGAGATCCGAGAATCTTCCAGGG
This sequence comes from uncultured Lachnospiraceae bacterium, assembly GCA_949740725.1. GTDB lineage: Bacteria > Bacillota > Clostridia > Lachnospirales > Lachnospiraceae > Caccovicinus. The sequence continues at coordinate 2,941 of CATJIO010000019.1, read as the reverse complement.
ATCTGGTGTTAGAACACGGGCAGCTGGAGGAGCAGGGGAAGGAGCTGAAAGAGAGCAGGAGCCTGCTGGAGTCGGAGATCCAGGAGCTGGAGGCCGGGAATGTGCAACGGAACCAGGAGATAGAGGCTATGCAGTCGCGACTGGAGGAAAGCCGCCAGGCCAGGGAGAGCCAGGCAAAGGAATTATCCGCAATCCGCCTGGAGACGGCCAACTATCAGCAGGAGGCCAGCTTTGTGAAAGAAAATATCCGCCGTGTCCACGAGGAGATCCGAAAGCTCCGGGAGGAGCTGGAGGGGCTTTCCTCTGGCAGAGGCAGCTCCGATGAGGCCATTGTCGGGAAGCTTGAGGAGATCCGCCAAATGGAGGAGGAGATTGCCCAGGCAGAGAATCGGATAGAGGAAATCGCCGGGAAGACCCGTCAGGAAAACCAGACCAAGGAGGAGAAGAGCCGGGAACAGAAGTCCCTTTTCGCCAGACAGGAGGAAGTGACAGAGAAGATTCGTCTGCTGGACAAGGATATATTCCGTCTCCAGAGCCAGAAGGAAAAGTTGGATGAACGGCTGGAGCACCAGGTAAACTATATGTGGAGCGAGTACGAGCTCACCTACAGCACAGCAGAAAAGCTAAGGGATCTGGATCTGACTTCTATTCCGGAGATGAAGAAGAGGATCGAAGCCCTCAAAGGTTCCATCAAGAGTCTGGGGAATGTAAATGTAAATGCCATTGAGGATTATCAAGTGATACGGGAGCGGTATGAATTTTTAAAAACCCAACATGATGATCTGATTCTGGCGGAGGAGGCTTTGCAAAAGATCATTGAGGAGCTGGACATTGGGATGCGCCGTCAGTTTGAGGAGCAGTTTGCCAGGATCCGCCAGGAGTTTGACAAGGTATTTAAAGAGCTGTTCGGGGGAGGCCGGGGCGCTCTTGAATTGATGGAGGGAGAGGACATTCTGGAGGCAGGAATCCAAATCATCTCCCAGCCGCCAGGGAAAAAGCTGCAGAATATGATGCAGCTCTCTGGCGGGGAGAAGGCTCTCACCGCCATTGCCCTGCTCTTTGCCATCCAGAATCTAAAGCCCTCTCCTTTTTGTCTCTTGGATGAGATCGAAGCAGCGCTGGATGATTCTAATGTGGATCGCTTCGCCGGATACCTGCATAAACTAACCAGAAATACCCAATTTATCGTAATCACCCACCGGAGGGGCACTATGGTGTCCTCAGACCGCCTCTACGGCATCACCATGCAAGAGAAGGGGGTTTCCACCCTGGTATCGGTGAATCTCATTGAGGCGGAGCTGGAGAAGGATGCGAAAAAAAATAACCAGGCTGATTTCGAAGCTTGACATAGAGGGAAAGGAGGCTCTAATGAGCGAGGGAAAGAAAGGATTTTTTGGCCGCCTGGTGGAGGGGCTGTCAAAAACCAGAGATAATATCGTATCAGGAATCGACTCGATTTTCAGCGGATTTTCTGCCATAGATGACGACTTCTATGAGGAGATTGAAGAAACGCTGATTATGGGCGACATCGGTATACAGACCACCATGGCCATTGTGGAGGATCTGCGCCATAAGGTGAAGGAACAGCATATCAAAGAACCAGGCCAGTGCAAGGAGGTTCTCATCGAGAGCATGAAGAATCAGATGAATCTGGGAGAGAATGCCTACGAGTTTGAGCACCGTACATCGGTGGTCCTGGTGATCGGCGTCAATGGGGTGGGAAAGACCACCTCGATAGGCAAGCTGGCAGGGCAGCTGAAGGATCAGGGGAAGCGGGTAGTCCTGGCAGCGGCGGATACCTTCCGGGCAGCAGCTATCGAGCAGCTGACCGAGTGGGCCAACCGGGCGGGGGTGGAGATCATCGCTCAGCAGGAAGGCTCAGACCCGGCGGCGGTGATCTTTGACGCGGTGGCAGCGGCTAAGGCGCGCCATGCGGACGTGCTGATCTGTGATACTGCAGGCCGCCTTCACAATAAGAAAAACCTGATGGAGGAGCTAAAGAAGATTAACCGGATTATTGATAAGGAGTATCCGGATGTGTACCGGGAGACGCTGGTGGTTCTGGACGGCACCACTGGCCAGAATGCCATGGTTCAGGCGCGCCAGTTTATGGAGGTGGCAGAGATCACCGGGATTATTCTCACCAAGCTGGACGGGACAGCCAAGGGCGGCATAGCCGTGGCCATTCAGTCTGAGCTGGGTATTCCGGTGAAATATGTGGGAATCGGAGAGAAGATTGACGATTTGCAAAAATTTGACGCAGACAGCTTTATCAATGCGCTTTTCCAGGTAAAGCAGGAGTAAGGATATCTGACAGCGAAGGAGGAAACAGAGATGGATAAGTTATCATTAGAGATATTCGAGGAAGCGACTGAGGCGGTCAGCAAGGTGATCCAGGAGACCAAGCTGATCTACAGTGAATACTATTCTGGGGTGACGGGGAATAAAGTATATTTCAAACCGGAAAATATGCAATACACCGGGGCATATAAGGTGCGGGGGGCTTATTATAAAATCAGCACCCTGAGCAAGGAAGAGCGGGACAAGGGGCTGATTACCGCCTCTGCCGGAAATCACGCCCAGGGCGTAGCCTACGCGGCGAAACTGGCAGGGGTGGAGGCCACGGTGGCGATGCCCACTACCACCCCCTTGATCAAGGTGAACCGCACCAAGAATTACGGGGCAGAGGTGGTGCTAAAGGGAGATGTATTTGACGAGTCCTGCGCCTGCGCCATGGATCTGGCTAAGGAGAATGGCCACACCTTCATCCATCCCTTTGATGACCTGGAGGTAGCTGCCGGCCAGGGGACCATCGCCATGGAGATCATCAAGGAACTGCCTACGGTAGACTATATCCTGGTGCCCATCGGCGGGGGGGGCCTGTGGGGCGGGGTTTCCGGCTTAGCAAAACTCTTTAATTCTAAGATGAAGGGTTTTCGGG
>CATJIO010000018.1 GCA_949740725.1 uncultured Lachnospiraceae bacterium | reverse complement strand
TATGTTTTTGAGAAAAAGACAAAGGATATTTGTTTACCGGCGATTTGGTCTATAAAGACATCCTGTTTGCTTATTATCCTTCCACTGACCCGGAAGCTTATCTTGCTTCACTGGAAAAAGTTGCGGCATTGCCTGTAAAAAAGGTATTTCCGGCACACCATTCACTGGATATACAACCGGAAATCCTGATTCGTATGGCAAATGCGTTTTGTCAGTTAAAGGCAGATGGGAAACTCCATCATGGCAGCGGTACATACTGTTATGGTGATTGGGGAGTATGGCTGTAATATGTACACGTGAGATTTGTCAAGAAAATAAATGTAAATTTCTTATGAAATGCCCAAACTCCTTTACAAATGAAAAACAGGATTGTATACTGTTAGCGGTAATGTATAGAAAAGGAGAGGACCGTTATGGGACAAATGAAAAATCTTGCTTATTATAATGGAAAAATCACCGCCATCGAGGATATGATGATCCCAGCCAATGACCGGGGATTTTACTTTGGGGACGGCATTTACGAGGTGGCCATGGTGTTTGACCACAAAATTTTTGCGCTGGAAGATCATCTGGAGAGGATGTTTAACAGCGCGTCAATGTTGCGGATAGAGCTTCCTTACACGAAGGAAGAGATCGGGGCTCTGCTCAAGGAGCTGACGTTGAAAGTAGAAAGCCCCTGTCAGTTCCTCTATTGGCAGGTAACCAGGGGAACATCCCCCAGGAATCACCTGTTCCCTGATGGGGTATCCAGCAATCTTTATGTGTACAGCAAGCCCTGGAAAGGGGTGGAGATTTCCGATGAATACCGTCTGCTCAGCGTGACGGATACCCGTTTCTACCACTGCAATATCAAAACATTGAACTTAATTCCCAATATTATGGCAGCGCAGAAGGCCAAGGAGGCAGGCTGCCAGGAGGCGGTGTTTGTCCGGGACGGCTTTGTGACAGAGGGATCTCACTCGAATATTTCCATGATTAAAGACAATGTGTTTATCACTCATCCATTAGATCAGCTGATCCTTCCCGGGACAGAGAGGAAGCATATGATCCGCTATTGCGGTGAGATGGGGGTGGGAGTAGAGGAGAGGGCCTTTACTCTGGAAGAGCTGGCGGACGCGGATGAGATCATTATCTCCAGCACCAGCCATCCCATTATGCGGGCCATGGAGCTGGACGGCAAGGCTGTGGGAAGGAAGAATCCCCAGGTGATCACGATGCTGAGGGAAAAGTATATGAAGGAGATTGGGCTTTCTTAAAAGGAGTGTGTCAATGAGTCAGAAACGAATCCGGGATTATGGACTTATTGTTGGCCGTATGGAGACTGGGAGACGAAATAAGATTACGGATGTGCCCGGCGTCCTGGTGGGACATTCCACCATTAAGAATGAAACAAACCATACTGGCGTCACGGTGATCCTTCCGGGAAGGGATAATGCCTTTGTGAAAAAATATACTGCAGCATCCTATGTGCACAATGGATTTGGAAAGAGCTGTGGCCTGATCCAGATTGATGAGCTGGGGATGCTGGAGAGCCCCATTGCCCTTACCAATACGCTGAATACCGGCCTGGTGTGGGACGCGCTGACAGAGTATGTCATCGGCCAGTGCCAGGAGGAAAATGTTACGGTCCGCAGTTTTAACCCGGTGGTGGGGGAGTGCAATGACGCTTCCATCAATCGCATCCAGAACCGGGCTGTGAACCGGGAACATGTGTTGGAGGCCATCCGCTGTGCGGGGGAGGACTTTGCAGAAGGGGATGTGGGAGCAGGGACTGGCACCATCTGTTACGGCTTAAAAGGGGGAATTGGATCAGCTTCCAGAGTTTTGGAGGTGGAAGGGAAGAACTATGTCATCGGTGTGCTGGTACAGTCTAATTTTGGCGCCACAGAGGATTTTGTGCTGGATGGACGGCCGGTGGGAGTAGAAATTTTGAAGAAGAAGGAAGAGCTGGAGCAGATGGCGTCATCAGACCTGGATCAGGGCTCTATCATGACGATTCTGGCCACAGATCTTCCCCTTTCCTCCAGGCAGTTAAAACGGATTATTCGCCGGACCGGGGTGGGGATCGCCCGCACAGGGGCATATACCGGCCACGGCAGCGGCGAGGTGATGATCGGCTTTACCACAGCAAACCGGATTCCTCCGGCGAAGGAAGGGGAAGTGGTTTCCCAGACCATTCTCCATGAAGATAAGATTAATCCCGCTTTCCAGGCTGCCGCAGAGGCTGCCCATGAGGCGATTTTAAATTCCATGGTATGCGCCGGGCGTACCGTGGGGCTTGAGGGCCAGATCTACTACAGCCTGGCCGAGTTCTTGCCGGAGCTTTTAGGTTAAAAGGCCTCCGTCCTTTAACAGGGCGCTCCCGGTTTCCGTGATCTCGCAACCGCCTCTGGTGCGGTGGATGAGGATGAGGCCCTCTTCCCCCAGCTCCTTTAACAGCCCTCGCAGCTTCCCGTCGCTTAAAGGCACCCCGGAATCTGCCAGGGCTTTTTGTATGGCAGAGCGGCCGGCCCTGGGGGTGCGGCGGATAATGGACAGGACTTTCAGTTTCAGTGTGCTCTGGCGGCTTTCTGTGTGAGACATCCGATCCCGGATGTAGGCGGGAAGCTGGGAGAGGACCAGGGGGCGGGCAGCGTACAGCGAGTAAAAGTACTGAGCCAGATTGGTCAGCTCCTGAACATTTCCCGGGTAATCATACTGCAGCAGGAATTGGTACAGGCTTTTGGACAGGATGGTCTTCCGGTCAAATTTGGGATCATGGAACATAGTCTGGAAGAAATCATCCAGCAGCAGGGGGATATCTTCCCGGCGTTCCTTCAAGGGAATCGTGTCCAACACAGCAGCGCTCAGCTGGAAGAAGAGATCCTCCCGGAACAAGCCTTGACGTACCAGAGGATAGAGGGGGACGGAGGAGGTGGCAATCAGCCGAATGTCAAAACTTTTCAGGCTGAGAAATCCGTCGCCAGTATGGTTGTTCAGCAGCTGGATTAGGAATTCCTGCTTATCCGGAGGAAGAAGCTGGATGTTATCTACCAGCAGAGTGCCGTGATCAATGGTCTCCAGAATTTGCCCCGGGGTATAGTCGGTGAAGGCCAGCAACTGGTTTAAGCTGATAAAGGGTTGGTTCCTCCGGCGCGAGCTCCGGTGAATCGCCTTTGCCAGACGTTTTTTCTGAGTTCCGTGCTCCCCTTGGATCAAGATGGGAAAGTCGTAAAGGGACATTCGCCTGGCATAGGAGAGCATTTCCTGAAATTTTTCCGAGGCAGTAATCAGATCCATAAAACTGCTTCGCTGCCGTTCCACCGGAGAAGGCGCCCCCCCTCGTCCAGAAAGAATGGCGCTTTCTGCTTCTTCCGCCCCCTCCTCTTCTGGCTCCCTGGTGGGATCCAACTTGCTGGTGAGGAGAGAGACGTGGACATGGTTGGGGAAGGAGAGATCCATTACGCTTAGGATTAGAGGAATCCCCTGACGGTTGGAAATATGGTAGTCGCCAGTTTGATTCAGGGAGACACGGGCATGGATCTCCGGCAGGCAGGGAAGGAAACTGTGTCCCAGAGAATTTTTTTCCGAAAGCCCCCAATCTCTGGCAAAGGATTTATTGACCAGTATAATGGTTCCCCGCTCATCCAGCAGGCAGATACTTAAGGGAAGATTGCCCATGGAAGCCTGGAGGAGCTGCTGGTAGAAGATAAGGCTTCCATAATAGTTTCCGGCAGTCTTTACCACCTTCAGGATGTGGGAGATGTAGTTTTTCGTGATACGGTTTCCCAGCTCGGCCGGGAGGTGGAACAGTACACAAAGTTCATTGATGGTGGATATGTCGATTATCCGGTTGCCAATATTGATAATATTGCGGACATGCCTGGGCACCAGCTGGGGTTCGCCCAGGGTGATGGCAAACCGGATGGAGAGATCCGTTTCCTGCGTATCGCCCACAAAGGGGATAAACTGATACTGGCTGATACCCACCTGCTCAAATTCCCGGATAATATGCATGGTGGCCTCCATGGAGTCATTGACCACATAGACCTTTTCTCCTGGTGGAATCTGGATGATCTGATCTAAAAAGGCATGATTAAAGGTCCGGGTGCAGACTATCTGTGGAATCTCTTTGGGAACAGGTACAGGAAACTCCATTTGAACCAGGGTGCTGGAGAAAAGGATACAGGAATATCCCTCCAGCTGGACGGAATCGGTAATAGCATTGGGCTCTGCTGTGTCAAACAGCACATAATCTCCTAATAGAGAATGGAGATAATCCTGAAATTCGATCCGGATATAGGGATTGACGCAGAGAATTAACACACGGTGCTTGTCTTTGGATAATGGCATAGCCGGCCTCCCAGATGAGTTTGATTATTTGGGATAATTATAATAGATTAATTTATATAAATCAACCTAAATACTTAATAATATTAAAAACTCGCCGGAGAGAGCCGAGGGTTTAATACTTTACTTTGACAAAGAAGAAAAGGCGGAGATAAAATAAGAACAGTAGCAAAGGCGCTAAAAAGGGTACCAGAAAGTTGCCTTTGCTTTTTTCATTTTTCATATTGGAAGAACAAGGAGGAACTTTATGAGAAGAAAAGGGAACAAACTTTATGCATTGCTTCTTGCGGCGGCCATGATTACCTTGACTGCCTGTGGTGGCGGCTCTGGCGATTCCGGCTCGGCTACCACAGCGGCTGG
>CATJIO010000017.1 GCA_949740725.1 uncultured Lachnospiraceae bacterium | reverse complement strand
GCCATCTTCCTGATCCCAATGGGGGGTAGCAGCGAAGGAGGTCATGGATGCACCGATAGCTAACAGAGCAGCTGCAGAAAGAACTGCAACTAATTTTGTTTGCTTTCTCATAATGAATGCACTCTCCTTTTTTCTTTTTGAAATTCCTTTGAAACTCCTTATTGCATTACGAGGCTATTATACTTCCCATAATTGAAATTATCGCGAGCATGAAAATTTGGAAAAAGAATGGTTATTAAATGATCCTGTGAAAATCTATTTCGTATTATAGGTTGAATAATCCTATAAAAACAGATATACTATGTGTAAAGAGTAGCTGAATGGGATACTAAGTAAATTAGTGTTATTATTAAGCATAGGAAAAACATCGGATTAAAGGAGAAAATACCTATTATTGTTCTTTATGATTCTTAAAACAGATTTAGCCTTGATTTGCTAATGGAATGGTTTGAAGTATATGTGTGTTATGAGGTATGATACTATGGTCTCAAGCATTGTCGAGAGATTGCTGAATGTTTAGCTATACATTCAAAGTATCTTTCCGATTTCATTAGAGGCGGAAAAAACAGCTAAAAACGCGAAAAATCGAAAGTTTAATCACTGGTTAGAAAATAGAATAGCTGGAGATATGGATACAACATTGACGACTGATGGAATCAATGATGTATTTTAATTGAAATAACTGATTTTTCAAGTACTTGCTTTTCCCATGAATTAGATTTGACTGTTTCTAAATAAAAGTATATTGAGTTTGATGCCGACTTGGACAGTTGAGAAGATTAGAACACAATTTATTCAGCAAAATAGCGTCTCAACTGCCACTTATTAATAAGAAAGGAATTTTATTAAATATGGGAATGTTTTTAAACCCTAGCAATGCAGGCTTCGCTGCTTCTGTTCGCTCAAAAATATATGTTGATAAAACAGGATTAATCGATTTCACCAATAGTGTTTTAGGGACAGAGCAACGCTTCCTTTGCGTCAGCCGCCCCAGACGTTTTGGAAAATCGATGGCGGCTAAGATGTTGATTGCTTATTATAGTTGCGGCTGCGATTCAAAAGTATTGTTTAATACCAAAATTATCGCAGAGAGCCCAAACTACGAAAGCGAGTTAAACCACTCTCAAGTTCTGCATATCGATGTCCAATGGTTTCGAAGCGTGGCAAAGGATAAAGGGATGATTGAGCAGGTCGTACCTTATATGCAGTCTGAAATTATAAAGGAGTTTCAGTTGCAGTATCCGGAAATCCTTTCAGATAACGAATGTTCACTCCCAGAAGTTTTACTTAAAATACATGCAGCTACAGAAGAACAATTTATTATCATTATCGATGAGTGGGATTGCCTTTTTCGTGAAGACCGGGAAAATCAGAAAATGCAGGATGAATATATTAACTTTCTCCGTGGCATTTTTAAAGGGACGCATGCAGAAGCCTCAATTAAATTGGCCTATATTACAGGTATTCTTCCAATAAAAAAATACGGGACGGAATCAGCTTTAAATAATTTTGACGAGTATACAATGATCGATCCACATCCGCTGGAGGATTATATTGGCTTTACGGAAAATGAGGTAAAGAAGTTATGCCAGACTTATGAACTAGACTTTCAGGAAATGCAAAGCTGGTATGATGGTTATGTATTTAGCGGTAACCGGCATATCTATAGCCCTAAATCAGTATTAGATGCTATCAGAAAAAGGCGCTTTGGAAGTCATTGGGCAGCGACGGAAACCTATGAATCCTTAAAGCATTATATCGGTTTAAATGAAGATGGGTTAAAAGACTCTATTATTTCTATGCTTGGTGGAGTTCCCTGTAAAATTAATACGAGAACCTTTCAGAATGATCTGTCAAGTATAAAAAGCAAGGACGATGTGTTAACATTGCTGGTTCATCTCGGTTACCTTTCCTTTCATTTTGATGGCCAGGAAGTCCGTATCCCGAATCAAGAGGTATCTGATGAGTTTAAAAATGCAGTGGAATACAGCGGATGGGCAGGGATTTCAAATGCACTGCGGGCTTCAGAACAGTTATTAGAGGCTACGCTTAGAGGCAATGAAGAAGCGGTTGCAAAGGGAATTGACGAGGTCCATACCGCGAATACGTCCATCCTTTCTTACAACAATGAACTTTCCTTAAGCTGTGTTATCACTATAGCATATTATGTCGCACAAAAGGATTTTACCTTGATCCGGGAGATGCCCTCCGGAAAAGGCTTTGCAGATATCGTCTTTCTACCCAAAAGCCATACAGATAAACCAGCTTTAATTATCGAATTAAAGTGGGATATGTCTGCCATGGGGGCAATTCAGCAAATCAAGGAAAAGCAATATTGTAAAGCATTAATGGAATATTCTGGGAATCTTTTATTGGTTGCAATCAATTATGATAAACGTAGTAAAAAGCATGAATGTGTGATTGAACGGTATTCCATGTAAAGATTTAAAGGCTTCTCTTCGCTAAAAATTCTTGTACCTGCATTCTTGGTGAAGAGAAGCCTTTTTGTCTGTTTACCACTCGCAATAATTTCAGCTATCAGTATAAAACTAATTTCTAGTTATTAGCTGCCACAGTCATGTGAAACATGATTGCGGTAGTTTTTTGCCGTAATAAAAATCTCTCCAGCTATATCACGATAACTGGAGAGATAAAACATACTGTTTTAAGTTGTCATTTTCTGACATATTGCGGCTTAACCCGCTTGTCGGCAATTAGAATAACGTGGTAATCTGTACTTAATTAACAGCTACACCATTGATCTGGGTTACAACGTAATCTTTAACCGTTACTTTGTCACCGTTTACATCTGTTACAGTACCGTTCTGCTTAATCTTACCATTTCCATTGATTAATACATCAACGTTACCAGATACAACAGGAGTTGTAGAATCTTTCTTGTATAAGTTTCCATTAGAAACATCGCTTAACGGAACCATACCATAAGTACTACCATCACCATAATCAGTTACTAACTGTCCATTGCGGCCAAATACAGAACCACTAATAATTACGTTCTCATAAGCCTTACCATCTTTTCTGAAATAGTAAGTTTTGTCCTCGCCATGAACATCAATGGTCATTCTCTTGTTAGTAACCATCTGGCCTTCTGCAGAACTATGGCTGTCATCAATGGTAAAGTAATACAAACCATTATCCATTGCTGCTACAGAGGTTCCCTTATGAACACCACCTAACCAGTATAATCCGGTTAACATAACGCCATTCTCGTTAAACAGATAGGTCTTATTCTTGATGGATTTTGCAGCAACATCTGCACCGCCATCAGCATAGTTTACCTCTGTTGCAGCAACATCATCGTCATATCTCCATGCGCTTCCAAGATTCGGATTAACCATGGAAGAGCTGCTTACCGCCTTAAATGGAAGTCCCTTGCTATTTAACCAGAACCAATACTGATCATCATCATAATCCTCATAATCGGTCTTCGGATATACAAATACCCAGTTCTTATCACGGCCACCGTTGTCTTCTAAGTAGAACGCAGCCTGGCTGCTGGTAGAAGTACCATCATCGTTGGTCCAGCTAGGAGTAGCGTTAGGATTGGTTGCGCTGTAGGAACTATTGTAGGTCCACAGATCCTGCATGAAGCCGTTGGAGTCAAAGATATAGGTCTTGCCACCAATGTTTTCAGTTCCATTGGTTTTTGCACGTCCCTGGTTATCAAACCAGAACCACTGGTCACTCTCGTATGGATCGCCGTCATCTTCCTTCTCGAAGATTTCCTCATCCTCTACGTTCAGATACTGCCAGCCAGTTCTTGCCCAGCCCTCGTTCTCATCACCTAACCAGTAAATCTTCTCGTTATCGCCGCTCTTGGACCATTTTTGCCAGCCGCTTAACATTACGCCTTCATTATTGAAGATGAAGTAATCGCTCTTGCCATCGCCATAGGCAACCTTTTTAATCGTTCCGTTGTTGCTGCTATTGTAACCGTAAGCCTTGCCCTTACCATCGAAGAAATACCATACAGTGCTTACATCGTCGTCGTCAAGATAATCATCGTTATCCATGGAAACCCATGCATTAGTAACCTTAACGCCGTTCTCATCTACATAGTACAGGGCATCGCCATACTCAACCCGGCGATCCTTAGCCATATAGCCATCCTCGTCTAAGTAATACCACTGGCCATTGGATTTCTTCCACTCATCGGAAACTCTGTCACCATTACGGTCTAAATAAACCCACTCGCCATCTTCCTGATCCCAATGGGGGGTAGCAGCGAAGGAGGTCATGGATGCACCGATAGCTAACAGAGCAGCTGCAGAAAGAACTGCAACTAATTTTGT
>CATJIO010000016.1 GCA_949740725.1 uncultured Lachnospiraceae bacterium | reverse complement strand
GGCTTTTGAGGAAATAGCCAGTAATCTTGCGGATTATACTGAAAAGGTAGTTATCAGCTTTGTTGATTTGTATTCCAAAACACAACGAAACACAAGGGAGTTGGAGATTAAGCAGATAACAAATGAAGAAATGATTGAGTTAGCAAGGAAAATGGCTCAGATTGCTTCAAAGTATAATTTAATAATTGAAACTTGTGCAGAACAAATCAATCTTCACGAAGCTGGCATTCTGCATGGAAGCTGCATAGATAAAAAACTAATTGAGAGATTATTAGGTTGTAAATTGAATGCTGAAAAGGATAAAAACCAAAGGGAGGAGTGCGGATGCTTTGAAAGCGTAGAGGTTGGGACATATAATACTTGTCTTAATGGATGTAAATATTGTTACGCAAATTTTAATAATAACAAAGTAGAAGATAATGTAAAATCATATAATCGAGATTCCACTATATTATGCGGGAAGATTTCTTCTGATGATAGGATTACTGAAAGAAAAGTGAAATCAATGAAAGATAATCAAATTAGTTTCTTAGAGTAGCTTTTCTTATTTATTTGAATGCCGTTGAAATTTGGGCGATATTGTCGAAGTCTAAGTCTGTCAGGGTGTCTCCTTCTCCGATAGATACGGACGCGGAAAGTCAATAAAGCCCGTAAACATGGTATTCTTGGCAATACGATCCCTCAGCGAACAAAGGCACACAGTGGGCATTTGAAGGTGGTCAGATATCCGTCACGGATTATCAAACCGTGGCGGCGGCACAAAGGACAGGTGAAGACCGATTAACAAAAAAGTGATGAACGATACAGCAACACGACAAAGGTTTGATGGAAAAGGCGGGCATATGCGGGATGAATTATTTATCAGGGGAAGTCTCCCCATGACGAAAAGCGAGGTGCGGGCGGTTTCTTTGTCAAAATTGGATTTGGGGAGAGGGGCTTTATTTTGGGACATTGGGGCGGGAACAGGTTCTGTGTCCATAGAGGGCGCCGCCTTCTTGAACCGTATGGGAGGGGACGAACCAGGAGGCGGTGTTTATGCCATTGAGAAGGAGGAAGAGGGTATCCGGCTGATTGAGGAGAACCGAAAACGCTTCATTCCAGATGCTTCTCAGTTCCATATCATAAAGGGCTGCGCACCGAAAGCGCTGGAAGGGCTTCCTGCTCCGACCCATGTATTTATCGGCGGTTCCGGGGGACGTTTGCGGGAGATCCTAGAGGTGATCTGGGAGAAGAATCCGGAAGCCAGAATTGTGGTGAACGCGGTTACCGCGGAGACGTTTACGGCATGCATGGAGATTGTGAAAAGCGGCATGGTGACCTTTTATGAGGTGGTACAGATAATGGTGTCCAGGATGGAGAATATCGGGCCATACCATATGCAAAGAGGAGAGAACCCAGTATTTGTGATTACATTGCAGGGGAAACGAAAAAGAGTCGGGATGGTGGCAGGGGAATGATGATAGAGAATATTCCAAAGCTTTTGATTACCGGGGCGAGAAGTGGCAGTGGGAAGACGGTAGTTACCTGCGGGCTTTTAAATATATTTCAGCGTCGAGGTCTGGCTGTGGCTGGATTTAAGTGCGGGCCGGATTATATTGATCCGATGTTCCACCGGGAGGTGCTGGAGGTGGAAAGTGGAAATCTGGATGGATTTTTCCAGTCGCGGGAGCAGATGGGGGAGAGCTTCCAGGAGGGATGCCGCGATGCCGGGAAAAGAATGGGAAAGGCTAGGGCGGATATTGGTGTGATCGAGGGGGCGATGGGATATTTCGATGGCTTGGGAGGCACCACAGCCAGGGCCAGCAGCCGGGAGATCGCCGAATGGCTGGGGAGCCCGGTGATTTTCGTGGTGGACGGCCGGGGGGCTAGTTTGTCCCTGGCCGCTGAGATTCAGGGATTCTTGGAATTTCATCCGGATAAACAGACACTGTCTGGAATAGAGGGAGCAGAGGGGGAAGATGGGAGAGGGGAAGATGGGAGAGGAAAAGACAAGGAACAGAAGTGTCAGAGGCATAATGGGATTTGCGGTATTCTGTTAAATCAGGTTTCTGCTGGAATGTATCCGATTTTAAAGGTGATGCTGGAGGAGCGTTTTTCCATCCCCGTGGTAGGGTATGTGCCTAAGCTGGATTGGCTGGAGATTAAGAGCCGTCACCTGGGGCTGATACTTCCAGGAGAGATCGGGGATTTGAAGCAGCAGATGGATCGGCTGGCCAGGGAGCTGGAGCAAACCATGGATGTGGATATGCTGCTTGAGATTGCAAAAGGGGGAGCACCAGGCATTTCCAGTGGGACAGGCTCTCCCCAATGCCCAGAGGAAGAGGTAAGGAAATATCCTGTTATCAGCCCAGTTCAGAAGGAAAGTCACCCGGTGATTGCCGTTGCCAGGGACGAGGCCTTCTGTTTTTATTATCAGGATAATCTGCGTCTGCTGGAAAGGCTGGGAGCTGATCTGGTCTTTTTCAGCCCTCTTCATCACAGGGCGCTTCCAAAGAAGGCCAGGGGGGTGATTCTCGGCGGCGGTTATCCAGAGCTCTATGCGGGGCGGCTCAGCGAAAATATCCGGATGCGGGAACAAATTGCCCAGGCTGCCCGGAATGGGATGCCGATTCTGGGAGAATGCGGCGGCTTTTTATATCTGCAGGAAACCCTGGAAGATGAGCAGGGCCTATCTTTCCCGATGACGGGGATACTGCCTGGCCACGGATACCCTACGGGAAAGCTGAGAAGATTTGGATATATTGTACTTCAAAGGAGAAAGGAAAAGCAAAGGGAAGAGGGGGCTTTTCTCAAAGATGGGGAGAGGATCCTTGCCCATGAATTTCACTATTGGGATTCGGACTGCTGTGGGGAGCAGATGGAGGCCAGGAAGCCGGTGGGAGAACGGTCGTGGCTTTGCATGGAGCAAAAGGGGAATGTATTGGCTGGGTTCCCCCATTTGTACTATCCATCCTGTGTGGATTTTGCAAAGCGGTTTGTGGCTGCCTTAAGATAGAAAGGGCGGAAGACTTTTTATAATAAATGCTCATGTTAAATTTTCGTATATTCAGTAACCGGTGGGAGGATTACTCCTTAAACCATTTTACTGCGCTCTTGCAATTTATTTTTAATGCATTTATAATAGTACTAGAAAACCGAATATGCTTTTTATTTGTTGTAAGAGAGAAAGAAATGAATTTTGTCCATGTGCTTGAACCCCAGGGGACATGGTTGGCGCGGGGGAAGGGAAACCAATAGACTGGATAATTAAACCGATGCGCTGACGCTGGGGATGGTTGGTGTTATGGTTAATTAAGAAGAATGGGGTTTCTGGGAAAAGGCGAGAAGAACGCAGGCAAAGCAGGAAGCCAAATTCTACGGAAAGAGATATTGGTGATGACATTACTGGAAGAGGCAATACAGAATAAAAATACAATGGATCAGGAGGCCATGGCTCAGGCCAGGCGGCGTTGGGACAGCATTGCCAAGCCGTTAAACAGCCTAGGGCTTTTGGAGGATTACCTGGTGCAGATTGCCGGGATCACCGGCAGCAGCGAGATCGCCGTCAGGAAGAAGGCGGTGGCAATTTTCTGCAGTGATAATGGCATTGTGGAGGAAGGGGTCACTCAGACCGGCCAGGAGGTCACGGCTGTGGTAACGGAGAATTTTTCCCGGGGAGGCAGCTGTGCCTGCATTATGGCAAAGCAGGCGGGAGCCTGGGTATTCCCGGTGGATATCGGGGTGAATGGCGACCTTTCCGGCTATGGCGAGTTTCAGGCAGGGAAGGATAAACTGAAAAGGCTGGAAGAAGGCTTGGCGGATCTGGGGGAGGGTGCCCACACCCATCCTATCCTTTATCCCATCTGGAATCGGAAGCTGGCCAGGGGCACCAGGAATTTTGTCAAGGAGCCGGCGATGGAGCGGGATTTGGCTGTACACGCTTTGGAAACGGGGATATGCCTGGCGGGGCTTTTAAAGGAGCGGGGCTACGGGATTATTGCCACAGGAGAGATGGGTATTGGGAATACCACCACCAGCAGCGCGGTGATTGCCGCCCTTTTACAGGCAGAGCCAGAGCTGGTGACGGGCCGGGGGGCAGGACTCAGCCTAGAAGGCTTTAAGCGGAAGTGTGGGGCGATCCGCGCCGGCCTGGAGAAGTGGCAGCCGGATCCATCAGATGGGATCGATGTGCTCTCCAAGGTGGGAGGACTGGATCTGGCCGGACTTGCGGGCATGTTTATGGGAGGGAGGCTGTACCGGATCCCGGTGGTGGCAGACGGGCTGATCTCTCTGGCGGCGGCCCTGGCGGCAGAGCGCATCTGTCCTG
>CATJIO010000015.1 GCA_949740725.1 uncultured Lachnospiraceae bacterium | reverse complement strand
TCAAATCCGTAACGTTGTATTACTTGGACATGGTGGTGCGGGTAAAACAACAGTTGCAGAAGCTATGGCATTGCTTACCGGAGTTACCAAGCGGATGGGTAAGGTAACCGATGGAAACACCATCAGTGATTACGATAAGGAAGAGATCAAGAGACAGTTTTCGATTTCCACCTCTCTGATTCCACTGGAATATAAGGGAGAGAGCGGACCCATTAAAATTAACCTGTTAGACACCCCCGGTTTCTTTGATTTTGTGGGCGAGGTAGAAGAGGCGGTCAGCGTGGCTGACGCGGCCATTATTGTGGTAAACTGCAAGGCGGGTATCGAGGTTGGCACAGAGAAGGCATGGGAACTGTGCGAGAAGTTCAACTTGCCCCGCATTATCTTCGTCACCAATATGGATGACGACCATGCGAGCTATCGCGAGCTGGTGTTAAAGCTGGAGACCCGCTTTGGGCGGAAGATTGCTCCCTTCCAGCTTCCGATCCGTGAAAATGAAAAATTTGTTGGCTTCGTCAATGTGGTGAAGATGGCTGGCCGCCGCTTTACCAATTTAAGCGACTATGAGGAGTGCCCCATCCCAGAATACGTGGAGAAGAATCTGGGAATTGCCAGGGAAGCTCTGATGGAAGCGGTGGCGGAGACCAGTGAGGAATATATGGAGCGCTACTTCTCCGGGGAAGAGTTCACCCAGGAGGAGATTTCCGAGGCGCTGCGCACCTTTGTGATTGACGGAAGCATTGTTCCGGTTATGATGGGATCCGGCATCAACTGCCAGGGTTTCCGGGTGCTGCTCCAGGCTATTGACAAGTACTTCCCTACTCCGGATAAGTATGAGTGCGTAGGCGTGGATGTTTCCACCGGGGAGCGCTTTACCGCCAAATATAATGACGATGTTTCCCTCTCCGCCAGAGTATTTAAGACCATCGCGGATCCCTTTATCGGGAAATATTCCCTGATGAAGATCTGCACTGGCACGTTAAAGCCAGATTCCATCATCTACAATGTGAATAAAGACGCAGAGGAGAAGGTGGGCAAGGTTTACCTCTTAAGAGGAAAGGATCAGATCGAGGTTCCGGAGCTGAAGGCCGGGGATATCGGCGCGGTGGCAAAGTTAACGGTAACCCAGACCGGCGATACCATCGCTGTGCGCACGGCTCCCATTGTATATCATAAGCCGCAGATCTCCACCCCCTATACATACATGGCTTACAAGGCGGTAAATAAGGGGGATGATGATAAGATTTCCTCCGCGCTGGCGAAGCTGATGGAAGAGGATCTCACCTTGAAGATGGTCAATGACGCGGAGAACCGTCAGGCTCTTCTCTATGCTATCGGCGACCAGCAGCTGGACGTGGTGGTGAGTAAGCTCCTGAGCCGCTATAAGGTAGAGGTTACCTTGGATAAGCCGAAGTTCGCCTTCCGTGAGACCATCAAGAAGAAAGTAAAGGTGCAGGGCAAGCATAAGAAGCAGTCCGGCGGACATGGCCAGTACGGCGATGTTATCATGGAGTTTGAGCCCTCCGGCGATATGGAGACTCCCTATATCTTTGAGGAGAAGGTATTCGGCGGTTCTGTTCCCAAGAACTATTTCCCGGCAGTGGAGAAAGGTCTCCAGGATTGCGTCCTGAAGGGCCCCCTGGCCGGATATCCAGTAGTTGGCGTGAAGGCCACATTGTTAGACGGATCCTATCATCCGGTGGATTCTTCGGAAATGGCATTTAAGATGGCCACTATCCTGGCATTTAAGAAGGGCTTTATGGATGCGGGCCCGGTGCTCTTAGAGCCCATCGCTTCCTTAAAGGTCACTGTACCGGATAAGTTTACTGGTGATGTAATGGGTGATCTGAACCGGAGAAGAGGCCGTGTGCTGGGGATGAATTCTGATCATCACGGCAAGCAGATCATTGAGGCGGATATCCCTATGTCTGAGTTGTATGGATATAATACAGACTTGCGGTCCATGACCGGAGGCATCGGCATCTACGAGTACGAATTTGCCCGTTATGAGCAGGCTCCCGGTGATGTGCAGAAGAAAGAAGTGGAGGCCAGAGCGATCGGTAACGAGGAATAGAGCCTTGACAAACATGTTCTCCTGTGGTACATTGAGCAAAATGATAGGAGGTACAGGCTATGGATAAATATGTATGTGAACCTTGTGGATATGTTTATGACCCGGAGGCAGGGGATCCGGATAATGGAATTGCTCCTGGAACCGCCTTTGAGGATATTCCGGACGATTGGCTTTGTCCGGTATGCGGTTTAGGAAAGGATGTATTTGTAAAGGCAGACTAAAGCTTGAGCAAAGAATATATCTCAAGGGATTTTATGGGGTGTAAAGTATGGACATATGCTTTACCCCCCATTTTACCATAAACCAGCGGGTAACCCCGCTTTTTCTTTTCCTCTGGTTTACAAATGCCTGGATTTTGTGTAGAATAAATAAAAGTATTTTGCGTACGAAGGAAGGAGCATGGAGACTTGGCAGACTTTGAATGGAAAGAATGGCAACGGCGGGAGATGCGTCTGGATCGGAAGCATTTTTCGCGGATTGCCTTAGGATTTTTGCTCAATGACCTTTTGGCCGCTGGCCTGCAGGTGCTGGCTGTGATGGCGCTCCAGTCCAGCGGGTGGGATTACGGCCCTTACCGGATTACCATCAGCTGGCTGCTGAATATTGTGACCATGTATCTCATCGCCATGCCAGCGACTGCCTTTTACTTCCGCTTTGTGCCCAGGTTCGGCCAGGTCCGGCAGGAGCGGTGGGAGTGGAAGGCCTGGGTGGTGGTATTTTTCATTGGTTTGGCCATGGGGTATTTTGGAAATGTACTAGGCATTCTTGTGACCAATGTGACCAATTCCCCGTCAGCGGATTTTGAGGGTATGTTAGAGATGATTTTGGATGGAAATATGCTGCTCACCTTTATCAGTGTGGTGATCGGCGCCCCGATTGTGGAGGAGCTTTTGTTCCGGAAGCTTCTCATCGATCGGACCATTGGATATGGAGAGAAGATCTCAGTCCTGCTTTCCGGCACACTATTTGGCCTGGCCCATGGGAATTTCCAGCAGTTTTTCTACGCTTTTGCCTTAGGTTGTCTTTTCGCCTATATTTACTGCAAGACAGGGAAGATCCGCCATACCATTTTCTTTCACATGTGGATAAATTTCAGCGGGAGTATCCTGTCGCCGCTGTTGCTGCGCTTTGCCCAGGCGCAGGGGGTGTCTGAAGGGATGGAGTTTTCCCTGGCGGATCCCAAGGCCTTAGCGGCCCTTGCCGGGCTCCTGGGCTTTAGCGCTATCCAGGTACTGGCCGCAATCACCGGCCTAATCCTGTTTTTTGTGTTTAAGCATTATATCTGCTTTTATCCCGGTATCCGGGAGATTCCCAGGGGAAAGCGGTTGTTAAGCGTGGTGGTAAATCCAGGGATGCTTCTCTTTCTGGGGCTGTGTGTGTATCTGTTTCTTCCCTGAGCCAGTGATGGGCATAAAGAAACAGAGGAAAGGAAGAAAAGATTTTTGGATGGAACTTGACAGAAGCTTATTCTTATGATAAATTAACAGATAGTTTTCGCAGTCGTCAGCGTTTTCTCCAAGGGTATCGTCCAGCGTTACCTGGTATATCTGGCGCCTGTGCAGAATGCGAGGAAGAGGAAGAGTAACATCTTCAGACAAATCAGAGAGCTGCCGGATGGTGCGAGGCAGTTTTGAAAGGGATGTGAACTGGCCTTGGAGCAGCGTGCTGAATAGGGAAAATCAAGAGTAGGCATCGCCGGTGATCCGCCGTTATAGGAAAAGAGGGCATACAGGAGCTGGGCTATGGCGGGCGGCGGCCTGTATGAATCAGAGTGGTACCGCGTGAGGATTGGCCTTGCGTCTCTGGCTTTTGTAAAAGCCGGGCGCAGGGCTTTTGTGTTGTTGCGTACATCCCTGCCGGGCTGTGCTCACGGAGTCTCTGGACTTAAAGAGTACAAAATCAATATCAGGAGGAATTATTATGGCTGTATCGTACAATCATTCTGCCATCGAGAAAAAGTGGCG
>CATJIO010000014.1 GCA_949740725.1 uncultured Lachnospiraceae bacterium | reverse complement strand
TTCACTTCTACAACACAGACACGGCAGGCGCCGATCTCATTGATTTCCTTTAAAAAGCACAGGGTAGGAATCTCAATGTGGGCCAGTCTCGCTGCTTCCAGAATGGTAGAACCCTTTGGAGCAGAAACTTCCATGCCATTGATTTTAATTGTAACATTTTCCATCTGTTCTTCCCTCCCTTATTTCTTTGTAATTGCGCCAAATTTACACTTCTCCATACAAGCGCCGCACTTCACGCACTTCTCCGTATCGATAACGTGTGGATTCTTAACCGATCCGATGATGGCGCCAGCCGGACAATTCCTAGCGCAAAGAGTACATCCACGGCATTTGTCACGATCGATTACGTAAGAAAGCAATGCCTTACATACGCCGGCCGGACATCTCTTTTCTTTAATGTGAGCCTCGTACTCATCCCGGAAATACCGGAGGGTGGAGAGCACCGGATTAGGCGCTGTCTGGCCTAAGCCGCAAAGGGAGTTTTCCTTAATATAATAGCAAAGCTCTTCCAGCTTATCTAAGTCCTCCATGGTAGCCTGGCCCTTGGTAATCTTGGTCAGGATCTCTAACATACGCCTGGTTCCCACACGGCAAGGAGTACACTTACCGCAGGACTCCTCCACCGTAAACTCTAAGAAGAACTTGGCGATGTCCACCATACAGTCATCCTCATCCATGACAATCAATCCCCCGGATCCCATCATAGAACCGATGGAAATCAAATTGTCATAATCGATAGGAATGTCAAAATGCTCCGCCGGGATACATCCGCCGGAAGGACCGCCAGTCTGAGCTGCCTTAAACCGCTTGCCATTGGGAATACCGCCGCCGATCTCCTCAATAACCTCCCGCAGGGTGGTCCCCATGGGGATCTCCACCAGGCCGGTATTATGGATCTTGCCACCCAGGGCGAATACCTTGGTTCCCTTGGACTTCTCTGTACCCATGGAAGCGAACCACTCCGCGCCATTTAAAATGATCTGGGGGATATTGGCATAGGTTTCTACGTTATTTAAGATGGTGGGCTTTCCGAACAAGCCCTTTTGTGCCGGGAACGGAGGACGGGGACGCGGCTCGCCTCTCTTGCCTTCAATCGAGGTCATCAGCGCAGTCTCCTCGCCACATACGAATGCCCCAGCGCCTAAACGCAGGTCAATATCAAAGTCAAATCCCGTTCCAAAGATGTCCTTCCCTAATAAATTGTACTCTCTTGCCTGTTCAATGGCAATTTTTAAACGATCGACAGCAATGGGATACTCTGCACGGACATAGATATAGCCCTGATTAGCGCCAATGGCATAGCCCGCGATGGCCATGGCCTCCAGAACCACAGGGGGATCTCCCTCCAGAACTGAACGATCCATAAATGCACCGGGATCTCCCTCATCTGCGTTACAGCAGACATACTTCTGATCCGCGTCATTTTGCTTGGCAAGCTTCCATTTCAGGCCAGTGGGGAATCCGCCGCCGCCTCTTCCCCGAAGGCCGGAGTCCAGAAGAGTCTGAATTACGTCGTCTGGAGTCATCTCCGTTAAAACCTTGCCCAGCGCCTCATAGCCGCCGGTTCCTATGTACTCATCAATCACTTCCGGGTTAATCACGCCGCAGTTTCTCAATGCCACTCTGTGCTGCTTCTTATAAAAGTCTGTGTCGATCAAGGCCTTTACCCCTGCGCTGGTTACTGTCTCATCATACAGGAGGCGGGTCACCACACGTCCCTTTAATAAATGCTCAGAAACAATCTCAGGAATATCCTCTACCTTTACCATAGAGTAAAAGCTGGCATCCGGATATACAATCATAATGGGGCCCAGCGCGCATAAGCCATGGCAGCCTGTCTGGATTACCGCTACCTCATCAGTCAGGCCCTGCCTCTCAATCTCTTCTTTTAATCTCTCAATAATCTGTGGGCTTCCGGAGGAAGTACATCCGGTTCCGCCGCAGACCAGTACATGTGAACGATACATATTCTGTCTTCCTCCTTATTTCATATCGGTAGCGCCAAGGGTATACTCATCCACCACGTGGCCGCCTACCAGATGGCGGTTTACCACTTCAACTGCCTTCTCTTCATTCATGCGGATATAGGTCACCTTGGCCTCGCCGGGAACCATCACCTCTACGATGGGCTCATACTGGCATAAGCCGATGCAGCCTGTCTGGGTAACTGCCACTTTATCCGTTAATCCTCTTTCCTGTATCTCCTGGGAAAGTTTGGTTAATACCGGTCTTGCCCCGGCAGCAATTCCGCAGGTAGCCATACCAACAACCACTCTGGTATGATTATGGTCCTCCGCGCGAAGGCCAACCTGGTTTTGCATCTTTTCCCGAATAGCCTTTAATTCAGCAAGAGTTTTCATTTCTTCCTCCTATCTGTGTGCGGCCTACAGCACCGCACCCTGGTCAACTTCGTTTTTATTTTCTGTGAGATATTCGAAAATGTACCGGGAAACCTCCGGCTCAGAGAACGGCACATCGCCTAATATCTCTTTAAACTCCCTGGTATCTAATACAAAGCTCCGCTCATCAATCTGATATGTATACACGAAATCCGTCTCTGGATGGTATACAATCAAAGTATGTATGGTACTGGTAATATCGCCCAGAGGCATCCGATCAATGTGAGATAATCCAAATGCCGCTGTCACTACCGTCCCTTTCCCCACCTGAGAGCGGATGGAAAAGCTCCCTCCTGTACTCTCCGCCGCGTATTTATAAAATGGAATCCCCAGTCCTACCTTCCTGGTTGTCCTGGTAGTAAAAAATGGGTCAACCACCTGCTCTACCTGCTCTGGCGTCATCCCACAACCATCATCCTCGATCCGGATGGTCAGGGTATCTGCCTGATGATCCGCCTGTATCAAAATGGATACTAGCTTAGCTCCCGCACGAGTAGAATTCTCCGTTACATCCAGTACATTCAGGGAAATCTCCGGCATCATAGGCTAGTTATATTTTGCCAGAATGCCTGGAATATCATCAGGAACCAGCCTGCCATATACCTCGCCGTTAATCATCATAACTGGCGCCAATCCGCAGGCTCCTACACACCGGCAGGAATCCAGGGAAAACTTCCCGTCCGGGGTACATTCCCCGTTGGTAATGCCTAACAGTTCTTCCAACTTTGAGAAAATATTGCCGGAACCTTTAACATAGCATGCTGTGCCAAGACAGACGGAAATCTTATATTTGCCCTTAGGCTGAAGAGCGAACTGGGAATAGAATGTTGCCACCCCATATACCTTTTCCAATGGAATCCCTGTCTCATCTGAGATCATAGTCTGAACCTCGATGGGAAGATAGCCATAGATATCCTGAGCCTTCTGCATAATCGGCATCAGAGATCCCTGGATATCCTTGAGCTCTGAGATGACCTTCTTCAAAGCCTCTTCCTGCTCCTTTGTCCCGGAAAATGGGACCGTTTGTTTTTTGCAAGCCATTATGTTACCTCCTTGTTTCGTCCCCGCAGGCTTTGCGGGCGCCTTTCCCAAATGCAGTCACTGCTTGGGAACGTCAGGCTGGTTATGCTTTGTGCAATGTGACTATAGTTTACCATGTATCCTCAAAAAAGTCCACATAAATTGAATTATCGCTAAAATAATGAAAAAAGTCAACCGTATATCATTGCCATAAAATACATGGATAGCTTTTCTATATTTATGAAATTTAAGGCAAAATGTGAAAAAACTAACAATCGGTTTTTGTTGATTATTTCTAATACAAATGGTATCTTAAATATATATCTATACAAAAATAATAAAGGAGAGGCTTCTATGACAGTTAAAGATGTGAAAGACACATTAAAGGCCAGAGTACTTACCGGCGAAGATCTTTTGGATCAGGAGGTACGTTCTGCATGCGGTTCCGATATGATGAGCGACGTTCTCGCCTTTTCTAAAGATCATTCCGTCCTTCTCACTGGCCTGTGCAATCCCCAGGTCATCCGCACTGCCGAAATGCTGGATATCGTCTGTTTAATATTTGTCCGCGGGAAGAAGCCGGATGACTCCATCATTGAGATGGCCGCTGACCGG
>CATJIO010000013.1 GCA_949740725.1 uncultured Lachnospiraceae bacterium | reverse complement strand
CGCCCATTTATTTTTTGGTGTGTTTGACGCAATTTTAGGAATTGTGGAAACGGTAGCAGGGGCGATTGACGCACTTTTAGGGTCGGATATGGCCGGAGCCGTATCTGGTTTTCGGGGGAAAATGTCCAGTTGGGTAGATGAGACCTATGGCGCAAATGCCATTGAAATTAAACGGATGTCCAACCTGGATGTATTAAATACCTCCCAATATTTTGGGGAGAAGGGTGCAGAACTGGGTTCGAAACTAGATAATCTGGATTTTAGTTTGGAGGAAATAGCCGGGAATTTTGGGGGTGCTGGGGGATTTAACCTGGGCGATATACCAAAGGCAGGTGTCCCGGAGGATATTGGAAAGGTCGGCAGTGTTGGCAGCGTAAAAGAGGTAAAAGGGGACGTAAACCTTTCAGATGAGGACTTAAAAATGTATCGCGATTTAGCTGAAAGGCGGTACTTAAACCAAATTGAATTGAAAACCCTGGCTCCAGAGATTAACGTAACCCTTCCGGAGGGAGCGGGCGGAAGTTTAACTGCGGATGATGTGGCAAATAAGATTAAAGTAATGCTGATTGAACAGATGTCTTCCCATACGGCTGTGTCCCATGGATAATGGAGGGGCGATATGCAGATAAAAAATCAATGTTCCATCTACATTAAATTTGGAAGCAAGAAAAT
This sequence comes from uncultured Lachnospiraceae bacterium, assembly GCA_949740725.1. Classification (GTDB taxonomy): domain Bacteria; phylum Bacillota; class Clostridia; order Lachnospirales; family Lachnospiraceae; genus Caccovicinus. The sequence goes on along the minus strand of CATJIO010000013.1, from coordinate 2,593 downwards.
CAAGCTTCCTGTAAACCCGGAAGAGCTGGAGATTCAACATTCAACGAGCCATAAAAAGTATGATGTTTTGGGAAAGGGGGAAATCGTGATTCCTGGGGAACCGTCCTTAAAGATGGTTTCCTGGGAATCTTTGTTTCCGAGTTCAAATGGGGGAATACTTTTGAACAGCGGGTCAAAGGAGCCAGAGTATTACGTGAAATTATTTGAGAGGGCTTTAACAAAAAAACAGATTTGTCGGTTAATTATCATCCGGTCCGGTTTATATGACACGAATATGCGCTGTGTTGTTTCAGATTTTAGTACAACGGATAAAGGCGGAGAGCCGGAAGACATCTATTATTCTGTGGAGTTGACTGAGTATCGGAATTATGAGCCAAAGACGGTTTCTGTGATAACAGTTTCAGAGGGGGTGTCTTCTGAATCCGGCCAGGTTGAGAACGAACAGGGGCGTCCTATTGAAGCACCAGTTCTTAGGGTGGGGGCTGCTGTAATCGCTAACGGAAGGTATTGGTACGACTCCTACGGCAGTAAACCATTTGGGACAGCCAATAACTTAAATACTACCATAACTCGTATCGCAAGTGGGAACTCCTACCCAATACATATTGGGCATTATGGATGGCTTCGGGAAGACCAGCTGCAGATTATAGGGTGATAATTTTATGAGTATATCCATTTTAGTACAGAATACTGTGGAGCAACCAGGAAGAACTGCTTTCATTCTATCCGATTATACAGATATTGTGACGGATGCGGAGCTTACCAGTCAGAGATTTGACGCTCCGGGAAAGCTGACTTTTTCTTGTATTGAAAAAGGAAGAATAAATATAGAAATAGGAAGCTCCGTTACTTTAATGGCAGGGACGCTTCCCTTATTTAAAGGATATATATTTACGGCAGAGCGAAATCGATTCGGGGAAACAACTTATACTGCCTATGACCAACTCCGGTATTTAAAAACCAATGCAAGCTATACTTTTGAGGCTATGACTTTGGGACAAATGATTGTCCAAATCGCGGCAGATTTTGGGTTAGAAATCGGTAAAGTAGAGGAAACCGGATATGCGTTTCCCTGCCTAATGAAAGAGGATGAAAGCTGTCTGGATATTATTTTCGAGGCGCTATCCGAGACAATCATCCAGACCGGACGAATTTTTAATTTTTACGATAATGCTGGTAAGCTTACTCTCACAGAGGCTAAAAACATGTATGTACCTACCCTGGTGGGGGATGGGAGTTTGATAACAGATTATACATACAAACGAGATATTGACTCTGGCACATATAACCGAATTAAGCTGGTACGCCCCAATAGCCAGACAGGTAGAGCAGATGTTTATATACATGAAGACACTGAAACTATAGAAAAGTGGGGACTTTTGCAATACTACAGCAAAGTGGATGAGAATTTAAACGAAGCACAGATCGATCAGATGTGTACACAATATCTCCAGTATTATAACCGTATACTGCAGACAATGACCATTGAGAGCCTTGGGGTGGCCGGGATTCGGGCGGGAACGATTGTTCCCATAAGAGTTGGAGCGGTCGAGGATTTGAGTGTTTCCAGGCTTTTATTGGCAGAAAAGGTGACGCACAAATTTGAGTCCGGGGGACATACCATGAGTATTGAAGTGAAGGACTTCGGACAGTTAGGAGGGGTAGAGATTGGCTGATGTGGATTTATTAGGAGTGGTGCAAAAGATCATACAAGAGAATGTAAAAGGGCTGAAACTTGCGGACAAAATGACAGGGACCGTGATTTCTGTATCACCGTTAAAGGTTCAGGCGGATATTTCCATGCCGCCCATTCCTGAAGCGGGGCTTATCCTGACAGATGCGGTGAAAGCAAAAAACGTCGCAGTAAAGGGCGGAGCTGGGGGTGTGGTTGAGCTAAATTCAGGGCTTGCAGTCGGGGACAAGGTATTGATGCTTCGGGTTTCCTCCGGACAGTGTTACATTATTTTAAGTAAATTATAGGAGGAGACATGGCGACATTACCCCAAGGCAGCATTTTAAAGTCAGGAGTGCAGTACACAGAGCAGCCTACAAAAACGTTTATTATTGATTGGTCTTCCCGGCAAATCACAGGTATGGATGGCGGCCTTACGGCCATGCGGCAGGCAGTGGACATTATTTTGCAAAATGAAAGATTTCAGTGGCAAATTTACTCCTCAAATTTTGGAAGCGAGCTAGAGGAGCTAATCGGGGAGGAATATGATTATATTGTCGGAGACCTTCCGCGCCGAATAGAAGAGGCGTTTTCCGTAGATAACCGGATTTTATCTGTGGAGAATTTCAGCTTTTCCAGTTCCGGGAGCGACAATTTGGTATGTAGTTTTGATGTGGTCACTGTGTTTGGCATAATTGGGGAGGAGGTGATTTTGTGATTGATTTTTCCGGTTACAGTGCAAAAGCGGTTGAAAGGGAAATGCTGGGAAAGGTACCAGCTAACATTGACCGAAGAGAAGGAAGCATCGTGCAGACTGCAATCGGGCCAGTAGCGTGGTATTTAGAAGGTGTCTACATGCTCATGGAGCAGATACAAGATAATGCTTATGCGGATACTGCAGTTGGAGGGTATTTGGATTTG
>CATJIO010000012.1 GCA_949740725.1 uncultured Lachnospiraceae bacterium | reverse complement strand
CTTGTGATTCAGGAGGGGGAGAAGCTGATTGGATATGGAACAGCCTGCGTGATTGCCGGGGAAGGGGAGATACAGCGGATCGCTATCCTTCCGGAATTTCGGCAAAAAGGATTGGGAAGGGAATTGCTGGCCGCATTGGTAAAGACTGCAAAAGAAAGAGGGGCCAGGTCTGTCACGTTAGAAGTCCGGGAATCCAACCTTCCAGCCAGAAGGCTTTATATTTCAGCAGGTTTTCAGGAGGAAGGACGAAGAAAAGACTATTACCGAAATCCGAAAGAAGATGCCATTATTATGTGGGATCGGGAGCTTTCGTGAGCTATGCAACATTTACCACTTAAAATCGACAAAATCTGCGTTATACTTGGGCCATAGGAAATTTTGATATTTCCTGCAATGTAACAAGCTGTTACCGTCAGTTTTGTGTATTGCGGCAAACAAAAAGCAAGGATACAGGGGATGCTTGATTTTAAGAAAGGTGAGGATGTTATGAGACGTTTCAGTAAGAATGGACAGCTTGAAACAGTTGTCTGCAACAAATGCGGAAAGAAAATGGTGGTGGAAAACGGGATTCTGCGGGAGGGCGGGATTATGCTTGACCATAGCTGGGATTTCTTTTCTGAAAAAGATGGAGAGATTCACCATTTTGATTTATGTGAAAGTTGTTATGATGACTGGGTAAACCAGTTTAAGATTGCCGTAGAGGTGGAGGAACAGACCGAGTATTTGTGATTTGAATTAGCCGGGCCAGGCAGAGTTCAAGGGATGCAGAGTTTCCCCCACAGAGAATGGAAAAAAGAGAGGATATATTTATGTTAGATATCTGTCTGTTGGGGACAGGAGGAATGATGCCATTGCCATACCGCTGGCTGACATCATTTATGACCCGCTGCGGGGGAAGCAATCTGCTGATTGACTGTGGCGAGGGGACACAGGTCGCATTGAAGGAAAAGGGCTGGAGCCCGAAACCCATTGATTTTATCTGCTTTACCCACTATCATGCGGACCACATCAGCGGGCTTCCGGGCCTGCTTCTTACTATGGGAAATGCGGAGCGGACAGAGCCGCTGACCCTTATTGGGCCGAAAGGGCTGGAGAAGGTGGTAGGAGCACTCCGGATGATTGCGCCGGAGCTGCCCTTTGAACTGCGTTTTGTTGAATTGACAGAAGCACGCCATCAGCTTCGTCTGGGGCCATATACGGTAGATGCATACCGGGTAAATCATAATGTGATTTGTTATGGGTATTCGATTTCCATCCTCAGGGCCGGGCGATTTTCTGTGGAGCGGGCCAGGGCCCAGGAAATCCCTCAAAGATTCTGGTCTCGTCTCCAGAAGGGAGAAACTATAGAGGCGGAAGGAAGGGAATATACACCAGATATGGTTCTTGGCCCTGAACGAAAGGGGATAAAAGTAACATATTGTACAGATACCCGTCCGGTTCCGGTGATTGCAGAATATGCGAAGGATGCTGATCTAATGGTATGTGAAGGGATGTATGGGGAGAGGGATAAGGCGGCAAAAGCTAGGGAATATAAGCATATGACCTTCTATGAGGCGGCATCGTTGGCGAAGGAGGCGAATCCAAAGGTTTTGTGGCTAACTCATTACAGCCCTTCCTTAACCAGGCCAGAAGAGTATATGGAAGAGGTTCGGGCGATCTTTCCGGCAGCGAAAGCCGCCAGAGATGGATGGAGCCTGGAGCTTAGATTTGAAGATGAGCAATGATGGAAGGTGCAAAATGGTATGAAGGAAGATGTATATATCTTAGGGATTGAAAGCTCCTGTGATGAGACAGCGGCATCGGTGGTGAAAAACGGCCGAAAGGTTCTCTCGAATGTGATTTACTCTCAGATTGACCTGCACACCTTATATGGCGGGGTGGTGCCGGAGATTGCTTCCCGCAAGCATATCGAGAAGATTAACCAGGTGATCGAGAGCGCTCTTGAGGAAGCGCAGATGGAATTAGAAGAGATGACCGGGATTGCGGTGACTTACGGCCCCGGGTTGGTAGGCGCCCTATTAGTGGGGGTGGCCGAGGCCAAGGCTATTGCCTATGCGGCGAAAAAACCGCTGATCGGCGTGCATCATATCGAGGGGCATATTTCCGCCAATTTTATCGAGCATCCAGAACTGGAACCGCCTTTTGTGTGCCTGATCGTATCCGGGGGTCACACCCATCTGGTAGTCGTAAAGGATTATGGAGAATTTGAGATTATCGGTCGAACTAGGGACGATGCGGCGGGGGAGGCCTTTGACAAGGTGGCCAGAGCTGTGGGGCTGGGTTATCCCGGCGGACCTAAGGTGGACAAGGCGGCCCGGGAAGGGAATCCACACGCAATCGAATTCCCACGGGGGAAGGTGGAAGGATCGCCATATGATTTCAGCTTTAGCGGGTTGAAATCTTGCGTATTAAATTATATCAATCATGCCAAAATGACAGGGGAGGAGATCTGTGTGCCGGATTTAGTGGCATCCTTCCAGAATTCGGTGGTGGACTCCTTAGTCAGCCGTGGGGTAGCGGCAGCGCTGGAGTATGGCTATGACAAGTTGGCCATTGCCGGGGGCGTGGCCTGCAATACGGCTCTGAGGGCAGGGATGGAGAAGGCTTGCAAGAAGTCTGGAATTCGCTTGTATTATCCGTCGCCGATTTATTGTACTGATAATGGGGCAATGATCGGGGTGGCTGGATATTACGAGTATCGGAAGGGAAATATCAGTGGCTGGGATTTGAATGCAATCCCAAATCTAAAGCTGGGACAGCGATAGTGGGAGACAAAGGATGAGGGAGAAGATCGGGGCAGTGGTTCTGGCCGCTGGACAGGGAAAACGGATGCATACAGCGGTGGCAAAGCAGTTTTTAGCGCTGAAGGGAAAACCTTTGATATGCTATTGCTTGGAGGCTTTCCAGAAAAGTCCGGTGGAGGAAATCATTTTTGTCACCGGGGAGAGGGAGATTGACTACTGTAAGACAGAGATCGTAGAGGCCTATGGGTTTACGAAGGTTAAGGCAGTTATTTGCGGAGGCAGAGAGCGATATCATTCAGTTTATCAAGGGCTGAAGGAATTTGGGAGAGATTTGGGGGCTGCACCAGATTATGTGCTGATCCATGACGGGGCCCGGCCTCTGGTATCGGAGGAGGTGATCCGGCGGGCAATTCAGGGCGCTGTGGATCATCAGGCCTGTGTGGTGGGCATGCCGGTGAAAGATACCATCAAGGTCAGCGATGGAAATGGATTTGCGACAGGGACTCCGGACAGGAAAAAGCTGTGGCAGATTCAGACGCCTCAAGGATTTCGTTTTGACCTGCTTTTTCAGGCATACGAAGAGATGATGATCCGGCCAGAGCTTCAGGAAGGGATCACCGATGATGCTATGGTGGTGGAAAAGATGATGGCTCATCCAGTGAAACTGGTGGAAGGGGATTACCGGAATATCAAGGTGACAACACCGGAAGATTTGATGGTGGCAGAGGCGTTTTTGCACGGATGTCCGGGCTATGAAAAAATTATGAAGAAAATTGAAAAAAGCTGTTGACAGAATTGGAAATGCATGCTAGAATAATCAAGTCGCTCTGAGAGAGCAGAAAGAAAAGGAATGCTGTAGAATTCAGGATTTCTTGTTGAAAAAGAGATAAATTTAGAGAAAAAAGTTCTTGACAAATGTGAGATTCTTTGGTAAAATTTGAAAGCGCGTTTGGAGAGATATCGAAGTGGTCATAACGAGGCGGTCTTGAAAACCGTTTGTCCGCAAGGGCGCGTGGGTTCGAATCCCACTCTCTCCGTTGGACAAAGGAAGAATAATAAAGCGTTGAATCAACCATTGCAGAAGTACCCAAGTGGTTGAAGGGGCTCCCCTGGAAAGGGAGTAGGTCGTTAATAGCGGCGCGAGGGTTCAAATCCCTCCTT
>CATJIO010000011.1 GCA_949740725.1 uncultured Lachnospiraceae bacterium | reverse complement strand
CGCAATTTCTATTATCTCCGGAATTCCCTGTGCGGCATTTGCTTTTGCCTTTGCTAATGCTCCTTTTAATTTTGCAGTATACTTCGAGCCCGAATATTCGTCAGGTAGGTCACTGCCAATATATATAATTTCTTTACTTTCGGCAATTTCTATAAATTCTCCAACATACTGTTTTAAATACTGCTCCACCTCATCCCAATCTATATTTCTTTTTCCCTTAAAATGAATATCATTTACAATAACAATCTGCTTCCCATTCACATCTTTTATGACGCTTATGTTTCTTTCCATATCCCCTCTCTATGCACTCTCCTGTTGTAGCCTTTCAGCATCCTGTTTACGGCATTTTGCCATGTAATGGCATTGCCTGGACGGTTCCTCTACCGGTGGTTCCACGCTGATATCGATTTTATCTAAATCAAGTTCATTATACATTTTCCTTGACTTTCTTTCCCTTTCTATGCATATTAATACACAAAAAGAAGCGGCTTTTATTCCCCTCAGCGGCATATCATTACGCAGAAAAAAACGGTTCGAAGGTTTTCATTTTCCGCCAGTCTTTTAACAGATATTTTCCAAATTTCCCCTAAATCTCTTGGTTTTCGTTATTATATCATAACTTATCCAAATCGACAATATAAAAATTCCCATGGAATGTCCAGAATTTTCTTGCCGCCTCCTTGAAATCCTTCTGCTCAATATGGTAGGATAGCCTGGAAAGGAGATGAATTTTATGGGACATTTAACCACAAGGGATGCCTATAAGAACCTGGAGGAACGGATCAACTGGTTTACCCAGGGCGCGCCGCCCTCAGAGACCTTGTACAAGATTCTCCAGGTGCTTTATACAGAAAAGGAAGCGAAATGGGTCTCTCTTCTGCCGGTCCGTCCATTTACCTTAAAGCGGGCGGCAAAGGTATGGAATACCACGGAGGCTAAGGCGGAGAAGCTTCTGGATCATCTTTGTGAGAAGGCCCTGCTGGTGGATTCGGAATATCGTGGAGAGCGGCAGTTTGTCATGCCACCGCCTATGGCCGGATTTATCGAGTTTGCCCTGATGCGCACCAGAGGGGACATTGATCAGAAATATCTCAGCGAGCTCTATTATCAATATATGAATGTAGAGGAGGATTTTGTTAAGGATCTGTTCTTCGCCACAGAGACGAAGCTGGGGAGAGTCTTTGTCCAAGAGCCAGTGCTGGCCAATGATAGAATGAACCACATTCTGGACTATGAGCGGGCCACCCACATTGTGGAGGAGGCCAAATACATTGGGCTGGGCACCTGCTACTGTCGCCACAAGGCCTATCACGCAGGCCACCCCTGCGCTATCGACGCCCCCTGGGATGTGTGCCTAACCTTTGGCAATGTAGCCAGATCCCTGGCTGAGCACGGGGAATATACCCGGCTGATCTCAAAAGCAGAGGCCATGGATGTCCTGGAGCGCTCCTACGAGAGCAATCTGGTGCAGATCGGGGAAAACGTTCGGGAGCACCCGGCATTTATCTGTAATTGCTGCGGCTGCTGCTGCGAAGCTCTCCAGGCGGCCAGGAAATTCAGTCCTATGCAGCCAGTGGCCACCACCAATTATCTCCCAGAGATATCCATGAAGGAATGTATCGGATGCGGGAAATGTGCCAAGGCCTGTCCCATCCTAGCCATCACCATGGAGAAAGAGACGGGGGTTGCAGCGCCAGATGGCGGAAGGGAAAAGAGTCGTCCCAGGATCGACGCGGAAATCTGTCTGGGCTGCGGCGTCTGTGCCAGAAACTGCCCCACAAAGGCCATCCAGCTGAACCATCGCCCTGTCCAGATCATCACGCCGGTGAACAGTACCCACCGCTTCGTCCTCCAGGCCATCGAGAAGGGGACGCTGCAAAATTTAATCTTTGATCATCAGGCTTTCGCCAGCCACCGGGCCATGGCGGCAGTATTTGGCGCTATCCTGAAGCTCTCTCCCATAAAGCAGGCACTGGCCAGCAAGCAGTTTAAATCCGTATATCTGGATAGGTTGCTGTCTTTGCAGAAGAAATCCTCATAACCTGCTCAGGTATGCCGGATCACGGAAAACCGCTCCAGAAGGATCTCCTCATCTTGCCGGATCCCTGCCTTTTTTCTGGCAATCATTATCTGATCCTCTGCCGTGTCCACCCCTTCCAGATTCGGAAGCAGCAGCCCTCTCCTCTGCCCATTGGTAACAATCACGCCGTATCGCTTAGGATCCAGCTGCGCTGCAGAAACAATGGGCTCTGGCTCTCCCAGCACATCCACACTGATGGTCAAATAAGCCAACTCTTTTTCCTTTATCGGTGAAAACCGGGGATCTCGTACAGCTGCACTAACGGCGTTGGCCATAATCTCTTCTGCAATCGATGGTTGCATCCCCTGGATGGTTCCCATACATCCCCGAAGCCTGCCATACTCCTTGATGGAGACAAATACCCCAGCCCGGAGGCTGGTCATATCCTCTGGAAGGTGCTCTGGGTTGGCTGGCAGCCGTTCTCCTGTGCGAAGATAAGTCTCGATGGTCCGCCGGGCAAGACGGACGTAGCTATCCTCCCGCTCTCGCCGCCCTAAGATCCGCGCTCTCTCCCTTTGCTCATGCTTTGCCCGAAAATCCCGTTCCTTATCCTCGCCAACGACCTGATAGGCGCAGATCCCATATCCCACGCCAAAAGGGCCTTCATAAGAGCAAAGCTGGCACTTCACCGCTGTCTGATCCAGTGCTCCCGCCAGAATACAGAAAGAGCGATGGCCACATTCTCCGGCCTTTTCACAAAAGTTCTCCGAAAACTCCAAAAGCTCGCCAAAGGCTGCTCTTCCCATCACATCCATCACACAATGGTCATAGGCAGGCCCTTCCTCCTGAAATCCGTAGGGACCATCCTCCTTTAACCGATGGGATAAATCGCCGCTGGCGATGACCACGGTATTCCGGTTTAATCCTTCTGCCGCTGCCTTGATATATTGCCCCAGCTGATAATGCTCCAGAAAGGACAAACCAGACAGCCCGATTCGCACCAGCTGATACTGGGTCCAATACTGGTTAACAAAATACAGGGGAATCATGGTTCCGTGATCCAGCTGTCTGCCCTGCTCTCCGGCAGTGCCCGCCGGAAAGTATTCTGCCGCTGCAAGACGGCAAAGGAATTCGGTAAATTCTCTGTCATAGAAAACCTCTATCGCTGTCCCGTTTGCCTGAAATGCCCCAAAATCTCCTTTGGCCTCACGCCCTGGGGATAGATGGAAATAATCAGAATACATCGCCTGGTGAGGGGATATGAGTACAATGGTCTCTGGCCGCAATTCCCCGATCCGGCGGGCAGCCTCCTGATACCCATGAATAGTTTTCTGGATCTTCCTCTCCAGGCCCCTGCCTACCTCCGGCAGGATAAGCGGCGGATGAGGAAGCATAAACGCTGCGGTAATTGCCATGATATTCCCTCCTGCTTCGAGTCACAGAGTTCTCATGCCATTCTACTACATTTTTTTGTTTTTCGCAAATTGCTATTTAACTGAGATGCCATTTTCAGCCCCTATTGCACTATTTCCCGCCCCTTTCCAAATATCAGGGTAACCTTAATAAACCAGCCGTTTCCGCCTGCTTGACATAGATTTATAATCTTAATTTTAGGCATATTTTCGATGTGACGCCTGGACACGATCCTCCTTGACCGTGCAGTAAAT
>CATJIO010000010.1 GCA_949740725.1 uncultured Lachnospiraceae bacterium | reverse complement strand
CTGGCAGGAGCGATGGCGATGTCATTTGCAGCCTGCGGAGGCGGTGGTTCTGCCGGCGGCAATGACGGGGGGGCATCTTCCGGAGGAGATAAAGGTGGAACCCTTGCTGTTGCCATCTGGGATAATGGCCAGAAGGCTGGTCTGGATCAGATCATTGCCGACTTCACGGCTGAGACGGGAATTAAGGCAGAGATTCAGGTAATTACCTGGGATCAGTACTGGACGCTTCTGGAGGCCGGCGCATCCGGCGGCGATATGCCAGATGTGTTCTGGATGCATTCCAATGAAGCTCAGAAGTACATGGAGAATGACATTTTGATGGATTTAACTGAGCGTATAGCTGCCAGCGAAAAGCTTGAGATGGACAAATTCCCTGAGGATATCAAGAATATGTACAGCTGGGACGGCAAGACTTACGCGGTTCCGAAGGATGTGGATACCATCGCTTTATTCTATAACAAGACAATGTTTGATGAGGCGGGTATTTCCTATCCGGATGATACTTGGACCTGGGATGATTTCTACGATGCAGCAGTTAAACTGACCAAGGATGACGGAAGCCAGTTTGGCACAGCGATGAATCCCTCTAATGAACAGGATGGCTGGATGAATATTATTTATTCTATGGGCGGCCGTGTATTATCTGAAGATAAGAAATCCTCTGGATTTGATGATCCCAATACCATTAAGGCGATGGAGTATGTACAGAAGTTAATTGATAATGCAATGCCTCCGGCAACCACCATGGCTGAGACTGGCACAGATGTGTTGTTAGGATCTGGAAAGATCGCGATGTTAAGCCAGGGCTCCTGGATGGTTCCTCAGTTTAAAGAGCATGAGTACATTGCGGAAAACTGTGATGTAGCCGTACTTCCCAAGGATCCAGAGACAGGAAGAAGAGTTTCTCTGTATAATGGCTTAGGATGGGCAGTGAGCGCAAAGACAGCTAACCCAGATGCAGCTTGGCAGTTAGTTGAATGGTTCGGAACCAAGGATATGCAGTTAAAGCAGGCTCAGCTCGGTGTAACTATGGCAGCTTACGAGGGTGTATCGGATGACTGGAAAAACAATACGGATAAGTTTAATTTACAGGCCTATCTGGATATGCGTGAGGATGCAGTATTCCGTCCTTCTACAAGAGCTACGTTAACCTGGTGGAATCCTATGTGCGAAATTTTAAAGGAAGCTTGGAATGGAAATAAGCCCATGGCAGACTGCTGCGCAGAGGTGGCGGCAGAGATGAACGAGGCCATTGCCAACGAATAGAAACTGGATACCAACGGGAATGAGGTAATGTTGCGGTCGGCTGGCAAAGCCGGCCGTAGGTAAGAAGGAAGAACGCGCAGAAAAGCGTGGGAATAAAAACAGGAGGGGATCACATATGGCGAATGAATCAAAAAGTGTGACAAAGAAAAAATGGACCAGCCAGGAAAAAAATGAGTTTATCTGGGGATGGGCCTTTATCCTGCCGACCATGATTGGTTTGATTGTCCTGAACATCTGGCCGATTTTTGATACAATTATTCAAAGCTTCTTTAAGACAGGAGATTTCGGAAAAGGAAATGTTTTTATTGGGTTCCAGAATTACAAGACGATCCTGGGCGATCCGGAGATCTGGCAGGCGCTTTTAAATACATTTAAGTATGCGATTGTCGAGGTTCCCTTTTCTATCGCAATCGCTCTTGTGTTGGCTGTGCTGTTGAATCGCAAGATGATGGGCCGCGCCGCGTATCGTACCATTTTTTTCCTGCCCATGGTAGCTGCTCCTGCTGCTATCGCTATGGTTTGGAGATGGCTGTATAACTCTGAATTCGGTCTGTTAAACCATATTTTGGGAACAAAAACGAATTGGATTTCCAATCCTAACATTGCCGTATTCGCAGTAGCGATCATCGGTATTTGGTCTATCGTAGGTTATAACATGGTATTATTCCTGGCAGGACTTCAGGATATCCCAAGAGACTACTATGAGGCTTCCAGTATCGACGGCGCTAATGGCATTAACCAGTTCTTTAATATTACTATTCCGCTACTATCCCCCACTATTTTCTTTGTAGCGATCACCAGAGTAATTGGCGGACTGCAGGTATTTGATTTAATCTTTATGGTTATGGATAAGAACAATCCAGCTCTTTACAAGACCCAGTCCTTGGTGTACTTATTCTATCAGGAGTCCTTCGTAAATAATAACAAAGGTATGGGTTCTGCCATCGTTGTATTCCTTCTGGTAATCATCATGATCATCACGGTGATTCAGATGCAGATGCAGAAGCATGTTTATTACAATTAGGAGGTATGAATATGGAAAGTATGGAGAAAAAACAAAAAATGACCGCAGCGGGCATCCATATCTTGCTGATTATTGTGTCCATTACCATGTTAGTACCTTTTGTATGGATGGCATTGACCGCATTTAAGACCATAACCGAATCAACGTCAGTAGATCCCTTTGTTATCTTCCCCAGCAGCTGGAAGTTAGATAACTTTACCACTGTAATTAACAACATGAACTTCCTGGTACTGTATGCAAATACCCTGCTTCTGATTTTAGGTCGTGTTATTTGTGCCGTGCTTACGGCAACTATGGCAGGATATGCCTTTGGCCGTCTGAGCTTCCCGGGAAAGAACTTGATGTTTTCTCTGGTTATGTTCCAGATGATGGTTCCTGGCCAGATTTTCATCATTCCACAGTATCTGATGGTAAGCAAGCTTGGCGTTTTGGATACGATTTTTGCACTGATTTTCCCAGGTATGGTAACAGCATTCGGAACCTTCTTGTTAAGACAGACCTATATGGGACTTCCAAAAGATCTGGAGGAAGCTGCCAGACTGGATGGCTGCAACATCGGTCAGACCTTCCTGTTTATCATGGCTCCTTTAACACGGTCCGGTATGGTATCTCTGGGTATCTTTACGGCAGTATTTGCCTATAAAGACCTGATGTGGCCTTTAATCTGTAACCGGAACGTAATGCCGCTGTCCGCAGCATTGGCTAAGATGCAGGGACAGTATACCAACAACTATCCGCAGTTGATGGCCGCTTCCCTGTTAGCTTGTATCCCGATGATCGTTCTGTATCTGATCTTCCAGAAACAGTTCATTGAAGGTATCGCTACTTCCGGCGGTAAGCTGTAAACAAGAACCCCGCCGGGATTCCCGACGGGGTTTTGACATTTCATGAGAAGGCTGTTTATGCGCGTTTTTTACGGTAGTTCTGTGGGCTGCACCCATATTGCGCTTTAAATGATTTTGAGAAAGTCAGCGGGTTGTCATAACCTACGGTGGAAGCAATGGTTTTAATAGGCAGATTGCTTTCCTCCAGAAGCTTTGCACTTTCTTCCATCCGGAAGTTGAGTAGGTATTTCTGAGGGGAGATGCCTACCAACTTCTTGAAGATG
>CATJIO010000009.1 GCA_949740725.1 uncultured Lachnospiraceae bacterium | reverse complement strand
TAACCTGCGGCAGCCGATTTACCACTCGTTTTTCTAAACAGCTATTTCTCCCCCCTCCCAAGAGCTTTCCTAGCGTACTGGCCCAGTTCTATCACAGGAACATTTAAAACCAATACTCTTCCCCATCCTCAAGCACCCTCACCCGATCTCTGTACCTGGAAAACGCCGGTATCTCGCCAAACTTTTCCGCACACTCCGTATGCATGGGGATTATCACCTTGGGGTTGGTCATCTGTATCAATTTTTCAATGGTTTCCACATACGCATGTCCGCTGGTATGCACAATTTCCATCCGATGATTCCCGATAAACTCCTTAATCGCCGGTTCTTCATGCTTCCCCTTAAGATATCCTTTCCATTTGGAATAGATGATCAGTGGTTCAGGAAAATGTTCCATAATTTTCTTAAACATAGGCTTATTCTCCCGGGCAAGCATGGTGAATCCCTTCCTTTTCAAAATAGAAAAATCTGCCTTGTAACAATTCTGGGCAGCTCCAAGCCCCTCCATATCCCCAATAAGATAAAGGCGTCTCGGCTTCCCATGAATCATCTCTGGTCTGTACTTTTTATCATATTTTCCCTTATCCTTCATCGCGGTCAAGATGAGCTTCGCCTGGTACGCATCACACACAAAATCCATTCCCCAGGGAAGGGCATGATAAAATTCCATAATACTGTCCAGATTAGTAGAAGACACCAAGATAACCGATTCCTTATAGTCCCTAAACAGCTCGCCAGCACGTCTTCCCAGATCGTTTTCTGTCCTAATGGGGTTCTCTTTTGCTTCCTCCATACGGGATAGCATGGTTCCTTCTGTGATAAGGATGTCAATTTCCCCTATGTATACCCGAACTGCTTTTTCCAGTCTGTTGTTTTCTCCTGCAATGCCATGATCACGGAAGTCTCCAGTGAACAGCACTTTCTTTCCCCCGATTTCCATAAGGAACATATAAGCATCTAAGGCAGAGTGGTCAACGATCAGAGGAGTTACCTGTATATCTCCAAAAGAATCCAGCCGGTCTCCAGGCAGATAGCTTTTCATCGCCTGTACCCGAGGCAGCCCTTTTTGGGTTGTCCCTGGAATAGAATCAAGTTTTTCCGTAAGAATCTCCATAATCTTTTTTGCCGTGGGGCCGATATAGAGAGGAATATCCGCTGGAATCTTTTTGTAAAGCCCTATGTGATCTCCATGGTAATGGGTAAACAAGACAGCGTCACATGCCTCGCCGTTAAATACTTTGGCCAAAAGCTCCTCATCTGCCCTGCTGTCCTCCCTGCCGCTGCCTGGCAGATTGGCTCCGAAATCAATGACAATCCGATGATTTGGCGTCCTGATTTCTGTTACGCAGCCCCCTATCTGATGGCTTCCTCTGTGGATTATGATTTTATTTTGTAGGTTGTTCATCGATAACCTGTCCTTTCCCTCCGATGGAAAATCCTTTCACCGAAGATAAAAAATTTTGCTTTCCAACTTGTAGTCCATGTTGTATAATCATGTTAAAAACATAGTAAAAATACTTCCCAAGGAGATACACCAATGAAAAATGACCATTGGCCCCCCGGCACCAGGATTTACCGTCAAATCCGCCTCTATCATTATCTGATTCGACATCAAGACGGCTACCGCGGCCCAAACGAGCTGAAACATTTTCTCTCCGCCGACACCCGGATGATTCAGCGCGACCTAAAAGACATCCGGGACGCTGGGCTTTTAAATCTAAAATACAAGAAAAAAGATGATAACTACATCGATAGCAAAGAAGCTGTCTTTACACAAAAGGCCATCACCTCCAGACGCCGCGAACACCTTCTCCGCCTCCGCCGTCTCTGCACACTCATGACCCAGTTAGAAGGACCGGATCTGGAAGAAGTGGACAATTATGAACGCGCGCGCTATGACTATGAATGTTCTCTTAAATATTCCAGGGAGGACCCGGAGAACTTTCCGCCGGAGGAGATCGAGGATCCGCCGGAACTGCCTGATTTCCCGGACATAAAGGCGCAGTACGAAGCACTCTTTCCTGGCCAGTCCCAACGGACACGGCAGCGGGATTTTAAAACCCTTTCCAAAGCCGGCTATCAAATAACCTACCGCCCTGAATACAAAGCCTACCTGATCCAGGATTTGATCGAAGATGAATTTGACGATCCCTGGGCATCTCCTTAGATCCCTGGATCTCCTTACAATCTGCCGTGATCAATGGCCAGAGGGCTTTATGGGTGTTAGAACAGCCGTTTTTGGAGTTAATACTTTGTCTCCAGATTTACGGGATAATTTTTTTCAAAGGTGCACAAATACTTCCTGATTTCAGCGACGCTACCTGGAGTATATCACAGTGCGTTTAATTTTAACGTCATAAGTATGGCAGTTTATTCCGTAGGCTTCTGCCAAGTCCGTGACGCTCATTTTATCTCAAATGTTCCAAGACATAACTTTATAATTCAAAATAACCCGGTTATTACAATTCATTAATCGTTGCCGTAATCGGCATATTGCATATCCCTTTAGACGGCGCACGAACTGCAATCAGAACAGAAATGAAATCAAATAAAATAATCATGGCAATCAATACGGTTGGTAAGCTCCACGGTATTCCAAAATATCTGGTAAGTAACCGTTCATGCAGGAAATGGTTAATTGGTATTCCGATACCACAGCCAACAATAAGGCCTGAAACTGCATAAGTAAAAGCTTCCGCGGCAATCATTCGTGTCAGCTGTTTCCCATCCATGCCAACAGCTCTCATAGCACCGTATTGTTTGGTTCTTGCAGTTACGCTCATTGATATACTATTGACAATATTAAATATGGTAATCATAGCGATAATTGCTAAGAAGCTGTATAAAACAACCTGTGCAGCCAGAAAGGTACTGGCATCGCTCTGATTCTGTTTGCGAGCATCACGAAAGATAACATCACTTCCAATCATACTGTTAATCTGTTGTATGGCTGTATCGGCAGTATTGTCGTTTAATTGAATCCCAATCAGGCAATAATTTTGCTCCCCTGTCAACCATTCAAACGTTTCCTGTGAACAGATTACACTATATTCATCCGGCCAGACCCCGTTGGAAACAGAACCGGTAATTTCTACTTCTTTTCCTGCAATCTGAATGGCATCCCCTACTTTCAGCGGGTTATCTTTATTCCTGATCGTCATAACCTGATTGCTTTTTCCATAGACTGCCTCTATATCTCCCTGAACCATACTGTCTTTAAAGCTATCCAGCAGTGAATCACTGTAAGAGATTAGATTCACATGGTCAATTCCTTCATTTGAGGAAGTGGCGGGAATATGCTTCATGTATGAGGTAGCCCAGATATTCTCCACT
>CATJIO010000008.1 GCA_949740725.1 uncultured Lachnospiraceae bacterium | reverse complement strand
TTCTGCAGCTGCTCTGTTAGCTATCGGTGCATCCATGACCTCCTTCGCTGCTACCCCCCATTGGGATCAGGAAGATGGCGAGTGGGTTTATTTGGACCGTAATGGTGACAAGGTTAGCGGAGAGTGGAAGAAATCCAATGGTCAGTGGTACTTTTTAGATGATGATGGCTACATGGCAAAGGACGTGTTGGTAGAATACAATGATAACCGTTATTACGTAGATGAGAACGGTGTTAAAGTTACCAATGCATGGGTTTCCATGGATAACGATGATTTATTAGATGATGATGACATCAGCACCGTTTGGTTCTATTTCGATGGTAAAGGTAAAGCTACTGGATACGGCAAGGATGATGGCGCAATCAAATCTATCTCTTATGGTGATGGACAGAAGGGCTACTTTATCTTCAATAGCGACGGCGTTATGTTAAGCGGCTGGCAGGATTGGAAGGGTAACCTGTATCATTTAGGTGATGAGAACGAAGGTTGGGCAAGAACTGGCTGGAATTTCTTAGACACCGATGATGAGTGGTTTGATGATGGTAGCGAAGATGGCGATCCATATGAGGATGAAGAGTGGTTCTGGTTCGGATCTGATGGCAAAGCAGCTAAGAGCAAGAACAAACAGATCAATGGCAAATGGTATGCTTTTGACAGCCATGGTGTAATGATGGATCTGTGGGTATATGGTACCGGTTCTCAGATTACCAATAACAATGCTTCCTCTACATCTGCAACTAAGGGTGGGGCAGATGCACAGTCCAGATATCATGTAGAAGATAACGGTGGACGTGAAAAGAACTGGATCTGGGCTTATGCCAATACCGATTATGATGACTACGACGATGATATGTATTGGTTCTACTTAGACAGCAAGGGCAGACCAGTTGTTGCTGTAGTAGGAAACGGTACAGGTGTTGATTTAACCGATAGCAACAAGGCTTACGATGCATTAATTGCAAAATCCATTAAGAATAAGACATACATTTTTGATGGCGCAGGCCGTATGAGAAGCGGTTTATTCGAGCTGAACGATGTTGTAAGAGGCAATGGTTCCACTGTATTAGATGGATATTATTACTTCACAAAAGATGACAGCCATGGCCCAACTGATGGACAGATGGTAACCAATAAGAAGGTAACCATTGAAGTAGATGGTGAAGATAAGACTTACTATTTCGATAAGACTGGTAGAGCTTATATGAACACCATTATCAGCGGTTCCTTATATGGCAATAACGGTGCATTAGTTGATGAGTTTGGTGATGGTTCCACCTATGCTATTGTTAGCGTAGCAGCTGGCTCTGAGATTTATGAAAAGGGCAAGACAACACCTATTGATCTCACCCCAGTTGAGGTAGAAGGTATCGGCGAAAGCGGTACTTATGTTTTATTAAATGGTAATGGTAAGATCAAGAAGAATGGTACAGTTACTGATGTTGATGGTTACAAAGTAACCGTTAAGAATTATAAGGTTGTAAAGGTTGAAGATAAGAATTAATATCAGTATAGTTAAATACTAATTGCCAGTTATTAGCTACCGCAGTCATGTGAAACATGACTGCGGTAGTTTTTGCTGTAACGAAAATCTCTCCAGCTATATTACTACAGCTGGAGAGATAAAACATACTGTTTTAAGTTGTCATTTTCTGACATATTGCGGAGGTATCCGCATATTGGCAATTAGAAATTATTCAAGACTATTATTCATCTACAACAACATAGTCTACAACTTTTACTTTGTTGCCATTTACATCTGTTACAGTGCCATTTTGTTTAATCTTACCATTTCCGTTGATCAATACCTGGGAACCTGCTTTAACAAGAATCTCTTTACTATCCTTCTTGGTAAGATTCTGTACTAATGTATAGGTATCATAAGTGCTTCCATCACCAACTTCAGTAATTAACTGTCCATTTGGTCCATATACAGAACCGCTAATGACTACGTTGCAATAAGCTTTACCGCTTTTTGCAAAGTAATAAGTCTTATCTTCTCCATGAACATCAATGGTCACTCTCTTGTTTGTAACCATTTGGCCTTCTACAGAACTGTGACTGCTATCAATAGTAAAGTAGTAGAAACCTGTCTCCATTGGATCGGCTGCAGTTCCTTTATGAACATCTTCCAGTTGATATAAACCGGTCAACATAACACCATTTTCATTGAAAAGGTATGTTTTGTTCCTAATAGATTTAGCAGCTACAGAACCAGCACCAGCACCATTTACATCTGTATCGGCAACGGTATCATCTACGCGCCATCCATCGCCTGGGACATTATCACCTAACATTGTACTGCTAACTGCTCTGAAAGGTACACCCTTGCTATTTAACCAGAACCAATACTGATCATCGTCATAATCTTCATAATTGGTTTTTGGATATGCGAATACCCAGTTCTTATCGCGACCACCATTGTCTTCCATATAGAAGGCGGCATCACGTCTAGTTGAGTTACCACTAGCATTTGTCCATGTAGCAGCATCTGCCTTAGTAGCAATGTTATAAGTCCACAGATCTTGCATAAAGCCAGACTCATTAAAGATATATGTCTTACCACCAATTACTTCGGTTCCGTTGGTTTTTGCACGTCCTTGATTGTCAAACCAGAACCACTGCTCAGTATCATACGGATCACCGTCATCGTCTTGTTCTGGGAAAATTTCCTCATTCTCTACATTCAAATACTGCCAGCCAGTTCTTGCCCAACCTTCGTTTTCATCGCCTAACCAATAAGTCTTCTCGTTATCGCCGCTCTTAGACCATTTCTGCCAGCCACTTAACATTATGCCCTCATTGTTGAAAATGAAATAGTCAGACTTGCCTTCGTTCCCATATGCTAATTTTCTAATGGTTCCATTATTGCTACTATTGTAACCAAGAGCCTTACCAGATCCATCAAAGAAATACCATACAGTACTTACGTCTTCGTCATCTAACAAATCATCGTTATCCATAGATACCCAGGCATTGGTAACCTTAACGCCATTTTCGTCTACATAAAAAAGATTATCACCATACTCAACCCGACGGTCCTTAGCCATATAGCCATCCTCATCTAAGTAATACCACTGACCATTAGACTTTTTCCAGGTATCAGTAACTCTCTCACTATTGCGGTCCAAATAAACCCACTCGCCATCTTCCTGATCCCAATGGGGGGTAGCAGCGAAGGAGGTCATGGATGCACCGATAGCTAACAGAGCAGCTGCAGAA
>CATJIO010000007.1 GCA_949740725.1 uncultured Lachnospiraceae bacterium | reverse complement strand
GATGGCAAACGTATCTGTTTTTAATATGGAAGGCAAGGAAGTTGGCACATTAGAACTGAACGATGCTGTATTTGGTGTAGAGGTAAATGAGCACCTGGTGCACATGGCAGTTGTGGCACAGCTTGCAAATAAGCGTCAGGGAACGCAGAAGGCAAAGACCCGTTCGGAAGTATCCGGCGGCGGAAGAAAACCCTGGAGACAGAAGGGAACCGGCCATGCGAGACAGGGTTCTACCAGAGCTCCCCAGTGGACCGGCGGCGGCGGGGTATTTGCCCCCGCTCCAAGGGATTACACCATTCGTCTGAACAAGAAAGAGAAGAGAGCCGCATTAAAGTCTGCCCTCACCAGCCGCGTTCAGGAGAATAAGTTCATCGTTGTTGATGAGCTGAAGTTTGATGAGATTAAGACGAAAAAGTTCCAGGCAGTGATGGATAACTTAAAGGTAAAGAAGGCTCTGGTTGTTTTAGGCCAGAATGATAAGAATACCATGTTATCCGCGAGAAATATCACAGATGTTAAAACTGCTTATGCAGGAAATATCAATGTCTATGATATCCTTAAGTATAATACCGTGGTTGCTACTAAGGCAGCAGTTGCAAGCATCGAGGAGGTGTACGCATAATGGCAGATATTAAATATTATGACGTAATTTTAAAGCCGGTAATTACGGAGAAGAGCATGAACGCTATGGCAGATAAGAAGTATACCTTTCTGGTACACACCGATGCCAATAAGTGTATGATTAAAGAGGCGGTAGAGAAGATGTTCCCAGGCACCAAGGTGGCTTCCGTAAACACAATGAATATGGATGGCAAGGTTAAAAGAAGGGGAATGACCTTTGGATTGACCTCCAAGACAAAGAAGGCTATCGTAAAGTTGACTGAAGACAGCAAGGACATTGAGATTTTTGAGGGGCTGTAGGCACTGAGCGCATAGATGGATCGTCTCGGGATAGGGGTGAACGTTTTCGGTAATGTCAAAATCCCTTTTGTGCCTAGACGGGCGGGCATCTGCCAATCCTACAGGAAAGGCCATTGCCTTTCTCCCCACGGGCATTCGCCCTCTCCACGAAAATGAAAATCTGCGCTTGTGAGTACAAGGCAGTGCTTAAGATTTTCCTGGGCCCGATTTGAAGCAGGGCGCGAATATACGATTGAAACCAGATCGTGATAAATATGAAAAGGAGTAAATGTCATGGGAATTAAGAAGTATAATCCATATACACCTTCCAGAAGACACATGACCGGTTCTGATTTCTCCGAGATCACAAAGAGCACACCGGAGAAGTCTCTGGTTGTTTCCTTAAAGAAGAACGCAGGTCGCAATAATCAGGGTAAAATTACGGTTCGTCATCAGGGTGGCGGCAGCAAGAGAAAATATAGAGTGATTGATTTCAAAAGGAATCATAAGGATGGAATTCCGGCAAAGGTGGTTTCCATTGAGTACGATCCCAACAGAACGGCAAATATCGCACTGATCTGCTATGCAGACGGTGAGAAGTCTTATATTCTTGCTCCGGCTGGCTTAACTGTAGGCATGAAGGTGATGAACGGTGAGACCGCTGAAGCAAAGATCGGAAACTGTCTGCCTCTGGCTCAGATTCCGGTTGGTACAGAAATTCACAATATCGAATTATATCCGGGCAAGGGCGGCCAGTTAGTTCGTTCTGCAGGCAACTCTGCTCAGTTAATGGCAAAGGAAGGCAAGTATGCCACTTTGAGACTTCCCTCCGGCGAGATGAGAATGGTTCCCATTATTTGCCGCGCTACCATTGGCGCGGTTGGTAACGGCGACCACGCGCTGATCAATGTCGGCAAGGCGGGAAGAAAGCGTCACATGGGTATCAGACCTACCGTTCGCGGTTCTGTTATGAACCCCAACGACCATCCACACGGCGGTGGTGAAGGCAAGACTGGTATCGGCCGTCCAGGCCCGAGTACTCCTT
>CATJIO010000006.1 GCA_949740725.1 uncultured Lachnospiraceae bacterium | reverse complement strand
CCACTTCTGGGCCGGTTCCCCGGAATACCAAATGGCATCCAAATCTACCATCACCTTTAATGCCGGGCTGTTTACTGCCTTTATCAGGCGGTCAATCTGATCAATCCGGTATCCGATAAGAGATTCTTTTCCCGTCAGGGATTCCAGGGCAATAGTTATCCCCTCCTGCTCTGCTGTGCGGCATACTGCTCCCAAAATCTCAACTGATTTTTCAAAGGCTTGTCCTTCTTTATCCGTCCAGTAACCCCAGCCGCTGTTTACCGTCATCACCGGCGCGCCAACCTCTGCAGTCATGCGGACTCCATTCTGAAAATAGGCAATGCTTCTTTTCCGGTGAAAGGACTCCTGGGCGCTATATTGGTATTGAAATGCTCCTCCGCTGGGAGTTGTTACAGATACAATCTCAAGTCCGGCTCTTCGGGTTTTTCCGGCGATTTCCTTAGCCTGGTTCCACCCCTTTGAATCTACCCAGACATGAGGCGCTCCCAGCCAGAGCTCCACACTCTCATACCCGGCAATCTGCATGCTCTCCAGAAAATACTCATAGCTGTACTGACGGTAGTTCTGATTCATTCCGGCAATTTGTTTTCTCTTCATGTCTCACTCCGCTAAAAGTTTATTTTTCGCTGCCAATCTGTGAATAAACAGAGGTAGGACTTCCAAATTTCATAGAGATAATAAACAGGATTACCGTTACCACGAAGAAAATCACCGCAAGGGCGTCTATCATCTGAATGGGCCGGTATCCGGGAGCATTGACATCTGCAAACAGCGCCACAACGAGGGTCTGGGTTTTAGCTCCGGAAACCAGGAATGTCAACTCAAACATAGAGATTACCCTTACAATCGACAGCATAATTGCAGACATAAGCCCCGGGAAGGTAAGGGGAATCAGGATTCGGGTAAAATACTGCAGGCGGCTTGCCCCAAGCATCCTGGATGCAAATTCCACGTTATCTCCCACCTGCTCAATAAAGGGCAGAATCACCAGAATCATATAGGAGACAGTGGGGATCATATTGGCAATTACAACGCCTGCCAGAGTGGTGGCCAGGTTCACCTTATAAAGTACGGTGGCTAATGGAAGGCCATAGCAGATAGGCGGGATAATAACCGGAAGCAGGAACAGGCCGTTAATCAGTTTCTTTCCGGCAAACTGGCGCTTTGCCATAATAAAGGCCGCCGGATATGCCAGAACCACCGAGAGCAAAACGGTTATAACCGTTACCAGCATGGTCATAAACAATAACTGGCCCAGTTGGTGATGAGCTCCGCAGTATTCCCACCATTTCAGTCCGAATTCATCCGGCAGCCAGGCTCCATTGGGCCACTTTACGCCAAAGGAATTGACCACAACCGACAACAGGATACCGAAAACATTCATCATGTAAACAATATTGACAACGTAAAACATTATGCCGGAAAACGTTAACTTTTTTTGATTTCCCATAGTCAATCCTCCTTAGCCTTTTCCAACGGATGATGCGCCCTTATACAGCTTGTTCCTCAGGGCAAACACAACACCGATTAATATAAACTGAATAATTACCATCATAACGCAGATCGTCGAGCTGAAATTGTAATCAAAATACTCATAAGCCGTAATATAGGCAGAGTAAGCCATTACGCGGGTGGTGCTGGTGGCCTGTCCCAGCATAATGGCAGAGGTAAACACCGAAAAAGCCGAAGTAAAGTTCAGGCAGAACGCAATGAGAATCCCAGGCATCATCAGGGGGAAAACCACTCTCCAGAACGTCTGGGTTTTGGATGCCCCCAACATTCTGGAAGCCCGCTCCAGGCTGGGGTGGATCCCCCGGGTGTAACCAATTAATATGGTAAGCCCCATGGGGAAGCTCTGAATAAACAGGGAAATCACCACCCCCCAGTAGTTGTGGATCAGGCCTGTTCTCTCTTTTATCAGCCCCAGCTTTTCCAAAAGCAGCATCAGCCAGCCGTTCCGTCCAAAATAGGTAATCATTCCTTCTGCAATCAACACTACGCCCAACGTCATGGGGATCATCAGAAAGAAGGTAACCAGCTTTTCGTGCTTAATCCCATTTCTCATATAGTAGGCAATGGGTACTGCCAGAACAATGGTGAGAATGGTTACAGGTACAGAGATAATAATCGTATTCCAAACTGTTTTAAGCTCTACGGAATCTGAAAAAAAGCTGATGTAATTTGCCAGAGTCAGCCCACCGCTGCCTCCGTCCGTAAAGCTCAGCTTTACCGCATAAACAAAGGGATAGATAAATACAGCAAGCAGGAAGACAACTGCCGGAAGAATCAAGGCAGCCGTTTCCAGCGTCCAACCTTTCTTTTTCAGCATAATTTTATTCCTCCTTATCTTTTGGAAGCACCAGAAGTTTGTCCGGCTGAATGGTAAGAGAAAGAGAGGTTCCTTCTTTCACAAATGTATTGGGTTCAATACGGGCCTGAACTTCCATCCCTTCTTTAATGCTTCCGGTTACCTGAACTGTAGTTCCCAGATATTCGGTGCCTTCCACCTTGATCTTCATGTCATTTTTCCCGGCTGTGCCTGCTAAAATATCATCCGGACGGCTTGCCAGAAGCACTTCTTCTCCTTTCTGATATGCCTGGATCAAAGTCTTTTCCACTTCTTCGTTCTCACCCGGGCAACTGTGAACGGCAAAGGGAATCCCACAGGACTCTATCTGGAATCTCCTGATACCATCGGATTCCTCAATGGCCAGAATTTTGGCATCCCAAATATTTTTATACCCCATAAAGTCTGCTACAAAACGATTGGCAGGATATAAAAATACCTGTTTAGGGGTTCCGATCTGCTGAACCTTTCCCAGTTTCATAATGACAATTTTATCGGAAAGGGCCAGGGCCTCTGACTGATCATGGGTGACATAGACAGATG
>CATJIO010000005.1 GCA_949740725.1 uncultured Lachnospiraceae bacterium | reverse complement strand
GCTTGTAAGGCAGATGCTCTCCCAGCTGAGCTATACCCCCACGCTTTGCTCTCCGCCGCTGCCTCTGGGACCTCTTAGCGACAGTTGTTATTATATCAATTCTTTCAAGTTTTGTCAACTGGTTTTTTGAATTTTTTCATGGGAGTGCGAGTTGTAAAATAAAGATAGAATAAAAAAAGGGGAGAAAAACCCCGAAAAAATGGGCCAAAGTTTGAAGAAATCTTTTTAACACCAAGCCAATATATAGCAGAGAAGAAACGAAAGCAAAAGAGGTTGTATGGTCCAGAATAAAAAGGACAGGAGAGAAAAAGGAAATGAGTAAAGAGTATGCAAACCCCTTCATTGAGGTCAGTGTCCTGAGTGTGCAGGAAACAGATTTCACCAATAAGGAAACCGGAGAGCGCCGCAAAATGTGGCGTATCTATGCCGCCGATTCCACCGGAGCAGTCGGTTCCGTCTGGTCTGGTACACAATATTTCCCCGGGGACATCATCCGGCTGGAACTGGCAGTAAACCGTGACGGTCGGTTTACTGCCCGAATTGGCAAGTAAGGGCCAAACCCTTTGGGGCCGTGTTCCCTTTGTGGCACAGGCCCCGGAGGGGCCTACTTGATAGGTGCCACAAAAAAGCGTCAAGCGGCAGCCTGGTATCCGGCCGAACCGTTCTATCTTTAGCCCTGCCTCTGATTTCTTAGTTAAATACAACTGCCGGGTCAAATACTTCCCGGATAATGTGATTAAAGTGACCTGTTTTTCAAAACCGATATTCAATCCACACAAAGTGGAACCGTTTGGGAAAGAGAAGAAAAGAGAGAGTTTACAGGAGTATAACCCCCTGACAGATGAGATGGCATACAAATTTGTAGAAGGAAAAACAATACTGGACCCCTTTACTGGCGAATATGTCCCCCTGGTTTTTTGGCAGGATGAGTTCAAAGAAACAAAGGACAGGGTCCGAAGCGACAGTGTAAAACGGGCGATTGACAAAGCCTTTGAAATAGGGTTTGCCAATGACTTCCAGTATTTCATCACCCTTACACTGGATGAAAAGAAGATTGACCGGTATAGCCCTGCTCTAATCAAGGACAAGTTACATAGCTTTTTATCCAATGCAGTACGCCGGAAGGATTTAAAATATATCCTCTTTCCAGAATATCACAAGGAACACGAGTGGGAAGAAAGCCCAGCTATCCATTTTCATGGTTTAATCAGTGGGGACAATCTCAATCTGAAAAACAGCGGCTTGCGCAATGAAGATGGGCAGGTTATATATAACTGGGAAGATTGGAAGTATGGCTTTAGCACCGTCATAGGACTGGATGGCCGGGCAGCGGTTGTGTATTATGTGACAAAATACATCACCAAGGACAGCAATAAAATCTTTGGGAAATACTACTTTGCTGGCGGTAAGGATCTGAAACGGGAAGTCCCTACAGAATACATCAATCGGGATTATGAACAGTTCCAGGGGGAGGAATACTATATCCCCCAGGCAAAGATGGGCGTAAAATACAAGACCTTTGATTTGAGTTTTAAAGGACAGGAGGGGCCTGCGAATGATGGATAAAAGACTACTCCCTGCTTTTGCACTATTTTCCATCCTGTCAGTGTGGATTGCACTTCAGTCTCCGGTCTATGCCTTGAGCCTGGAAGTACCTCCAAACGAACTGGCGGAGATTGTAAGTTCAGAAGCCCTGGAAGATTTAGAACAGGAAGAAAACCAGGCCGGGCAGCTGCTCCCCATAGAACCTATGGAGGATAACAGCCCCAGCCAAGTAGTTACACCCCAGGATATTGAGCCAATTTACAGGGAACTTTGTGCGCTTCGTCACAACTCCGACCTGTTCCTGTTTGGCCTGTTCCCCATCTCTTGTGCTGTCAGCCTGGTAGCAATTTTATGTGTTTGGTTTTATCGCACTTTTATCAAAAGTGCTTTATAAAACAATTATAAAAAGGAGGACAATGAAATGTTCGAGCGAATGAAAAATACTATGTCGGAATTTGGGACAAAGGTAAATGCAAAGCTAATGGCTGCACCTGTTGCAGGTGCACTGGTGGCAGTAGGTTCCGCAACTACTGCATTTGCTTCAGAGGTGGATACACTGCCTAAGGTTGCCATTACAGAGGAAATGCTCTCCCCTGTAGTAGAGGCTGTAGTGGCAAATATTGCAGTTATTCTTCCAGTTGGCCTTGGTTTGTTTGCCATTATGGTTGGTATCCGGCTTATCCCTGGTATGCTCCTGCGGTTCCTTCGCGCTTAATTTTCCCTTTCCGGGCGGCGGCAAATCAGTCGCCGCCCTTATTCTATATGTAAGGAGGCTTCATAGTGTCTTTTGAATCTATTCTTCTTTCAAGCAGCTATAACCCATACATCCCCTGGGACCCCAGTTTTGTTGAGGGCGGCATTGCCATTCTGCGGCATAATATTGGTAGCGCTATTAACATCGCCCTGTACATCTTCCTGATTATTACCGGCATTCATGTTGTAGCGGCTATTGTCAGCGGATTTGGTAAGTAAGATAAATAAGGGGTTCGTATGAAAAAATACATTTCTATACTGCTGGCCTTGGTAGTCATACTGGGCTGCTCGGTCGTGGCTTTTGCAGACTTTGTGCCCATGCCCTCCGACCCAGACGCCTATGACCCGGAATATATCCCGGCTATCCCCGACTTCATCACACCTGACACCAACCCCTCAACAACAGGCTCCCTCTTTGATACCTCCCTTGATATTGAGGGC
>CATJIO010000004.1 GCA_949740725.1 uncultured Lachnospiraceae bacterium | reverse complement strand
TGAATGTAACGATTTTCTTCACAGTCTGTATGCTATAATGATGGAGAAATAGTAAAATATGGTATAAATTGGAAAATTTTTGCATGGGTAATAATCTATAGCTTATTCACCAAAAAGAAATCTTCTCATCATCAACATACTGGACAAAAGAAAAAACAGGCCGAAGCTCGTGAAGCATTTCCTGCCTAATCACGGACTTCGTCCTGTTTTCCTACTTTCTTTTATCTTTATTTTATCTGGCCATCTCGCTCTGGTGCCCTTTCTGATTATGGGCCTTGATGATGGTTTCGATCTCATCAAGGTTGGAGGTGGGTAGATCCCCCGGGATAGTATTCTTTACCGCACTAGTGGCATTACCGAACTGCACTGCCTTAGCACAGTCGCCTCCGCTGGTGAGCAGTCCATACAAAGCTCCAGAAATATAGGCATCCCCACTTCCGATCCGATCCACTACCTCGATATCCCGATAAGGCTCTTCCTCATAATATGTATTCTTTGCCGCATCATACATCACAGAACCGAAGGTATGGCGTTTGGGACTGTGGACGATCCGTTGCGTCGAGGCAACTACGCTGATGGGGTATTCCTCGGTAAAGCTTTTCATCATCTCTTGAGCAGTCCCCGTCTTCTTGAAGGTCAGACGGGCTGTATCCTCTGAACAGAAGAATACATCCACATAAGGAAGAATCTTTTCAATGCATTCCTTTGCCTCCTCCCCGGTCCACAGGTTTGCCCGGAAATTCACATCAAAGGATACAATGGTCCCCGCTTCCTTAAACCGCTTGATCATCTCCACAGTAGTCTCTCTAGACTTCTGGCTCAAGGCCATCGTAATGCCACTGGTGTGGAAACAGCGGGTGGAGGTATACACCTCCTCTGGGATCTCATGGATATCCAAAGAGTAAAAGGAGCTGTTGGCGCGGTCATAGATCACCTTGGGCTTCCTGGGATATGCGCCGTTCTCATAATAATAGATCCCCACTCTAGCAACGGGATTACTGTCATAGATAAAAAAGTCATCGCTGACCCCGTAGGAACGGATCTTCCCTTTCATAAAACTCCCAATATCGTGGGAGGGAAGTTTAGAGATAATTCCGGTATGAAGTCCTAACAGAGCCACGCCAGTTGCCACATTTAATTCTGCGCCGCCTACCTGCTTCTCGAACACATCGCAACGCATCAGACGTTCATTATTGGGCGGCGACAGGCGAAGCAAAAGCTGTCCGAAGGTCACCAAATCAAAATTTCTGTCTTTCACATCATACATATGATCATCCTCCTTTTCTCATTCAGAGTCCCCTTCCGCTCTGTTTCCATATCTTCCAAATACCTCCAGGTATTGCTGTCCGCCTTTGATAAGCAGTATCCAGAAGTACAACCCACAAGATGGCCGGTAAATCAAAAAACCTAATCGGAAAAAAGAAGGCAAACCGGAGACCTGGCAGCGCAGCTCTGCCTTTTGTCACGAGGTTTGCCTCCCCTTTCCTAAGATATATTCTCTTTTACCTTATCTTTGAACTCGTCCGGATCCGTCGCCGCCAGCCAGGTTGTCTACCTCTGCGCGGGTAACCAGGTTAAAGTCGCCAGGAATGGTGTGCTTTAATGCGGAAGCCGCCACAGCAAATTCCAGGGCTGACTTCATGTCCTTTCCATCCAAAAGTCCGCAAATCAGGCCGCCTGCGAAAGAGTCGCCGCCGCCCACACGGTCTACAATGGGGGTGATGGAATACTTTCTGGAGTGATAGAACTCTCTTGTCTTTCCGTCCATGATACATGCGGCCCAGCCATTATTGGAAGCGGAAATACTTTCACGCAGGGAGCTTACGATGTATTTAAAGCCGAACTTGTCTGCCATCTGATTAAAGATATCCACATATCCTGCCAGCTCCAGCTCGCCGGAAGTAACGTCCGTCTTGCCTGGCTTAAAGCCCAGCACCTTCTCTGCATCCTCTTCGTTACCAATGCATACATCTACATACTGCATTAGCTCGGTCATCACCTTCTGAGCCTTCTCGGAGGACCATAATTTTTTCCGGAAGTTTAAGTCTACAGATACAGTCACTCCATGAGCCTTGGCTGCCTTTAAAGCAGCTTCCGTCAGCGTGATGGCAGAGTCAGAAATTGCTGGAGTGATGCCGGTAAAATGGAACCAGTCCACGCCCTCAAAAATTTCATCAAAATTAAATTCATCCGGCGTAGCGGTAGCGATGGAGCTGTCAGCACGATCGTAAACCACATTGGACGCTCTCATCGCAGAACCGGTCTCCAGGAAATAGATGCCTAAACGCTTGCCGCTTCTGGCAATATATTTTGTTCCCACATTGTACTTTCTCAATGCAGCCACTGCGCTCTCGCCGATGGGGTTAGCCGGAACTGCGGTAACGAACTCTACGTCATGTCCATAGTTTGCCAGGGAAACCGCTACATTAGCTTCGCCGCCGGCATAAGTGGCATCAAACTCATCTGCCTGGATGAACTTCTCATTATTGGGGGTGGATAATCTCAGCATGGTCTCGCCCATGGTAACAACTTTTGCCATTTTCTTTTCTCCTTAATATTTAAACCTGTATAATCGATCCGGCTCTGTC
>CATJIO010000003.1 GCA_949740725.1 uncultured Lachnospiraceae bacterium | reverse complement strand
TGGGATGTAGGCCCTGTCTTTTAGGGCCTTACGCACCGCTGCGCTTTCGGCGGAGCGAGAGCGGGGTGACGTTGGGAACCTGCCTGCCATGGGCGTTACCCTCTGCCGATTTGCTCCTGCACCTTAGGTCAGCCAGCGACTCTCTAGGTCTTCACGACAAAAAAGACTCAACGAAATAGCATTTTTAAAACTAAGCTAACGTCATCTAATGCGAACAGTAAAAAAGCAGCCTCTCATAGTCTGGAGGCTGCCGGAAGATTATTTCTGCGCTCGGTTTTTAGCCTTGCAAATCAGCTGCGTCATAGTTCCCATGGGGCAGTATACGCACCAGGAACGGGGCTTGAAGAGAAGCATGGTGAGAAAGCCCAGTATGGTGGAGGTGAGCATGACACTGTAAAATCCGAAGGCAAACTGGGCGACACCGGGGGAGAGGAGAGTGCCATGATAGGCCCAATGCCAGGGAACTTTCCAGGTCCAGAGCAGAGTTACCGCCATGGTCAAATCCTTTGCTCCGGCAAATACCAAGTATGTATTCCACAGCACCTGGAAGAACATCAGGAAGAAAAAGATTAAAAATCCATACCGGAAATGGGGAGAGCGCATCCATTTTGGGATATCCTTTTTCCGTGAGAGCCCAAACCTGCCTCCTGCCAGAGCTAAAAGCTGTCCGCGGCCGCAGTATCGATTGCAGTAGGACTTATTCCCCTTTCCGATGGACAGGATAAGCGGGATAAAAAAGCAGAGCAGCCCCAGCCAGGCGAACAAAATATTAAAAAATCCTAAAATCAAATAGGAAAGGGAGAAGATCCATAGATAGTCATACCACTTTTTTTGCTGTTTCATGGAGCAATCACCTCCAGGGAAATAATACTTGCCGGACATTCCTTTACACATTTCCCACACCCTACACACCGGGCGGGATCGACTTCTGCATAGATCCCCTTGGGAATGCGGATAGCGCCCATAGGACAAACCTTCATGCAGCACCCGCAGGCAACACATTCCCGGATACTGACGGTGGCTTTTCTTTTTGCCATGGTGAAATTCCTCCTGTTTCGATTTTAAACCTTATTTTATGTCTATATTATAGCAGGACTATTTCGATTCTTCTGTGACAAAATCACAGTTTTACAATAGATAATGGCGGCGCTGGGGCGGCAGACAGCGCAATGCCCCCGAAGGTAGGGGCCAGATAAATAGGGATATTCGAAATAAAAAAGACTATGGCAAATACAACAGATACAAAGAAAAAGCTTCCAATGGACTGAACAAAGATAATTCCAATAATCTACCTGCCTGAACGTGTAATTTTCTTAATGATAAACTTTTTGATTTACTGAATGACTGTGGAGGGATAGGGAGTGCCGATCTGAGCACAGGTGAGAGGAACAGCCTGAACACTGTCAGGGCAGGGGAACTGGCTGGATCAGGCCGGATTTTCCCCAGGGGACAAAATCACCGTGAAATGCCAGCAGGGGCAGCTTACTATCACAAAAGATAAAACAAGAGCGAGTTCAGAGTAATCATGGCCATCATGGTAAAATGAAATTTTTGTAAAGCCTATTCCATCTGGAAAGCCATTGCAGTATAATGGAGCCAGTAACAAATAGGAATTGTATGAGAAACAAGATAAAGTTAAGGAGAAGAATCAAATGAAAAGGGAACTTGGGATTGCAAGATGTGGCTTAGCCTGTTGTTTATGTCATGAAAATATTACTTGCAATGGCTGTAGCTCTGAAGAATGCATTGATAAAGAATGGTGTGAAAATCGAAAGTGTTCTCTTGAAAAAGAAATATCAAGCTGTTTTTTATGTGAAAATGACTGTCATAAAGGGCTTTTATCAAAAATGAAGCCATACGGATTCACAGTATTTATTAAAAGGTACGGGCTTGAAGCGTTGCTTGATTGCCTTGAAAGGAATGAAAAAAATGGAGTTATTTACCATCGAGAAGGATTGATTGGGGATTATGATAATTTTGATGATTTGGAAAAATTGATTGAGTTCATAAAAAATGGTCAATAACAATTCGTATTTGTCTGACTGGAAAATCAAGTATCTAGGAGATGACATATTATGCAGGAATATATAAAGAACAGGGTACATGAATTGTACTGGAATGATGATATAAACTGCGCAAGGACAGCAATCATTTGTTTGAGTGAATTATTTGAAACCATGATTGAACCACAGGTAATTTGGTCTATGGTTGGATTGCACGGTGCAGGCGGGTATAGGGCGCAATGTGGTTTAGTCGAAGGAACGCTTATGTTTATAGGGATTTATCTACATGAACTGGGAAAAACAGAGAATGAAATTGTGTCTGCCTGTTATGATTTT
>CATJIO010000002.1 GCA_949740725.1 uncultured Lachnospiraceae bacterium | reverse complement strand
TGCGTAAAAAATAGCGCCCCTGCTCTGGTAAAGTAAGGCGCTATTTGCTGTAACATTACCGGCGGCCAGGCGTTCACTGGTCAACGGTTCTCTTGTTAAACATATTATATGCCATTCCAAATAATTTGTCAAATACAAAAGGGCATGACGTGTCAATTCATAAAGGCCTCACATCGATAGACGCACCATGACAATATAATATGCTTACCTGGGGACTGGTAAGGGCGTATTGTTGGCCACCTCCAAAGCGGAAAGGAGCCAAACGCTTATGTATGTTACATATGATGAGCTTTTCACCTTTGTAATTATGCTGTGTGCAGTAATATCGCTAGTTTTATCGCACAAAAAATAGCGCCCTCACCCTAGGAAAGTAGAGACGCTATTTTTTATAAATTGTAACTCGAAAACTGGGTGGCCAGCCTTACCCTGGCTTACCAATCCCTTGTTAAGCATATTATATGCCATTCCAAATAATTTGTCAAATACAAATGCAAAACCGCCCCTGTTGGCGCAGGAACGGTTTCACATAGATTTTCTCTTACCAGATCGCTCCGGAAAGATACAATAATCATCGCAAAACTATTGTATCACTCTGAGAGCATCCTGACAAGGGTGTATTTTTATTGCCCAAAGCATACCATAAGGTGAGGAGGGTACAATATGCAAAATCTTGAAATCGGCGCCGCCTATGTCCGGGTAAGTACCGATGACCAGACCGAACTATCACCGGATGCCCAGGTCCGTGTTATTCTGGATGCTGCCAAAGCGGATGGCTATCTAATTCCAGAGGAATTTATCTTTGTGGAGAAAAAGGGCATATCTGGCCGCAAAGCAGATAACCGGCCTGAATTCCAGCGCATGATCGCCCTGGCAAAGTCCCAGTCTCCAGCCCCCTTTAAACGGCTCTATGTCTGGAAGTTTTCCCGCTTTGCCCGAAACCAGGAGGAATCTGTCTTTTACAAAAGCATCCTGAGGAAGAAATGCAGTGTGGAAATTAAAAGCGTATCGGAGCCCATTATGGAAGGGATGTTCGGGCGCCTGATAGAATCTATCATTGAATGGTTTGATGAATACTACTCCATCAACCTTTCTGGGGAAGTCCTTCGAGGAATGACCGAGAAGGCCCTGCGAAATGGATACCAAAGTGTCCCTCCCCTAGGATATCAGGCTGCTGGTGAGGGAAAGCCTTTTACCATTGACCCAGAACGGATCGAGATGGCAGAATACATTTTTACGGCTTACCATGAAGGAAAGGATATGACCGCCATTGCCCGGGAGATGAACCGTCGTGGTTGGATTACAAAACGTGGTAACCCCTTTGAGCGGCGCACGGTGGCCCGGATCCTTTCTAATCGCTTTTATATTGGCGAGGTAAATTGGAATGGCATCGCCTTTCAGGGAACCCACCCTTTGCGAAAATCCATTACGGATGTCTTTGAGGATAATCAGCAGCGCATAGCCCAGGAAGCTCGTTTTGTTGGCCGACGTCAGGTATCCTCCTGCCGGCACTGGCTTTCCGGACTGCTCACCTGTTACATATGCGGGGCTACCCTATCCGTTACACGGTCCAATAACCCGAAAAAACGCCCGGATTATTTCCAATGCTGGAAATACGCCAAGGGCTTCCATCCTGGATCCTGCAGCATCTCGGTGAAGAAAGCGGAAATCTCTGTATTAGCTTCGCTAAGGCATGTGCTGGATACCGGCGATGTAAATTTTGAATACATCCCCAAAACTAGTGATAAAGTGACGGCTGAAGGTGCGTTAATCGAAGCCGCATTGTCCAGAAATGCGGTAAAGGAGCAGCGTGTCCGGGAAGCCTATGAAAACGGAATTGACTCTCTAGCAGAGTATAAGGCCAATAAAGAACGGCTGAAGGCAGAGCGCGAACATTTAGAGTATGAGCTGCAGAAGCTCTCTTGCCAGGAACCGGACACCCCGCCAGAGCAGCAAAAAGCGCTGCTTCTGGATGGCATCCGGTCAGTTTACCATCTTGTTTCCGATCCGGGCGTAGATTATGAAGTGAAGGGAAATTCCCTCCGCCGGATTGTAAAAAGCATAACCTTTAATCGGGAAACCACTACACTGGATTTCCACTATTTCATATAAAGGGGAGGGGGTGGTACAGATGAAACGGCATATTCGCTCAGGATATCTTCTCTTGACAAAGGGAAACAGAAAACTAATAACATAATAGGCTGTCAACCTTACACAAAGCACCGCTTCCAACAAAATCGGAGCGGTGTTT
>CATJIO010000001.1 GCA_949740725.1 uncultured Lachnospiraceae bacterium | reverse complement strand
CTGCCGATTTGCGCCTGCACCTTAAGTCAGCCTGCGATTCTCTAGGCCTTCACGACAAACAAAAGACTCAGCTAAATAGCAATTTACCAGTAACATGAAGGGAATAAGTAATCCAAGGACAGCTTTATAAGGAGTACCTTCAGTGGACAAAGGGACACACGGTTTTGTGCCACCGCTGTGCGATTCTGCCGCGTTACTATCGCTCTGCATACGTCGATTGACGTTAACGCCGCCAGTCGCAAAAAGACGGCACTTGGGGCGTGTATCCCTTTATCCACTGAAGGTAATGATGAAGAAGGTACTTGCCACAGAAAGCAAACAATGATAAAATGTTAAGGACATATTCGGGAAGAACGATGAGAACTGCCGTTTGTAGCCTGCGGGGAGAACAGCAGTGAAAGAGATAAGAGAAAAGGAGCGTTTTTATGTCAGGACATTCTAAATTTGCGAATATTAAACACAAAAAAGAGAGAAACGATGCGGCGAAGGGGAAAATCTTTACGGTGATCGGAAGGGAGATTGCGGTCGCAGTGAAAGAGGGAGGAGCAGATCCGGCGAATAACAGCAAGCTGCGGGATGTGATTGCCAAGGCCAAGGCTAACAACATGCCAAATGATACCATTGATCGTGGGATTAAGAAGGCGGCAGGGGATGCAAATTCGGTAAATTACGAGGTGCTGACCTACGAGGGCTATGGGCCCAGCGGAGTAGCGATTATCGTAGATACGTTGACAGATAATAAGAACCGGACAGCGGCGAATGTGAGGAGCGCATTTACCAAGGGAAATGGTAATGTGGGGACGCCGGGAAGTGTTTCTTATATGTTTGATAAGAAGGGGCAGATTATTATTGATAAGGAAGAGTGTGAGATGGATGCGGATGATCTGATGATGCTGGCCCTAGATGCAGGTGCGGAGGATTTTGCTGAGGAGGAAGACAGCTTTGAGGTATACACTGATCCAGACAGCTTCAGCCAGGTGAGAGAGGCGTTAGAGAAGGAAAGCATTCCGATGCTGGAGGCAGGCATTACCATGCTTCCCCAGACCTGGGTGGAGTTAACCAGTGAGGAGGACATAAAGAAGCTCAATCGGATTCTGGATTTGCTGGATGAAGACGATGATGTACAGGCTGTTTACCACAATTGGGATGAGTAAATAGGAAGAGGAGTAAGTTGGAAAACCTTTTTTCCTGAATTTCAGGAGAAAGGGTTTTCTCTTTTCACTTTATCCACTGAGGGTATAGGAAATTGCGTCGGATAAAGCAAAAACCTTCCAGGGGGGATGCACACATCTTAGACTTGCGATTTTCTTGTCCGCTGAGGGAAATTTTGGTAAGATATTTTTGTCATTAACGAAAAATAAATTGTAAAATAATGGATATTATGACATAATAACGATGTTTTAACACATTAAAGAGGCTTTGTACATGGAGAGTGGATACAATAAATGATTAAGGGTTCTCAAAGAGCCTGGATGGAAAGGAGGGGAGGATATGTTAGAACAAAAGGATATTAGAGTACTAAAAGAATTGATGACAGGAGTCGTACAGGAGAGCGAGGACAGGCTGCGGGGAGAAATCCAGAGTACGGCAACTGAACTACGGGGAGAAATTCAGGAAACGAAAGAGGAAGTGCGCGGGATTCGAGCAGATCTTCAGGAAACGAAAGAGGAAGTGCGTGAGATTCGAGCAGATCTTCAGGAAACG